>JAGAVE010000014.1 GCA_017942105.1 Clostridia bacterium | reverse complement strand
TTATTGAAATAGCCCATGCTGACCCGTATGTACCTTCGATGCCGCTTTCAAAAGTGGTAAAGGAAGAACTTCCCGACAACATAGACCGTCGTATATTTATATTTGAAAGAGCAAGTCAGTTTGATTTACTTTCAAACAATCCCGAAACTTTTATGTGGGTTTCTCCTGCTCCAGAAAGACTTCTGAAAAGATATAATCTTGTTCAGAAAAAATGTGTGGATAATAAAAAAATATATAAGGATGTTCTGATTTACAAAAATGGATACAAATTATCGAAGCTCGACAGACAGTTTATTACAGAGCTGTGTGAATCTAAAAGAAAATATCTTTAATTTAAGGCTTATGAACCCGATCTCTTAATTGAGGTCGGGTTTGTTTTTATTTATCGATACTGATGTTATCGATAATGATAATACTGATTATATGTTTTAAGAATTCCGTAAAGAAGATTGTTTTGTTAAACTATTAACGAAGTCAGGCGGGGAGGATTCTTATGTGCAAAAACGGCATTTCAAAAGCAACACTCAGCAGAATACCGATATATTTAGAGTTGCTTAAAGAATTACCGGTGGAGCGATATGAATACATATCCGCAACGACCATAGCACGAAAGCTCTCTCTTGGCGAAGTTCAGGTCAGAAAGGACCTTGCATCAATCAGCGGTGCAGGAAAGCCGAAGCTTGGCTATTTTACATCAGAGCTTGTTGAAAATCTTGAAAACTGTCTTGGCTGTAACAACTGTGCACTTGCAGTTTTAGTAGGCGCAGGAAAGCTCGGAAAGGCACTTCTTGATTACGATGAATTCGAGAAATTCGGTATTAAAATTGCAGCAGCCTTTGACAGCAATGACAAGGAAATAAGCATAACCGGAAAAATCAAGGTTAAGCCTATAAATGAGTTTGATAATTTTTGCAGTGATAACAACATACAGCTCGGCATCATCACGGTCGGTGCAGGATCAGCCCAGGCAGTATGTGACAAAATGGTGGAGTGCGGAATTACGGCAATTCTGAATTTTGCTCCTTGCAAGCTGAATGTACCCGACGGGGTCATTCTTGAAAATGAAAATCTGGCGCTTTCATTAGCGTATTTGAATAATCAGATTAAATAAGTTTAAGTAAATAATTTTTTAGGAGGATACAAATGGAAACTAAAAATTACGCAATTGTAGATAGCGTTGAAACTCTTCAGGAAGCTATCGCTAAAACAAGAGAAGCTCAGAAGAAGTTCGCTACCTACACTCAGGAGCAGGTTGACAAAATTTTCCTTGCAGCAGCTTCTGCAGCAACTAAAGCAAGAATCTCACTTGCTAAAATGGCAGTAGCAGAAACAGGAATGGGTATTGTTGAAGATAAGGTTATAAAAAATAACTATGCTTCAGAATATATTTACAATGCATACAAGGAAACAAAGACTTGCGGCATCATTGAAGAAGACAAGGCTTTCGGTATCAAGAAGGTAGCAGAGCCTATCGGTGTTGTGGCAGCGGTTATCCCGACAACAAACCCAACATCAACAGCAATCTTCAAGTGCTTACTTGCTCTTAAGACACGTAATGCAATTATCATTTCTCCTCATCCCAGAGCAAAGGGCTGTACAATTGCTGCAGCAAAGCTTGTTCTTGAAGCAGCAGTAGCAGCAGGTGCTCCCGAAGGAATCATCGACTGGATCGATGTTCCTTCACTCGAAATGACAAACACAGTTATGAAGGAAGCAGATATTATCCTTGCAACAGGTGGCCCCGGCATGGTTAAGGCTGCTTACTCAAGCGGTAAGCCGGCTCTCGGCGTTGGTGCAGGTAACACACCGGCAATAATCGATGACAGCGCAGACATCCTTCTTGCTGTTAACTCAATTATCCATTCAAAGACTTTTGATAACGGTATGATCTGTGCTTCAGAGCAGTCAGTTATCGTTCTTGAAAGCATTTACGATGCAGTGAAGTCAGAGTTTGCAACACGCGGTTGCTACTTCCTCGATCCTGCAGAAACTGAAAAGGTAAGAAAGACAATCATCATCAACGGTGCTCTCAATGCAAAGATCGTTGGTCAGCCCGCAGCAAAGATTGCTGAACTTGCAGGCGTTACAGTTCCGGAAGGAACAAAGATCCTTATCGGTGAAGTTGAAAGTGTTGATATCAGCGAAGAGTTCGCTCACGAAAAGCTTTCTCCCGTACTTGCAATGTACAAGGCTAAGTCATTTGAAGATGCTCTTCAGAAGGCAGAACACCTTGTTGCAGACGGCGGTTACGGTCACACTTCTTCTGTTTATCTCAATGAAGTTACAGAAACAGAAAAAATCAACGAATTCGCTGCAAGAATGAAGACTTGCCGTATCCTTGTTAACACACCTTCATCACACGGTGGTATCGGTGACCTTTACAACTTCAAGCTCGCTCCGTCACTTACACTCGGTTGCGGTTCATGGGGCGGTAACTCAGTATCAGACAACGTTGGTGTTAAGCACCTTATCAATATCAAGACAGTAGCAGAAAGAAGGGAAAATATGCTCTGGTTCCGTGCACCTGAGAAGGTATACATTAAGAAAGGATGCTTACCGATTGCTCTTGATGAGCTTCGCACAGTTCGCGGTTCAAAGAAAGCATTTATCGTAACAGATACATTCCTTTATGAAAACGGCTACACTAAGCCCATCACAGATAAGCTTGACGAAATGGGCATTGCTCACACAACATTCTTTAATGTTCAGCCTGACCCGACACTCGGCAACGCAAAAGAAGGCGCTGCACAGATGGCAGCATTCAAGCCTGATACAATCATCGCACTCGGCGGCGGTTCAGCAATGGACGCAGCAAAGATTATGTGGGTTATGTACGAGCATCCGGATGCAGACTTTATGGATATGGCAATGAGATTCATTGATATCCGTAAGAGAGTTTACACATTCCCCAAGATGGGTGAAAAGGCATACTTCATCGCAGTTCCCACATCAGCAGGTACAGGCTCTGAAGTTACACCCTTCGCAGTTATCACAGACGAAGCAACAGGTGTTAAGTATCCTCTTGCTGACTACGAGCTTCTTCCAAACATGGCAATCATTGATACTGATTTCCATATGTCAGCTCCTAAGGGACTTACAGCTGCATCAGGTATCGACGCTGTAACACACGCAGTTGAAGCTTATGCAGCAATGCTTGCAACAGATTACACAGACGGTCTTGCTCTTCAGGCACTTAAAAACATCTTCAAGTATCTTCCCCGTGCGTATGAAAACGGTCAGACTGATGTTGAAGCAAGAGAAAAAATGGCAAATGCCGCAACAATGGCAGGTATGGCTTTCGCCAATGCATTCCTCGGCGTATGTCACTCAATGGCTCATAAGCTCGGTGCTTTCCACCACCTCCCTCACGGTGTTGCTAATGCACTTATGATCGAAGAAGTTCTTCGTTTCAATGCAAGTGAAGCACCTGCAAAGATGGGTACATTCTCCCAGTATGACCATCCGCACACTCTTGCAAGATATGCAGAAATCGCTGATTATCTCGGACTTGGCGGTAAGAACGACAGCGAAAAGCTTGAAAACCTTATCAAGGCTATCAATGACCTTAAAGTAAAGGTTGGAATCAAGGAAACAATCAAGGACTATGGTGTTGATGAAAAGGTATTCCTTGATAATCTTGATGAAATGGTTGAGCAGGCATTTGACGACCAGTGCACAGGTGCTAACCCCCGTTATCCTCTTATGAGTGAAATCAAGCAGATGTATCTCAATGCTTACTACGGAAAGCACTTCGTTGAGAAAAAAATGCCTACAGCTGCCGATATTGAAGAAGGCGCAAAGGTTGACGAAGTTAAAGTAACATACCGTAAAGGTAAAAAAGCATAATTAAGGGAGGAAACTGAAATGAAACTTGACAGAGTAATAGCAGTAAGAAATAACAAAACTATCTACCGTGACGGTGACAAGTGCGTTAAGGTTTTTAACGAAGATTATTCAAAAGCAGATGTTCTCAACGAGGCTCTCAATCAGGCTCGTATTGAAGAAACAGGTCTTAATATTCCCAAGGTTCTTGAAGTAACAATGATTGACGGCAAATGGGCTATCATTTCAGAGTACATCAAAGGTAAAACACTTCAGCAGCTTATGGATGAGGATGCAGAAAAGAAGAATGAATATATCGGACTTCTTGTTGATATTCAGCTCGGTATTCACTCAAAGGAATGTGCACTTCTCAATAAGCTTAAGGATAAAATGAACAGAAAAATCGGTATGAGCGAGCTTGATGCAACAACACGCTATGACCTTCACACACGTCTTGAAGGTATGCCGAAGCACAAAAAGGTTTGTCACGGTGATCTTAATCCTTCAAATATAATTATCACAGAAGACGGCACACCTTATATCCTTGACTGGGCTCACGCTACTCAGGGTAACGCTTCAGCCGATGCAGCAAGAACTTACCTTCTCTTCTGGCTTAACGGTGATATTGACGGTGCAAAGACTTATCTTGATTTGTTCTGTTCAAAGAGCAACACAGCTAAGCAGTATGTTCAGAAGTGGATGCCTATCGTAGCTGCTTCACAGTCAGTTAAAGGTAATGAAAAAGAAAGAGAATTCCTTCTTTCTTGGGTTGATGTTGTAGATTATGAATAATCAGATAAGGAGACGAAGATAATGAAAGTTACAGTATGTATTGGTAGTTCATGCCATATCAAGGGTTCACGTCAGGTAGTAGAGCAGCTTCAGTATCTTATCAAGGAAAACAATCTTGGTGATAAGGTTGAGCTCGGCGGCACTTTCTGTATGGGTAAATGTCAGCAGGGTGTTTGTGTAACAATAGATGATAATTTCTATTCAGTTACCCCCGAAACAGTAGAAGAATTTTTTAATAAGAACGTGAAGGAAAAGATATAATATGCTGATTCAGGTTTGTGTAGGCAGCTCCTGCCACTTAAAGGGTTCTCCCGAAATTGTGGAGCTTCTGCAGAAAGCCGTCAGTGATTATCATCTTGAAGACGAGGTTACACTTGCCGGCAGTTTCTGCATCGGTAAGTGTAACCGCATTGGTGTTACCATCCAGATTGACGATGATATTCATACCGGTGTTACAAAGGAAAGCTTCAAAGAGTTTTTTGAGGAGAATGTACTGAAAAAAATCAAGAATGAAGGGAAGTAACGGATAATGCCAAATTGTTTGACATTAAAAAAATCAAACTGTAAAAACTGCTATAAATGTATTCGCCATTGCCCTGTAAAGGCAATCCGTTTCTCGGGAAATCAGGCACACATCATCGGCAACGAGTGTATTCTTTGCGGTCAGTGTTTCGTTGTGTGTCCCCAGAATGCAAAAGAAATTGTTGATGAGACCGAAAAAGTAAAGGTTCTTCTTCAGTCAGGTGCTCCTGTAATTGTTTCTCTTGCTCCCTCATTTGTTGCTAACTACGACGGTGCAGGTATCAACTCAATGAGAAAAGCCCTTAAAAAGCTGGGCTTTTATGATGTTGAGGAAACTGCAATCGGTGCGACCATTGTAAAAAATGAATATGAAAGAATGATAAAAGAGGAAGACAGAGATATAATTATTTCCTCTTGTTGCCATTCTATTAACCTTCTTATTCAGAAGCATTATCCTGCAGCTCTTGAGTATCTTGCTGATGTTGTTTCTCCTATGCAGGCTCATTGTAACGATATAAAGCAGCGTTATCAGAATGCAAAAACTGTTTTTATCGGACCTTGTGTTGCAAAAAAAGATGAGGCTGAGCATTATGAAGGCATTGTGGATGCAGTGCTTACATTTGAAGAATTAACAGAATGGCTGAAATCTGAAAATATAGAAATTGAGCCGGAAACGGATAATGATATCTGCTCCCGTGCAAGATTTTTCCCGACCACCGGCGGTGTGCTTAAAACAATGGCACAGGAAAACACCGGCTTTACATATCTCGCACTTGACGGTGTGGAAAACTGCATCGCAGCTCTTAAGGATATTGAAAGCGGAAAAATCCACAAATGCTTTATTGAGATGTCTGCTTGTGTCGGAAGCTGTATGGGCGGTCCCGTTATGGAAAAATATCACCATACAGAAACAGTAAAGGATTATATCACTATTACGAAATATGCAGGCGCAAAGGATTTTGAGGTTTCTCAGCCTAAGGCAAAGGATCTGAAAAAGCATTTTGCGTTTATAGAACAGCGTTCTCCTCAGCCTTCTGATTATGAAATAAACAATGTTCTGCGTCAGATGGGCAAATTCAAGCCCTCTCAGGAGCTTAATTGCGGCTCCTGCGGATACAATACCTGCCGCGAAAAGGCAATAGCTATTATTCAGGGCAAAGCAGAAAGCTCCATGTGTCTTCCTTTCCTCAAGGATAAGGCTGAAAGCTTTTCTGATACAATCGTTAACAATTCACCTAACGGACTTATTGTTCTTAACGACCAGCTTGAAGTTCAGCAGATTAACAAGGCTGCAAGGGAAATTATGAATATCCGTTATGCTTCCGATGTTCTCGGTACTCAGTGTATAAGAATTCTTGATCCCACACCTTTTATGAAAGTCCGTGACACGGGTATCGGAATTCATAACGAACGTGTATACTATGCTGAGTACAAGCGTTATGTTGAACAGACAATAGTTTATGACCGTGATTCAAGACTTCTTGTAGGTATTATGCGTGATGTTACCGATGAGCAATATGCGAAGGAAAGAAAAGATGCCATCAGTAAGCAAACTGTAGAAGTTGCTGACAAGGTTGTTGAAAAACAGATGCGTATCGTTCAGGAAATTGCATCACTTCTCGGTGAAACAGCCGCAGAAACAAAAATTGCTCTTGCAAAGCTGAAGGAGTCAATTACCAATGAATGATTTATGTGCTGATATCGGATATAAGAGTATAAATCATCACGGTGAAGAGCTTTGCGGAGACCATGTTGATATAGTTGAGCCTGGTGACGATTCAACAGTTATTGTGTTGTCGGACGGACTCGGCAGCGGTGTAAAAGCAAGTATTCTTTCTACTCTTACATCCAAGATTATTTCAACTATGCTTGCAGAAGGATTGTCACTTGAAGAATGTGTTGAAACAATTGCGGCAACTCTGCCTGTTTGCTCTGTAAGAGGAGTTGCTTATTCAACATTCACAATCATACATCTTAAAAACAATCAGACTGCTGAGCTTATTCAGTACGATAATCCTCATGCGATTATTATCCGTGATGAAAAGAACTGGGATTATCCCAAGACAGAAATGAACATCGGCGGCAAAAAGATATTCAAATCTGTTATCAATTTGCAGGAAAATGATATTTTTATTGCAATGAGCGATGGTTGTCCTCATGCAGGAATCGGTATTTCTTACAATTTCGGATGGAAGAGAGAAGATATTATTGATTTTCTTGAAACTCTTGCACCTGCAGGCTATACTGCCAAAACTCTTTCAACAATGCTTGTTGATGAATGTAATAAGCTTTACGGTCATAAACCGGGTGATGATGCAACAGCCTGTATCGTGCGTATAAGAAAAAGAGTGCCTATGAATATGCTTTTCGGACCTCCGTCTAACCGTGATGATGCAGACAGAATGATGTCGCTGTTTTTCGGAAAGGAAGGAAAGCACATTATTTGTGGTGGTACAACCTCTTCAATTGCCGCAAAATTCCTCAGAAAACCTCTCAAACCAACTCTTAATTTTGAACAGAGTGATGTTCCTCCTATTGCTGAATTAGAGGGGGTTGACCTGGTGACGGAAGGCGTAATAACGGTTAATAAGGTTGTTGAATACGCTGAAGATTATCTCGGCGAAAACAAGCATTATGAGCATTGGAGCTTCAAAAAAGATGGCGCATCTCTCATCTGCCGTCTGCTGTTTGAAGAAGCTACGGATATCAATTTCTATGTTGGTCGTGCAATTAATCCTGCTCATCAGAATCCTGACTTACCTATAAACTTTAACATTAAAATGAATCTTGTTGAGGAGCTTTCAAAGTCTCTGAAAAAAATGGGTAAACGTATTAAAGTCAGTTATTTCTAAGGAGTGTATATAATGAGAAAATTTGACACCAAGGTTCAGTATCTTAAATATAAGGTTTTGCGTCAGGTTGCTCAAGAGGCGTGGAATGACACACTCCTTCAGAATCTTCTTGACATTCCGCAGAAGATTGTGCCGGGCAAAACATCAACTATGCGCTGCTGTGTTTATAAAGAACGCGCAATCCTTGGAGAGCGTGTAAAGCTTGCAATGGGTGGTGACAAAGAAAACCCCAATGTTATCGAGGTTATCGACATTGCTTGTGATGAATGTCCCGCTGCAGGTTACGAGGTAACAGATTCTTGCCGCGGCTGTCTTGCTCACAGATGTGAGGATGTCTGCAAACGCGGTGCGATTTCCTTTGATCATAATCATGTCGCACATATCGATAAATCGAAGTGTGTTGAATGCGGTCAGTGTGCAAAGGTTTGTCCGTTTGCGGCTATTGTTAACCGTAAGCGTCCGTGTCAGATTGCTTGTAAAGTTAAAGCAATTTCAATCAATGAAGATAATGCCGCCGCAATTGACAATAATAAATGTATCCAATGCGGTGCTTGTGTTTATCAGTGTCCCTTTGGTGCTATCAGTGATAAATCGTACATTCTTAATGTTATAGACATTATTAAAAAGAGTAGGAATAATGAAAAGTATAAGGTTTATGCAGTTGTTGCTCCTTCAATTTCAAGCCAGTTTACTTATGCGAAGCTCGGTCAGGTAATTACAGGCTTAAAGGAACTCGGATTTTTCACTGTTGTTGAAGCGGCTCTCGGCGCAGATATGGTAGCGATGAGCGAAGCAAAAGAACTCAGCGAAAAAGAGTTTTTGACAAGTTCATGCTGTCCTGCCTTTGTGCAGTATATTAAGTCAGCTTTTCCTGCTCTTGTGCCTTATATATCACATAACCTGTCACCTATGGCAATGCTTGCGAAATATATCAAAGAGACTGACGAGGGCGCAAAGGTCGTATTCATCGGACCTTGTACCGCCAAGAAGGCGGAGGCTCAACTTGAAACAGTCAAACCTTATGTTGATTCAGTACTTACCTTTGAAGAGCTTCAGGCTCTCTTTGACAGCAAGGACATTGATATCACAACTCTCGGTGAAGATGTGCTTGATAATGCTTCATATTTTGGCAGAATATTTGCCCGTTCAGGCGGTCTTTCAGATGCTGTTGTCCAGGCTCTGACTGAACAGAAAATTGATTTTACAGTAAAGCCTGCTGTATGTGACGGTATCGAAGCCTGTAAAACAGCCCTTCTTAAGAAGAGCAAGAATGTTCTTGATGCAAACTTTATTGAAGGTATGGCTTGTGTTGGAGGTTGTATCGGTGGTGCAGGATGTCTTACTCACGGAGAAAAGAACAAAGCACAGGTTGATGTCTACGGCAAAGAAGCACTTGAAAAAACAATCAGTGATGCAGTCGCAGTTTTAAAATAGGATATAATGTTTCTTATCCTATATATATAAACGACAATGAAATATTAAAGTTTTTTCGCTCCCATGTTTGTGGGAGCGTTTTTTTATAAACAGATTATTGGGCTATGATTTCAGATATTCAACCCCAAAACATTCCGCAAGCTTTTCTAACACACCCCCCGGATAGCTTGTCCTGTCTGAATTTTCATAACTCAGATACGTATTTCTCGAAACATCGATATATTCACAAACCTCGCTCTGTTTCATATTACTCAAAAGTCTGAAATACTTTATTTTTTCAGCCGTTGTTTCGAGGTTGGTAGTTTGCATAAATACTTCATCTTCACTTCTTCGCTGAAAGTTCAGTCGGAAACTATGCAAACAGCAGGGGACTATGTTTTGAGAATCAAGCACTATTAAATTTAACTTA
>JAGAVE010000080.1 GCA_017942105.1 Clostridia bacterium | reverse complement strand
CAACCTCGACAACCTTATCACCCTTCATCAGCGTAAGTGTGAAACCCTTCAAAAACTCAAAAAATCTATGCTCCAAAAAATGTTTCCGAAAAATGGAAGCCTTTATCCCGAAATTCGATTTGCTGGATTTACTGACGCTTGGGAACAGCGTAAGTTAAAGGATGTTACTCAAAGAGTGCAAGGAAATGATGGTAGAATGGATTTGCCTACCCTTACAATTTCAGCAGGATACGGCTGGCTTGACCAACGTGATAGATTTTCTGCAAATATAGCTGGTAAGGAACAAAAGAATTATACACTTCTTCGCAAAGGTGAACTTTCATATAATCACGGCAACTCTAAACTCGCAAAATATGGTACTGTTTTTTCTCTCCGAACATACGAAGAAGCCCTTGTTCCGAGGGTTTATCACAGTTTTAAAGTAACAGATGAAGCTGATGCAGATTTCATTGAATACGTCTTTGCTACAAAGCTTCCTGATAAAGAATTAGGCAAGCTCATATCATCTGGTGCTCGTATGGACGGACTGTTGAATATAAACTATGATGAGTTTATGGGTATCAAGATTACAATGCCATCTGTTAAAGAACAAAAGCAATTAAGCGACTATTTCAGACATCTCGACAACCTTATCACCCTTCATCAGCGTAAGTTGGAAACGCTGAAAAAAATGAAAAAATCTATGCTCCAGAAGATGTTTATATGAAAGGCGGTGTATTAACTTGGCAGAACTCGAACAGACAATAGAAGAAAAGTTAATAAAACAGCTTACTGAGGGGAAAAGTCAGTGGACTTACCGCCCCGACCTTAATGACGAAGAAAAACTTTGGGCGAATATCAAGCTCATTCTTGAACGAGGAAACAAAGAGCAGCTTGACGGAACAGAGCTTTCAGACCGTGAGTTTGAACAGGTTAAAAACCAGCTTTCTTTCCCAACCTTTTATGATGCTGCAAAATGGATTGCAGGAGAAAACGGCGTTGCACACGTTTCCGTTCAGAGAGATACCAAGACCGTTCAGCTTACAGTCTTAAAGCGTGATGATATTGCAGGAGGTTCAAGCGTTTACGAGGTTATTAACCAGTACAGAGCCTTAAAAGACGATGAATGTGATATTCACGACCAGAACCGTCGCTTTGACGTTTCTCTGCTTATTAACGGTATTCCGCTTATTCATATCGAGCTGAAAAACCGTCAGCACTCATATATGGACGGTTTCAGACAGATTAAAAAGTATATCGGCGAAGGAAAGTTTACAGGCGTATTCTCTGCTGTTCAGATGTTTGTAGTATCAAATGCGGTAGACACCAAGTATTTTGCAGCAGCTACCGAGGAACAGCTCAATGAAAAGTTTCTTTCAGGTTGGCAGGATAACGAAAACGCTCCTGTTTCCGATTATCTGAAATTCGCTTCACAGGTGCTTAAAATCCCCGAAGCTCATCAGATGGTAATGAAATATGTTGTATTAGACCAAGAGGATAAGAAGCTCCTTCTGCTCCGTCCGTATCAGATACACGCTATTGAAGCTGTGAGAACGGCTTCACGTCAAGGCAAATCGGGATATATCTGGCATACAACAGGCTCAGGCAAGACTATGACGAGCTATAAAACAGCGAGAAATCTTCTTATGGATATTCCGAGCATTGAAAAGACAATATTCCTTATTGACCGTAAAGACCTTGATATGCAAACAACTCAGGCATTCCAGTCTTACGCAAACAATGATGTTGTTGATGTAGATGAAACCGACAATGTAGGCGACCTCATAAATAAGCTGAAAAACCAAAATCAACAGGTTATCGTTACAACAATTCAAAAGCTGTCTATCGCTATTAAAAAGCGGTTACAGGAAGGCACACCAGCTTATAACCGTATTAAGAGCCTGCGTATTGCTTTTGTTGTTGATGAATGTCACCGAGCTGTTACACCGAGAACACAGCGACTTCTCTCGCAGTTCTTCCATAATTCTCTTTGGTACGGCTTTACGGGAACCCCACGCTTTGAGGTAAACGCATATCCAGCCGAAGGAGATTTGCCGAGAACTACAAATGAGCTTTACGGCGATTGTTTACATAAGTATACAGTAAAGGAAGCTATCCGTGACCAAGCTGTTTTAGGCTTCCAGACCGAACATCTCGGTCAGCTTGACTTAAAGAACAATGACGAAAACGAAGATTTGTCCATTTACGAAACCGAAACGCATATGCTCAAAGTTCTTGACACTATTCTAAATAAATCAAGAGAGAAGCTCGGCTTTACAAACGGACGTGGAAAAACTTATGAAGGCTTGCTCACAGTTAATTCAATTCAGAGAGCACAGGCATATTATGATTTGCTGAAAAGAGTCAAAAACGGCGAAACGGAGCTTGAAATCAGCGAAGAAACAAAAAGAGTTTTACCTGACTTCCCGAAATTTGCGATTACATATTCTGTTTCAAGTGATGAAGATACTGAAAGTGCAGACCTTAACGTTCCAAAAATGAAGGAGTCTCTTGACGATTACAATAGAATGTTCGGTACTACATACGGTATTGGCGAAATTAAAGGATATAACGCAAATTTGAATGACCGACTTGCAAGAAAGAAATCCAAATTCAAGAGCCGTGATGAACAACTCGACCTTGTTATCGTTGTAAACAGATTACTCACAGGTTTTGACGCACCTTGTCTGTCAACCGTCTTTATGGACAGACAGCCTATGCACCCTCACGACATTATTCAGGCATTCTCCCGTACAAATCGTCTTTTTGATAAGCCTAAACAGGCAGGACAGATTGTTACTTTCCAATCTCCGCATAAGTTTAAAAAGGCTGTTGACGCAGCACTGATACTCTACTCAGCGGGCGGAGAAGCCTCTGTACTTGCTCCTGATTGGGATACAGTATATGACGAGTTCACAAAAGCTCTTGCTTATGTTCGTGTAACTGCGGCTACTCCTGATGTTATTCCTACTCTTGCAAAAGAGGGCGAATTACGCTTTGCAAAGGCTTTCCAAGAGTTTGACAAGATTTATGCAAGCCTTAAAGCATTTACAAAGTATGCTGAAAATCCACCAGAGTCTTACGGCATAACTCAGGAAGAATACGATGATTATGCTGCTCATTACAAGAATATTCGAGAGAAGTATAGAAAGGAACCCAATCCGATTGACCCTATTGACCCAACTGTTATCGACTTTGAATATGAGCTTAAAGCGTACAGCCGTGAAAAAATAGACTATGACTACATTGTTAGCTTAATTCAGACCGTAGTTTCAGCTACTGATGAGGAAAGAGCAGAACAGCATTATCAAAATCTTCTTGCCGAAATCAGTAAATACATTGAGGATTTGCTTTCATCTAACCCTAAGCTCGGTGCTTTAATGCAGGAATTGTGGGACGAGATTAACAATAATCCGGATGATTTTAAGGACAAGAGAGTTTCTCACACTCTTGCTCAGATGCGTAAGGAAGCTATTGACAATGTTCTTTCGGGCTTTGCTGCTGAATGGTGTGTAAGTCTTGAAGCGGTTTCCTACTCCGCCGACCGCTATGAGCTTGGTGATACGGAAATCCCCGGACTTAATAATTTGAAGAAAGCTGCCGATTTTGACAAATTCTCCGAAACCCACAGCGATATATCGAAATTCAAGTACAATCAGGCTATGAAAAAAGCCTTGTCAGACCTGTTAATTGAAGAAATTGTCCCGCTTCGTGATGATAATTATAGAATAGATGATACTAAATTGACAGCGAAATCCTAAAACTGAATAAAAAATGTATATTTTTATGGAGCTAAGACTTTCTTAGCTCCTTTTTCTTTGCCTATTTTGCAAGAACTTGGGAACAGCGTAAGTTTGGGAATGTGTTTGAAGAATACTCTGAAAAGAACCACGAAGAATTACCGCCGCTTACAATTATTCAAGGTAAGGGAACAATTTTAAGAGATGAGTCTGACCGAAATTTGATATATGACAAAGCTGGGTTGAAAAACTACAAGCTCGTAAATAAGAATGATTTTATTCTGCATCTTCGTTCTTTTGAGGGTGGCTTAGAAGTGGCTAATTCAAAGGGAATTGTAAGTCCTGCCTATCATATTTTTCACGGAGAAAATGTAGATACTGGATTTTATTATCCGTTTTTTAGGTCTAAATTTTTCATCAGTGTATTGCTTAAGCCACACGTTTATGGCATTCGTGACGGAAAAAGTATTGATGTAGACGGAATGAAAACTATCCAAATTCCATACCCCAAAATCGAGGAGCAGCAAGCTATCGGCAACTATTTCAAGTCCCTCGACAACCTTATCACCCTTCATCAGCGT
>JAGAVE010000079.1 GCA_017942105.1 Clostridia bacterium | reverse complement strand
TTTTTCTTCGGGATGGGCAACCCATCCCCTACTTGCTTATATTAAGTCGTGTTCGTAGGGGCAGATATTATCTGCCCGTGGTTTTCGAATTATTTTAACGGGAACATAATATGTTCCCCTACGAAGTCGCTCGAATCGTGGTTCGTAGGGTTCGACGCTCTGCGACGAACCGTTAATTCTGCGCTATTTTACGGCGTGTCGCAAGCGTCACGCCCTACAAGAACGATTAAGACAGACATTAAAAATCAGCGTCGCAGACCCTCAACTATTCAATATTATCTCTTATCTATTATCTAAAAAGGCATCGCCTTTGCTCTACAAACCCGAATTTGTAGGGAGGTTTTATACAAACACATTTTCCTAAATGATACGATTTATATTCATTTCTGTTTCAAGCGGAAATTCGAAAAGCTCGTCAGAGCTGAGGTTAAGCTTGTTCATATCGATTGCGGAAATCTGCGGATTTTCATAGGTTGTATAGTATAAAATTCCTCTGTCTGTGTTACAGCAAGAGGTATAAACCGTTATTTCATATTTTCCGCCAAGGTCAACCGTACCTCTAGTGTGAGAAACGGAACCTAGAATGTGAAAAAACTGGCTTACGCTCTCGCTTTCGCTGTCACCGCAGACGGAGTTCTCTTTAGTAAAGGCCGCGCGAACAAATCTGGACGCCGAGGATAGGTCGCCCGGCAGACCGATTGCACCCAGTCCTTTTGAATAATGAGACATATCCGGTTTGTGTTCAGGCTCTTTCGAAGAAAGATTTTTATATTTTTCAAGGTTTTTTATCTGCAAGTCAAAAGGTGGATTGTTTGTCAGCACGCCGATAGGGTTTTCGTAAACCTGCAATCCGGCTACCGTCGATTCAACGGTTATACTTTTATTTTTATCTGAAATCATCCAGTGAAGAGGCGAAGCTTTCAGATCGGGGCGAAAATCAATATTGGCGATATTCGCTTTTTCGAGAAGCTTTTTTGCGTCTTCAACGGTTTTACACTCCGTAAGAATGTATGGTATAAATTCAAACGGAGCAATGTTTACTTTGCTTTCGTCGGTCGGATGATAAAAGGCATTGTTAGGAAAATTCAGCCCGGCAACGCTCAGCCCTGCCTCGTTGGTTGCTTCGTAGTAAAGAGGGTAGGTATCTATAACTGTTGCAATTCCGATAATAGCAGAATGATTTTTATTTTCTTTTCGATTTGTAAACTTGAACGGAAAGTTTCTCGGCGTAACCGTAACACTTTCGTTGTAGTCATATTCAAGGTCGAGCGTTCTGCCGAAGTAATGGTCTTTCGTTTTAAAGCTTATTGCAGTGCACATAACTTCACCTCACAAAAAATTAAGGACGGAGAGTTTTAAAACAATCCGCCCTTTTATTGTTTGTATAAATTTAAAATTATTCAGCGATGATTTCTTTAAGAATGGCAACGGCCTTTTTAAGCTCATCCCAACCGATGTTAAGCGGAGGAAGAAGTCTTATCTTCGTCTTTGCCGTCAGGACGAGAACACCCTTCTGCAAGCAGGCATTGACGATTTCTTTTGCATCCTTTTCAGTTTCAATACCAATCATAAGGCCGAGACCGCTGACGCTCTTGACGCCCTTTGCCCCTTCAAATTCCTCAAAAATATATGCAGACTTTGCTCTGACTTCGCTGAGAAGCTCATCGTCAATTCTTGAAAGAATGTTGCAAGCGCCTGCACAGCAAACGGGATTGCCGCCGAAGGTTGTACCGTGAGAACCGGGAATGAGAACATTCTCAACCTTTTCGCCAAGCATTGCAACGCCGATAGGAAGACCGCCGCCGATTCCCTTTGCCGTTGTAACGATATCAGGCATAAGGTCATATTGCTGGAAAGTGTAAAGAGTGCCTGTTCTGCCGTTACCTGTCTGAACCTCATCGATGATGATGAGCATATCCTTTTCTTCTGCGATTTTTTTAACTTCGTCAACAAATTCCTTATCGAGCTTGCAAACGCCGCCTTCACCCTGAACGAGCTCCATCATAATTGCGACGCAGTTGTTTTCCTCTGCGAGCTTTCTTACGCTCTCTGCGTTATTTGCCTCAGCATAAACGAAGCCTTCAACGAAGGGTCCGAAATGTGTATGATAGCCGTCCTGACCCGTTGCAGTAAGAGTTGCAATCGTTCTGCCGTGGAAGCTGTTTTTAAGAGTGATGATTGTTGAATGGCTTTCATCGCCGTATTTATCAAAAGCGTAACGACGGGCAACCTTGATTGCGCATTCGTTAGCTTCAGCGCCGCTGTTTCCGAAGAATGCCTTTTTCATACCCGTTCTTTCGCAAAGCATCTTTGCAAGAGTTGAGCAAGGCTCTGTGAAATAGAGGTTTGAAGTGTGGGTAAGCGAAGAAAGCTGGTTAGTAACCGCTGCGAGCCATTCATCATCCGCAACGCCGAAAATGTTAACGGCAATTCCTGCGCCGAGGTCGATGTATTCCTTACCCTCAGAATCTTTAAGGATTGCACCCTTACCGCTGACAAGCTCAACGGGGAAACGCGCATATGTGTTTGCTATATACTGTTTATCGTTTGCTGTAATGCTCATTTATTTTGCCTCCGGATGCCTTTTCTTGTAATCCTCGCCGTTGACAAACATCGTGCCGATACCTTCGTCTGTGAGGATTTCAATGATGATTGAATGCTTTACTCTTCCGTCAATAACAAAAACCTTGCGGACGCCCCAGTTAATTGCATCAACGCAACACTGAACCTTCGGAATCATTCCGCCCGAAATAATGCCCTCCTCAGTGAGCTTGGGTGCATCCTCGATGAAAATTCTTGAAATTAGAGATGACGGGTCATCCTTGTCGCGAAGGATTCCTTCAATATCTGTCATTGAAATAAGGCTCTCAGCCTTGAGTTCGCCTGCAATTTTAGCGGCAACTGTGTCTGCGTTGATGTTATAAACATTGCCCTGCTTATCACAGCCAACGGTGGAAACAACGGGGATATAACCCATTGAAAGAGTGTCAAGAATGGGGGTAACATCGACCTTTTCGATGTCACCGACGAAGCCGAGCTCTTCGCAACGGGGCTTTGCAAGTATCATATGTCCGTCAGCACCGCTGAGACCGATTGCCTTGCCACCCTTTGACTCGATGAGGCTTACAAGGCTCTTGTTGATTTTACCTGCAAGAACCATCTGCACGATTTCTGCAGTTTCTTTATCCGTAACGCGAAGTCCGTTGACGAATTGAGTTTCCTTGCCGATTTTTGCAAGCATCTCTGTAATCTCAGGACCGCCGCCGTGAACGAGAACAACCTTGATGCCGACCGTTGAGAGAAGAATGATATCGCTCATAACGGACTGCTTAAGGTCTTCGTTGATCATAGCGTTACCGCCGTATTTAACGACAAGGATTTTATTTGCGTATTTCTGTATGTACGGCAGAGCGTGAGTAAGAACGTGCGCCCTGTCCGGATTTGAAATTTTCATATTAATTACCTCTTAAGTTCTGTAATCGCCGTTGATTTTAACATAATCGTAAGTAAGATCGCAACCCCATGCAGTTGCATTTGCATCGCCTGAATTAAGCTCAACGAGGATGTCAATTTCTTTTTCAAGAAGGATTTCCTTAGCCTTTTCTTCAGAGAAGTCAATGCCTGCACCGTTTACGCAGACATCAAGTCTGCCCTTTGATGACTCGAAGCTTACATCAATTTTGTTAACATCAACATCTGCTCCGCTGTAACCGATAGCGCAGAGAACGCGTCCCCAGTTGGCATCGGCGCCGAACATAGCGGCCTTAAGAAGAGAAGAGCAGATAACTGACTTTGCAACGGTCTTTGCAGTTTTCTCATCCTTAGCTCCCGATACCTTACATTCGAGAAGCTTTGTTGCTCCTTCGCCGTCACCTGCAATTTTTCTGCAGAGGTAAACAGTAACGCTGTTGAGAGCCTTGCAGAACTTAGCAAAGTTTTCATCTTCTTTGTCAATGAGCTTGTTTCCTGCCATTCCGTTTGCAAGAACAGTTACCATATCGTTTGTTGAAGTGTCGCCGTCAACGCTTACCATATTGAATGTTGAAGCGATGTCTGTGCTAAGAGCCTTCTGAAGAAGCTCAGGAGCGATAGCAACATCCGTTGTTATGAAAACGAGCATCGTTGCCATATTCGGATGAATCATACCGCTACCTTTTGCGATACCTCCGATTTTGCACTCAACACCGTCAATTTCGAAGCTGATTGCGATTTCTTTCTTGATTGTGTCAGTTGTCATAATGCCTTCTGCCGCGAGGTCACTGTGGTCGCCGAGACCTGCCGCAAGCTCGTCCATTCCGTTTGCAATAGGTGTGATATCAAGCACCTGGCCGATAACGCCGGTTGAAGCAATAACAACATCGTCCTTGGAAATGCCTGTTGCTTTTTCAACAAGCTCGCTCATCTGCTCTGCAATTTCAATTCCGTTTGCGTTGCAGGTGTTTGCATTGCCGCTGTTGCAGATAACTGCCTGAGCATAACCGTCTGCAATATGATTTTTTGTAACCGTAAGGGGAGCACCCTTGACGAGGTTGGTTGTATAAACAGCCGCCGCCGCAGCCTTGACATCACTTGTTATAAGAGCGAGGTCTCTTTTTGTCTTATTCTTTCTGATTCCGCAATGTATACCGTTTGCCTTGAATCCTTTTGCGGCGCAGATGCCGCCTGTGATTTCTTTCATCTTTTACACCTCTAAATTTAATCCTGTAGTTTCATCGACGCCGAGAATGATGTTCATATTCTGAATAGCCGCGCCTGAAGCACCCTTGCCGAGGTTATCATAACGAGCCATAAGAAGTACGCGGTCTTCGTTGCCCTCAACGAAAATTTCCATTCCGTCGTTGAAGGAGAGCTTGTTTGAGCAGATAAAACCGCCTTCGCCGATGTCAAACTTGTATTGTACCACAGGTCCATGGTATTTTTCACTATAAATTTTACGAATTTCGTCAATTTTTACGCCGTTTATCTGTTCTTTGAACAAAGGAACGGTAACGAGCATACCGCTATAGTAGTTTGCGACGATGGGAGAGAACGCAGGAGCGTTTTTGATTCCCGTTATTGCCGTCATTTCAGGGAGATGCTTATGCATCTGAGAAAGTCCGTACTGACGGGGTGAACCGTATGCTTCCTCAATTTCGGGGGCTTCGTATTCGCCGATCATTTTGTTTCCGCCGCCGCTGTAGCCTGTAAGAGAATGGCAGGCGAGGAGAATATCTTCAGAAATAACGCCTTTTTCAACAAGCGGATAAACAAGAGAAATAAATCCGCTTGCGTGGCAACCCGGAACGGCAATTCTGTTTGAAGAGAGAATTTTTTCTCTGTGTGCGTCTGAAAGCTCGGGGAAGCCGTATGCCCAGGCGGGGTTTGTACGGTGAGCTGTTGAAGTGTCAAGAACTCTTACCTCGGGATTCTCAATCAGCGAAACGGACTCCATAGCAGCCGCGTCCGGAAGGCAGAGAAATGCAATGTCGCAGGAATTGAGCATCTCTTTTCTTGCGTTTACATCCTTTCGCAATTCTTCAGGGATAAGCATAAGCTCAATGTCGTTTCTTTCGCTTAATCTTTCATAAATACGCAGTCCCGTAGTACCTGCTTTTCCGTCAATAAAAATCTTTTTCACCTAATCACCCTATATTCATTGATAATGAATAATTATACAGTTATTTCATAAAAAGTCAAGCGAATTAAGTGAATATTATATTTTTTATTGCATATATACAATTTATTTTTTTTCTTGACAAATGGTTCGTCAAAGTATACAATCAAACTGTTAATATATAGGTATTATATAAGGGGAACTATGATGAGAATTCTGCAAAAGGGTTTCAACTTCTCGCAGGACGGGCCGGGAAACAGGCTTGTTTATCATCTTCAGGGGTGCAATTTCCGCTGCAAGTGGTGTTCAAATCCCGAGAGTATGAACGGCGAGGATGAGAAGGCAAAGGTTTATACGGTCGATGAGCTTCTCAGCGAGGCAAAGCGTAGCCGTATGATGTTTTTTGACGGCGGAGGTGTTACCTTCACGGGTGGTGAATGTACTCTTCAGCACGCTGAGCTTAAGGCGCTTCTGAAAGGTCTTCAGGCCGAGGGCATAAACACGGCAATTGAAACGAACGCTTCAAGTCCGTATCTTTTGGAGATTGCAGAAAATGTTGATTATCTCATAGCTGATTTCAAACATTATGATACCGATGTTCATAAAAAATGGATAGGTGTTGGCAACGAAGCGGTTAAAGAGAATTTTGAAAAAATTTTTGCTTTGGGCAGGCAGATTCATATAAGAATACCCGTAATAAAGCATATTAATGACGACCCGCAGGGGTTTGTTGATTATTTTAAAAAGTTTGATACCTCGTCGGCTGTTTTTGAATTTCTTGCTTACCACGAATACGGTAAGGACAAATGGACGCAGAATTACGAGATAGAGGACGGCTTTGTTTCGGACGAAACGATAGAAAAATTCAGAAAATTATTCACAGAAAACGGAATGAAAGTAACTAAAACATAAAGGAGAATGGTTATGCAACAAATTTACACTCCGGAAAAGTTGACGCGCAAGGCGAAAGCACTTTTCGTTAATGAAAGAGCAAAGATGCGACTTGACGGTTGGTTTATTGCAAAGGAAGCAGAGCTTGCTTTGCAGGAAAAGTATAAAAATGAAAGCGAAGAGGTTAAAAAAGCATACATCCTTCGCGAGCTTGTTGATATTGTTCCTCTCTGGATTGATGATAACCAGATTTTTGCAGGCACACAGGATGACGCATTTGCAAGAAGCTATGCTCTTATCAATCCTTCCTTCAAGGTTGAGGGCTTCAGCGGTTATTGCGACCCTGCGGCTGTTTTTGGCGATATTGAGCCGAACGACGAGTTCACTGCAGAAAGGATTGAAGCCACAAAGGCCGAATTCAGCAAGACGGAATATGCCGTAAAGCTTGGTGAGACCTACGCAAAGTGCGAAAACAGCACAAAGGAAGTTATCTATTTCGTTGAGCAGGTTACGGGCCATCTTATTCCTGATTTCAGATATGCAATCAAAAACGGCGTTCAGGCTATGATTGATGAAATCAAGGATAAGGACGGCAACGGATACAAGGCTTTCAGGATTGCTCTTGAAAGCGTTATAGCTCTTGCGGAGAAATATGCCCTTCTTGCTGAGTCAAAGCTTACTGATGCTGACGATGAGCGCAAGGCAGAGCTTGAGCTTATGATTAAAACTTTAAGAAAAGTTCCTGCAAATGGTGCTGAAAATATGTATGAAGCTATGCAGGCTTTCATTCTTCTCTGGCAGATGATGTGCCTTGAACAGACTCCGAATCCGTTTGCTTTCTCCGTCGGCAATGCAGACAGAATTTTTGAACCGTACAGAAACGGACTTGACCGCGATACCGTAGCAGGTCTCTTCAAACATTTCCTTGTTTTCTTCAATGTTGCAGACAGAAGCTGGGCGATTTCGCAGAATATCATCATCAGCGGACGCGATAACGAGGGCAACGACCTTACAAATGACACTTCATATGCAATGCTTGACGCATATTTTGATATGAACCTTCCTCAGCCGATTCTTTCGGTCAAGCTTCATAAAAACACACCGCAGAAGCTTTATGAGGAGCTTGGCAGATTCTTCTTCACTCCGGGTGTACTTACTCCGTCAATGTTCAATGACGATTCGCTCTTCGAGGTTCTCGGTGCAAACGGCGTTGATCCAAAAGACCTGCCCGATATATCAATCGCAGGCTGTCAGGAACCCCTTATCATGGGTAAGGATAACGGCAATACAACAAATAGCTGGCTCAACCTTCCGAAAATTCTTGAAATGACGCTTACGGGCGGTATTTCAACGGTAACAGGCGAGCGCCTTGCAGAAACAAAGGCGGCTTCTCTTGAAAATATTCAGGAAGAGTTTTATAAGAATGTTGAATTCTTCGTTGCAGAAATGGCAGGAGCCGCAAACGGTGCATCCGTGGCTCTTTCAACTCAGCGCGTGCCTTTCCTCTCCTGCTTTATGGGCGGTCTTGAAAACGGCATTGATATGCGTGATTTCAACGCTCAGGGAACAAAATATAACGGTAGCGGATGTCTTATCCACGGTACATCCGTAATCGCTGACTCCTTCAGCGCAATCGATAAGCTTCTCGCTGAGCGTCCTGAGGATGCAGACAAGCTCGTTGATGCGCTTAAGGCAAACTTTGTCGGCTATGAGGAGTTGCAGGAATTCCTTCTCTCTGCAGATAAATTCGGAAACAATATCGAGAAAGTGGATAACTATGCAGCCGAGGTTGCTTCAAAGGTTGCAGATATCGTTGCAGGTGCAAAGAATTATCTCGGCAACAGCTTCCGTCCCGATTTCTCAAGCCCGTCAACGCATCTTCTTTACGGATACTGGGTCGGTGCAACTCCCGACGGCAGAAAGTCAAGAGAAATGCTCGGCTACGGTGTTGACCCTCTTTACGGTAGTGCAGAAAACGGACTTGGCTTCCGTATGCTTTCAAATATGAAGCTCCCGTTTGAAAAGTTCAACGGCGGTTATGCTTCTCATCTCGGCATTGACCCGAAGTATTTCACAAGCGAAACCGATGAAGGCAAGGGCGTTGAATTCAGAGATAAAATTATCAATCCTCTGTTCTTCAATGAGCTTAATGAGGGCGTTGCACCTTTCTATCTCTATGTTAATGTTACGACGGCTGAAATTCTCAAAAAAGTGCTTGCAAATCCTAAAAAGTATGCTCCGAGCGGAGTTTACATTATGCGAATCCATGGCACATTTGTCAATTTCCTTGATTTATCACCTGCAATCCAGCAGGATATCATCAAGCGTCTTGACCCGAAATCTTCTAACTTAGGCTGTTGAGGTAAAAACAATGTATTCAATCGGAATAGACATCGGCACGACGAGCATCTGCGCCGTGCTGATGAATAACAACACAGGTGAGATTCTTTGCTCGACCGTTTGTCAGAACAACTCATTTATTGAGTCTCCGCATCCGTGGGAAAAAATTCAGGATGTTTCAAAGATTGAAAAGAAGGTTTTTGAAGCAATCGACGGTGTTATTTCAAACAAAGGCGAGGGCGAGCTTGTTTCAATCGGAATTTCAAACCAGATGCACGGTATACTTTATTATGATGTAAACGGTGAAGCTGTCAGTCCTCTTTATATCTGGCAAGATGAAAGAGGCAACCTTCCTTATAAGGATGGAAAGACCTATGCGCAGTATCTCGGCAGCTTTGCAGGCTATGGTCTTGTAACGGATTTTTATAACCGTGAAAATTCGCTTGTGCCAAAGTCTGCTGTCGGCGTATGTACCATCGGCGACTATATAGCGATGAAGCTGACGGGAACAAAAAAAGCTCTTATGCACATTACAAACGCCGCGAGCTTCGGTTGCTTTGATATAAGCAAAAATGAGTTTACCGTTGATAACGGTATGCTTCCTGAAGTAACGGCAGAGTTCGCATCCGTCGGAAGCTGGCGAGGGGTTCAGGTCTCTGTTGCCGTCGGTGATAATCAGGCGAGCTTCATTGGCTCTGACGGAATCGGCGCGCCTCTTCTCAATGTCGGAACAGGGTCGCAGATTTCATATCTGAGTGATTCTCCCGTAACGGGTGATAACATAGAATCCCGTCCCTATGACGGAAAGCGTTTTCTTATCGTTGGTGCGGCTCTTTGCGGAGGTCGGGCATTCTCAATGCTCGAGCGCTTTTTCGCCTCGGTCGTTGAGCTTGCAACGGGAGAAGAGTGTCCGTCTCTTTATAAGCAGATTGACAAAATGCTTGAAACAAAAACTAAAACAGATCTCGTTGCGGACAGCCGTTTCTGCGGCACCCGTGCAAATCCCGCAATCCGCGGAGGCTTCTCGAATATGTCGCAGGATAATTTCACGGCAGGAGATATGGCAGTTGCAACGATTTATGCGATTGCAAACGAGCTTCACGCTATGTATGCGGGCGGAAAAACTGAAAAAATCGTTTGCTCGGGAAATGGTATAAGAAAAAATACGGCATTGCAAAAGATTGTTTCGGAGGTTTTTTCTGCTGAGATAAAATTTCCTCTTTATGAGGAAGAGGCGGCATATGGCGCGGCGCTGACATCGCTCGTTGCAATCGGCAAGGCAGAGAATATTGACGAAGCGCAGAAGCTTATTAAGTACAGGTGATTTTATGTTTTTTGATTATCCGATGTTTTTTGAAAAAAATCGCGTTTTTCGCGTTTACACGGGAGGAAAGCTTTTTGCTGATTTCTTCTCGGACAATTCAACGGACGGCAACTATCCCGAGGAATGGGTAGTTTCTGCTGTTCATGCTCTTAATGAGGGCAGTACGGACGAATATGAGGGAATTTCTAAAGTTCAGGGCTCAGATGTTTACCTCAGCGATGCTCTTAAAGAGTATAAAAAAGAGCTTATAGGAGAGAGAGAGGATATCGGTATCCTGACAAAAATTCTCGACAGTGCGATCAGACTTCCTGTTCAGGCTCACCCCGATAAGGCTTTTTCGAGAGAGCATTTCAACTCAAATTACGGCAAGGAAGAAAGCTGGGTCATCCTCGCAACAAGACCCGATGCAAAGATTTTTTACGGTTTTAAAAAAGGCGTAACGATGGAGCAGTTTGAAAAGGCGATTGAAGCGAGCGAAACGAGCCTGACGGCTATGGAAGAATTGCTTGAATCTTTCCCCGTCAAGGCAGGCGATATAATTTACATTCCTGCAAAGATGGTTCACGCAATCGGCGCGGGTTGCCTTCTGCTTGAAGTGCAGGAGCCGACGGATTTTACAATCCAGCCTGAGCGTTGGTGCGGTGAATACAGACTTTCGGACAACGAGATGTATCTCGGCCTTGATAAAAAGACGGCTCTTGAATGTTTTGATATGGAAAAAACTTTTCCTGCACCGCTTGAAAGTAAAGCTCTGCCGAGCGCAGACGGAGTAGACTATCAGTCTGTTATCGATGAAAGTATAACGGAGAGCTTCAAGGTTCGTAAGATTGTGTTTAACGGTGGCGAATTCAACCTTGATAAGGGAGCTTGCATCTATGTTGTTACTGAGGGTAACGGAAAAATTATCGGCGAAGGTTATGAAAAAGAAATTGTTAAGGGCGATTATTTCTTTATCCCTGAGGCGGTTAAGAATAAATTCTCTCTTAAAGCAGATGATATGACCGCTGTTGAATGTTATAAGTAGAGTAAAAGGCTTGTCCTTCGCGGACAAGCCTTTCAAAATTATTGTTTGATTTCGTTCTGCTGAGCAACAACGCTTTCGCCGCAGTATTTCTTTCTGAGTGCAGGTTTTTCAATCTTACCTGTCGGGTTACGGGGGACTTCGCTGAAGATGATCTTTCGCGGCCTCTTGTACTTCGGAAGGTCAAGGCAGAAGTCGTTGACATCTTCCTCTGTAAGAGTGTATTCGGGTTTAACCTCGATAACTGCAGCCGCAATTTCGCCGAGACGAGCATCGGGAATACCGATAACAGCAACATCCTTAATTGCATCGTTCTTGCGGAGGAAGTCTTCAATCTGAACGGGATAAAGGTTTTCGCCGCCTGAGATGATAACATCCTTCTTACGGTCAACAAGGAAGATGAATCCGTCCTCATCCTCCTGAGCCATATCGCCCGTGAAGAGCCAACCGTCTGCGAGAACTTCGTTTGTTGATTGCTCATCCTTATAGTAGCAGGTCATAACGCCGGGACCTTTGACCGCAAGCTCACCGACATCACCCTTATTAACCTCGTTACGATTAGTATCGACGATTTTAACTTCCCAGCCGAAGCCTGCCTTACCGATTGCGCCAACCTTGTGAATGTTTTCAACACCGAGGTGAACGCATCCGGGACCGATCGATTCACTAAGACCGTAGTTTGTATCATAATCGTGATTCGGGAAAATTGACTTCCATCTTCTTATAAGGCTCGGGGGAACGGGCTGAGCGCCGATATGCATAAGTCTCCACTGTGAAAGCTCGTAGTCGGAAAGCTCAATGTCACCTCTATCGATTGAATCGAGGATATCCTGAGCCCAGGGCACTAGGAGCCATACGATAGTACATTTTTCCTCGGAAACAGCCTTTAAAATCCACTCAGGCTTGATGCCCTTGAGAAGAACAGCTTTACCGCCGACGAGGAAGGAGCCGAACCAGTGCATCTTTGCGCCCGTATGGTAAAGGGGAGGAATGCAGAGGAAAACATCGTCCTTCGTCTGCGAATGGTGATTCTGCTCAACGCGTGCCGCATGAACAAGGCTTTCGTGCTTGTGAAGGATAGCCTTCGGGAAGCCTGTTGTACCTGAAGAAAAATAGATAGCACCGTAGTCTTCGTCTGTTATGTCGATTTTCGGTGCGTGAGTTGAACAATACTGAATAAGTGATTCGTAGCTTTCGGCAAAAGTCGGGCAACCCTCACCTGCGTAGAGCCACATTTTAACAGAGGGCATTCTGTGGCATATTTCTTCAATACGGCCGATGAATTCAGGGCCGAAGACGATAAACTCAGAATCGGATTTGTTGACGCAGTATTTGATTTCTTCTGCCGTGTATCTGTAGTTAAGAGGAACAGCGATAGCGCCTGCTTTGAGGATGCCGAAATAAATCGGGAGCCATTCCAGGCAGTTCATCATAAGAATTGCGACCTTGTCGCCCTTCTTGATTCCTCTTGTCATAAGCAGGTTTGCAAAGCGGTTTGCTTTTTTGTTGAATTCCTTCCAAGTGATTTCACGGCGATAGAATTCATTCGGATTTGCTTCAATAAGAGAATAATCACGCCAGGTAACTCTTCCTGACGGAGTTTCATTTTTTGGGTTGATTTCAACAAGAGCAACATCATCTGCATAGAGCTCGGCGTTCTTGTCGAGAATTTCTGTGATAGGCATTTTAAGTCATCCTTATTATAAATTTGATACAGTATAACACTTTAAAGCGGTAAAGTCAACACTTTACCGCTCATCTTTTTTGCATTTTAAAAATTTGTTGAGTTATAACCCCATTTATCCGTCTCTTCGTATTTGACGTATACTCCACTGCCATCAATTCCGCGAACGATCTTTAAAATATCGCAGATTTCAGCCGTAAGTTTTTCAGCATCAGCAGGGCTGATTGAGCCGAGTGCGCTTACTTCGACATAGGCGAGAGGCTTTGAGTTGTCGCCACGGAACCAGAGTCTCTGGTTCGCCTCAAAGTTGAGCATAAGCCAGTTTTCTGTTTTACCGGGAAGAATTTCAATCGCTTTGCCTAAAAGCTCCTTGAGCTCAAGCTCATCATCTTCAGAGATTGGTGTATTGGTTTTTACTGATATCATCGGCATAATATTTTCCTCATTTCTTTAAAAGTTTTTTTCTTGTTGCGCGTATAAGCTTTTCTGCTTCGTTCTCGTCATTGGTAGAGAGAACGCATTTTTCCATCGGGCAGATGTCGGTTTTATCACGGTTAATAATATTAGGGACAAGATTGTCGTAGGTGACTGAAATCGGTGTTTTTTCAAAATATTCAAGCGCTATTTCGCTTATCAGGGATGTATGAAGCTCTTTGATTTTGTATTTTGAAAGAAGCATTGCTGCCGCCTTACCGATGACCTTATCCGCAACGGAAGCACCGCAGAAAAAAGACGGATTTTTGTCGATTTTTTCTATTATCGGTGCGACTCCTCTCGCGTGGGAAATATATATTTCATCCTTGTTGATAGCAACGAGGGTTGCGTTTTCTTTTTTCAGAAAGTCAATTGCTTTCTCAAGGCTGTTCATTTAAGAAGGCCACCTTTTTTAATAGTGTATATAACGGGAGGTATTGTTATAACCTGAAGAACGATACCGTAAACTCCCGTAACGGTTGCGGTAACTGCTGCCATAATTCCGCCTGCTTCAATGCCGAAAATATACCCTGCGATTATCAAGGCGGCGGCATAAGCAACACGGCCTGTAAGCATTGAAAGGACGAGTGAAATTATTGTGCCGAATTTTTTGTCCTTTAACTTCAGCTTGTGATAAAAAATACCGCTTGAAAGTCCGTAAAAAATCAGCTCAATGAGCATAAACGGAAGCCTTGCGGCAGACGGCATACCCGTAATGAAATAGCTTGCGATGGGTGCGATTGCACCGATGACAGCTCCGTAAACAGGACCGAGGGCAAAACCGGCGATCAAAACGGGAATATGCATTGGCAGAAATACTGCACCGACCTGTGGTATACCCGTAAGGTGAAAGACTTGGGGTAAAACGATGCTCAGCGTTGTCAGCATTGCGCCCAGCGATATTTTTATCGTCCTTGATTTTCTTTTCATTTCAACGAATCCATTTCTGCCTGAAGCTTTGCAAGGTCGTCGCGGATGCTGATCTTCTGCGGACACTTTGTTTCACAGGCGCCGCAACCGATGCAGTTGTGGGCTTTTTCTTCATCCTTGAAATTTGCCCAGCGTTCTTTTGCGTTTTCAATGTTTCCGTAAACTGCATATTTGTTCCAACGGTCAAAGTTTGCAGGGATATTTACTCCTGCCGGGCAGGGCATACAGTAACGGCAGTCGGTGCAACCGTTTCTCATTCTGCTGTTAAGAGTGTCTGCAACATCCTGAACGAGAGCTTTTTCTTCGCTGTCGAGCGCCTTGAAATCACCGAAGGTTTTAAGATTATCTTCAACCTGCTCCATTGTGCTCATTCCGCTGAGAATGACCTTAACTCCCTCAAGAGTGCCGCACCAGCGCATTGCCCAGGAGGATGTTGAAGCATCTGCATCCTTTGCTTTGAATTTAGCCTCAACCTCATCGGGAAGCTTTGCAAGAGTACCGCCCTTAACGGGTTCCATAACGATGATAGGCACACCGAGCTTGTTGCAAAGCTCAACACCTCTGAGACCTGCTTGCTCACGGATGTCGATATAATTGAGCTGAAGCTGAACGAAGTCCCATTTTCTGTATGAAATAATCTCTTCAAAAACTTCATATTCGTCGTGGAAAGAGAAGCCGAAATAACGGATTTTACCCTCTTTTTTCAGGTTGTCGCAGTAGTCGAGGATGCCGAGATCGAGAATGGTCTTCCATTTGTCTGCGTCAACCGCGTGGAGAAGGTAAAAGTCAACATAATCAACGCCAAGCCTTGCAAGCTGTTCATTGAAAATTCTTTCAACATCATCGATTGAATCAAGCTTCCAGATAGGGAGCTTCGTTGCAAGAAAGAAAGACTCTCTGTCATATTTTTTAAGAGCCTTGCCGACGAAAGGTTCACTTTCGCCGTCGTGATATGGGTATGCCGTGTCGTAATAATTTACGCCTGCCTGCATTGCTCGGTCAAGCATACGCTCAGATTCAGCTTCATCGATTTTACCGTCTTTCATCGGGAAACGCATACAGCCGAAGCCGAGGACTGAAGCGTCAACGCCGAGCTTTTCGAATTTTCTTTTTTGCATAGAAGTAACCTCCTTGAAGGTGAAAGAAATAACAGAACAATTTTAACATATAGAAAAATAGAATTCAATACCAACTGATATTTATATTCATATTTGTATTGAATTTCGAAAATAGTTGTGGTATCATATCTAGGATAACTGTTAGAAAGAGGGGTGGCGATGAGCGATAAAGAAAAAACTGAAAAACTTCCAAGGCCGATAGATAAGTTTATCTGGCTCATAGCGTCGCTTGCCGCTGCTGCCGTCGGATACTGCTTGAAAACATTTCTGAATATTCCTTCGTGGCTCGGCGCGGTATATTCGCTCGCTCTTATGGTGTTGATTATCATCGCCGCGCAAAAGGTAAGCACAGAAAGAGCCGCCCTCGCGGGAAATGAAGAAAAGAAGTTTGCATATGCGCTAAAGACAATACTTTATTATGTATACATAGTTATCGCAGTAATTCTTGTTTTCTTCTCTCTTTGGTTAACGGGCATTGTTTCAATTTAATTGCATCAAAAAACACCGCTCATTTTCAAAATGAAGCGGTGCTTTTCGTTGTAAAGGTTAATAATATCTCATGACTGCGACAACCTTGCCGAGAATTGAACAGTCGTCAACAATGATCGGCTCATAAGTGTCGTTTTCAGGTTGAAGACGGTAATGACCGTTTTCCTTATAGAATGTTTTGCAGGTCGCCTCATCGTCAACCATTGCAATAACGATTTCTCCGTTCCTTGCAAAGGGAGTTTTTTCAGCGATGACAAGGTCTCCGTCAAGAATACCTGCCTGAATCATACTTTCTCCGCGGATATGCAGAGCGAAAAGAGGCTTATCTCTTGAAACTGTGCCTGTATAAGGGAAATAACCCTCGATCTGCTCAACTGCGAGAATCGGCGCACCTGCAGTAACAGTACCTAAAATAGGCACTTGCGTAACATTATCTGCCTGACCCATAATGCGGATTGAACGCTTGAGCAACGGGTCACGCTGAATATATCCTGCGGCTTCAAGGGCGTCAAGGTTGGATTGAACGGATGAAGTTGAGCGAAGACCGACGGCGGCACCTATTTCGCGGACGGAGGGAGGCACACCGTCTGTACTTCTTTCAACGAGAAACTCATAGATTTTTCTTTGTGTATCGTTTATCTGCATAGCAAATCCCTTCTTTACACTGTTATTAATTGCATTATAACACACATTTTCGCAAAAAGCAAACATTTGTTTGCTAAAAAACATAAAAATTTTTTCTTTATTTTTTATTGATTTTGTGCTATAATAATAGAAAAATATGGCGTAGGAGAGCAAAATGACTCGTTTTCTTCATAAAATAGTATTAATGACATTAGTTGCAACCGTGTTTTGCAACATTTTTTCAATAAATGTCGGAGCAATAAAAAAAGAGGATATTGATTCTGCAGAAAAAATTATCTGCGTTGTTCACAGAGGCGATTGGCACTCATTTCCTGAAAACTCAGCAGAAGCCGTTAAAGCCGGCGGTGAATACGGCTTTGTTTCGGTTGATATCAGGCTGACGAGGGATGGTAAGGCTGTTCTTATGGCGGATGAGACAACCGACCGTATGGTTGTTGATGCAAATGGAAAGACGGTTTCGGCGAATGTTTCGGATAAGTCTCTCGCAGAGCTCAAAGCATTTTATCTGCGTGCGGAAAACGGCTCGGAGGATAAACCGAAAACGGATTGCAGGGTTGCGGGTCTTGAAGATGCACTTGCACAAGTCAGCGAAGAGTCGGTTCTTATTCTTAACACTACCTGCGCAGATTTTGAAACGGTGTATGCAGAGGTGAAAACTCTGAAAGCTGAAGATAAGGTTATTTTCAGATTCAACTCCGATTCAAATTCGGATATTATCAAAGCAACATCCGGCAGAAATGATATAACTGCATTCGGAAATTATCAGGGCAACATAATATTTATGGCGACTTCGGCCGTTGACAATACGATTAAAAACGGAATGAACATAATTGAGCTTGGAAGTGCAAACGAAAACGGCGTTCTTTATGACGATTTTTTGATGGATCGTTTTGATTCTCAGGGTAAGGCTATGGCTTCGATGGTAAACGGAAGAAGCGGCGAAAGACCTGATAACGAACGGGGATGGGATAATCTGATATCAAAGGGTTATTCGGTTATCGAAACGGACTATCCCGAACAGTTTTCTCAGTATGCGGCTCAGGTTGAGAGAGAAAAGGAGTCACTCAACTATTATATTGATTTATATAAGTCAACCGATCTTCAGCCGTATACAACGGATACTGAAAATGCTTTTGCGTCCGCACTTTCAACAGCAGAGACCGTCTCTGCTCAGCCAAGTTCGCTTTCAGAGTTGCAAAATGCCCGTTTTGCTTTGCAGTCGGCATACGATAATCTTACTCTTGGCGAGAAAAAGGCTGTCACGCTTAAGTTTGAATTCACAATAGGCAGGTTGATAGCGCTTGTGCTTTGCGGCGGAGCAATAATCGCGGCACAGATTTTCTTCTTTAAGAAAAGAGATAAAAGCAAAAAAGCGCAGTAAATAAATTTTGAGGTGATAGGTTTGGAAGAAAAAAGAAAAATCAGCCTCGAAAGGGCTGACTATCCTGAGCAGGTCGGCGTTTCCTCTAAGGAGGTAGCCGAGCTTATAAAGGATTTTAAAGAAAGCAATATTGAAGTTCACAGTATTATGATTTTAAGACACGGCAAGGTTGCATTTGAGACTTGGGCAGAACCGTATTCTCCGGATATGCCGCATGCAATGTATTCTGTCAGTAAGAGCTTTACATCTGCCGCTGTCGGATTTGCTATCAATGAAGGTCTGCTTTCTCTTGATACTAGGCTTATTGATGTTTTCCCGGAGTACAGAAAGGAAGAACCGGACGGAAATCTTGAAATGCTCAGCGTGCACCATCTACTTTGTATGCAATCCGGTAAGAGCGTGAGCGTCTTTACGGATAAAGGCAAAAATCAGTGGATAAAGGATTTCTTTGATGCACCGTGGAAATTCAGACCCGGTGACGGTTGGGAATATATCAGCGAAAATCAGTATATGCTTTGCGCAATGCTCGTAAGAGTAACAGGAATGAGCGTTATTGATTACCTTACACCGAGGCTTTTTGAACCTCTTGGAATTGACATTCCGTTCTGGGAGCATGATGTTGATGGCATTGAAGCAGGCGGATGGGGTCTTTTCCTTAAGACTGAAGACCTTGCCAAGTTTACGCTTTGCTATCAGCAGAAGGGTATGTTCAACGGAAAGCAGGTCATTCCAGCAGATTGGGTACACAAATCGCAGAAAATACAATCTGACAACTCAGCAGTTAACAGAACCCCGGATTCGCAGTCAGGATACGGATATTGCTTCTGGCGATGCGCAGGACTTAACGGATACAGAGCTGACGGAATGTTTTCTCAGTTCGGTATCGT
>JAGAVE010000078.1 GCA_017942105.1 Clostridia bacterium | reverse complement strand
GCAGAAAACCCCCGGTTCTACCGGGGGAAAAAGAACGCTTTAGTAAAAATAGAAAGCACCACGCAATAGAGTGGTGCAAAAAATAATAACCTCCTGATATAATAGAAGCGGTTTGGCGACTGCATTACTAAGATAAAAGGAGGATTATTATGTTTAAGAAAGATGGAACAAATGAAATCAAAAGCACATCACACTCAAAGTATAGGTGTCAGTATCACATAGTTTTCGCACCAAAATATCGCAGAAAAGAGATATATGGTAAGTTAAGAAAAGATATTGGTGAGATATTGCGAAAACTATGTGAGCAGAAAGGCGTAGAAATTATAGAAGCAGAAGCTTGTATAGATCATGTTCATATGCTAGTAAGTATTCCACCTTACTTAAGTGTAGCACATTTTATGGGATATCTCAAGGGAAAAAGTAGCTTGATGATTTTCGATAGGCACGCAAACTTAAAATACAAGTATGGTTCAAGAAACTTTTGGTGTAGAGGTTACTATGTAGATACAGTAGGTCGAAACAAAAGGGTAATTGAAGAATATATAAAGAATCAGCTTGAAGAAGATTTTGCAGAAGATCAGATAAGCCTTAAAGAATACATGGACCCGTTTACGGGTGTCAAGAATAAGTAAGCAAAAATAAACAGCCGCACGTGAGCGGCTGCTTGTGATAGTAATGCGTTGTCAAACTTCTATGCCCCTTTCAGGGGCTTTGCCTGTAGGTGCCCCTTATAGGGGCTGTGCAAACCACTAGTTTACTAGTGGTTATGATTTGTTTGACTTGCAAGGTATAGTGATATATAATTTACTCAGCAATTATTTGAGGTGTATTATGAAAAATCTTACGATGGAGCAAATTCTTAACGCAGATTTCGAAGTGAGCAAGTCAAGCCCGATTCTCAGACCTTTTGACGGTTCGTTTGTTGTTGCTGATCCGTCTCTTCTTACCCCGGATGTCAGCCACGATAAAAAATGGCATATGTTTCTTCATACAACGCTCGGAGTTTATCATCTTATCAGCGATGACGGAGTAAATTTTGAAAAGGTGCAGAAGGTTGTTGGCAGGGCTATGCGTCCGAACATCAACAGAATCGGCGATACATACTATCTTTTTTATGAAAGAACGCTTTCTCTTTTTATGAACGCGCTCAATGTAGTTAACCTTACTAAATGGTATTCGGAGATTTTTGTTGTGCAGAGTAAAGACCTCATCAATTGGTCAAAACCTGAAAAGGCGCTCGGCCATACGAAGCATTACGAAGTCAGCGAGAGAGGTACGGCACTTTCAAATCCGTTCCTTTTGCAGGAGGATGGCGTTAACCGACTTTACTATTCCTGCGGAATGAATTATATCGATGATTGCAAATTCTGCGAGCCTGCGCATATCAGCTATGCAGAAAGCAAAAGTCTGGCGAAAGGCTATGCTTCAGCCGAGAAGCCGTTGATATCTCCCGATAAAAACAACCCTTATCTCAACCTCTGCAGCGGTTGCTTGAAGGTGTATAAGCTCAGCGACGGTTACATCGGTGTGCAGAACGGAATTTATGAGAAGGACGGCAAAAGCCACTCCGCGATTTTTCTTATGTCCTCTGCGGACGGTCTTGATTTTAAGTTTGAAAAGATGCTGATTGAACCCTGCGTTGTTCACGGAAAAGACTGGATGAAGCAGTTTGTTTATGCGAGTCATCTTGTCCGATGCGGAGATACGCTCAGGCTGTATTTTAATGCAAGAGATACTTCGAACCCGATTCTCGGACGCGAGTGTATTGGCTTTGCCGAAGCGAAAATTTAATTTGAATATGAAAAAGCGACCAAACAGTAAATTTTACTGCGGTCGCTTTTGCTGTTTATGATTTGCCGGCTTTGGTTGCTTTGTGAAAAATCGGCTTTTTTTCTCCCGCGTTCACCATTTCCCTCGAAAGAAGGTTTCTCATTTCGCCAAGGACGGCGGAGTAGTTCGCATCGCAAACGAGGTTGTTTTTTTCGCAAGGGTCGTTGACTAAATCGTAAAGGAAATCATCGTAATAGTGAACGGCGCTGTGCCGTATCCAGCCTGAACCCTTTGCTTTTGCGGAATATTTCCATTCCTTTGTGCGGACGCATCTGCCGATATGAGATTCGCTTATCTGCACGAAAACGCAATCTCTTTCTCCGTAATCATAACCGTTGACGGGCAGGATTTTTCCGGAGTAAGAGTCAGGAATATCAATCCCCGCGAGATGCAGAAGGGTCGGGGGCAGGTCGATAAGGCTTGCTAAAGCTTTGCTGTTTTCGCTTTTATTAATTGCACCGCCGCCGAAAACCAGGGGCGTGTGAATTGATGAATCGTGGCAGCTTCGCTTGTATTCAATATTCCTCGTTTTGAAATGACAGCCGTGGTCGCTCGTATAAACGATTACGGTGTTTTCGTAAATTCCTTTCTCTTTAAGCGTTTCAATGAGTCTGCCGACATTATCATCAAGAGAGCTTATAGCGGCAAGATAGTCGGGATATTCCTCCTCGTAATTTCCTTTAAGAAATGTCAGGTCATCGGGGAGAGGATAGCTTCTGAATTTTTCAATCTTCTCAGTCGGGCCCTCAAAATGGCCGTGGTCATTCTGATGGTGAGGCTCGAGCTGAGAGATGAACATAAAAAACGGTTTTTCTTCGTTACGGTTTCGGATGTATTCAACGGCAAAGTCATTTATGCAATCGGCTCTGTAGCCCTTGAAATCCAGTTTGTTTCCGTCCTCGTCAAAAACATATCCATCGTAGCCGTGAGAGGTGAATTCCAGAACATCGGCGGCTCGCCAATATTTATATCCGCCCTGCCTTTCCTTGGGAACGGCAGTTTTTTCGCAATGGATGCCTATTCCGGGATAGCGGTCGGAAGCAAGATGCCATTTGCCTATGTACGCCGTGTCATAGCCGTTTTCGTTGAAATGGTCGGCGAGAGTTTTGACATCCTCTGGGAGGGCTATTCCGTTCCAGTAGCATTTATTCTGCGTTGCAAACTGACCGGTCTGAAGGCAGGCTCTTGCAGGTCCGCAGACGGGCTGACAGGTGAAGGAATTTTCAAAAAGTACACCCTCTTCGGAAAGCTCGGTAACATTCGGCATCAGCGTTTCGTTTAATGTGTCCCATCTTTGCTGATCTGAAAAATAAAAAATAATGTTCGGTCTCATCTCGCACCTCTCTTTTGTTTCTTTTGATATTGTAACATAAAATATTTATTCTAACAACAGTTAAGATACTTGAAAATGTTTTCATGTAATGATATAATTAGTCGAATTTTAAGAAGGTGATTATATGGGAAAAGAAAGAAAATATGCGCATAATCCGCAGGCAATCAAAAATCTTGCAATCGGCGGAATATTGACAGCTCTTGTTGTAGTTTTGCAGATGATGG
>JAGAVE010000077.1 GCA_017942105.1 Clostridia bacterium | reverse complement strand
GCCGTCCGTCTCATCTTCACCTATACGGCTCATAATCTCCTTTTCAACTGTTGCGGGAATTTTTGAAGTGTCAGTAAAAACATCTGCAAGACCAAGCTCTTTTCCGCTCTCGGTATCATAATTAAGTCCGTTGAAGGAGCGTGAATCTTCCTTGCCGTAATCCTCAAGAATACTCACAGCAATACTGTCGGCTCGTCTTACCTGAACGTCAAGAGTTGAAACATAAGTTAAAAAGGCTTCGTTATTGCTTTCAAATTCATCGGTTGCCAAAGCAATGAAATTATCCTTTTCGTCTTCCATTGTTCTCTTGCGCATAGCAGAAGTTTCCGCAAGCGTTTTGGCAAGAAGCGGATAGTCTTTTTCCTTTGCTTTATCAAGGGTAACATCCGTATATTCGCTTCTTACAAGCATTGTGGAGGTATCCTTGTACCATTCGTAATCAGAAATATACTCTTTATTAAGCGAAAGAACAGATATTTCTTTATTTTCGGCATTCTCAGTTGTTTCGCTCGGAGTATCCTCCTGCGGAGGCTTTTCTCCGCAGGAGGTTAAAGCAACCGTGAAACACAGTGTCAAAAATATACAAACAATTCTCTTTAACTTATTCATTAAAATCAGAATCCTTTAACGACGAACGCTACAAGCTCGGTTGCGGATTTGTCTTCACGCTCGTCTGTCATAATTGTAAAGATACGGCCGTCGGGAAGAACGGTTGAATCGCAGAACCACGGGTAATTTGTGGAGAAAATATCTCCGTCAGAAATCTCTGCAACGAATTTGCCGCTGTTATCCCACACAAGAACATCTCTCATATTGCCGTCAAAAGCAATGTAGCCGTTGGAGGTCTGTGTGACAAACGTTACACTGCCGAGACCTTCTCCCTCTGCGTCACAGAGAGTTTTCTGCAGCTTGCCGTCTTTGTTGTAGATAAATATCTTATGACCGCTGTCGTCTGCGGCATTTGCACAAACGTAAATATTATTTTCATCAACACAAAGCTGCATTATTGTATCAGCTTCCTTGAAAACAATCGGCTTTGTAGAATAAGAGCTTCCGTTGAAAGTCACGATTTCACATTCGTTGGAAGTGAAGAAGTTAACGCCCCATTTGCCTGACGGGTGAATTGCGAGGTTATCGATATCTTCATATGTTGCAACTGTTTTGCCGTCCTTGATGCAGAGAATGTCATTCATTGAGCCGCTTACCCAAAGAGTACCGTCGGCTGTTGATTCAACTCTGTCATAATCGTCTTCGGGAAGCTCAATTGCCTTTACAAAAGCCAATACAGAGCCGTCATAGTGACATTCACTGAGCTCGCCGTCAACAAGAACATATACTCTGTCACCGATTGCGGCAACAGAATGGTCAAATGTTTCAAAGGTTGTAACAGGCTTTTCAAACGGAACAAAAGTTGAACTGATTGTCAATGAGCCTGCCTGTGCGCTTGCAGGTTCAGCAGAGAAGGGCTTGCCTTCCCACTCCCACGGGCCGTCTTCATTTCCGATATCTTTAATGTTAAATGTTATACCGTCAAGAAGTGCCTGAATGTGAGCATCCTTGATATCGGTTGTATCAAACTTGACGTAAACCGATGCGTTTGCACCTTCAATACGGTTGAAGTAAACAAGAGTATCCTCGCCGTCGTCATATTTGAGAAGGTCAACGCCGCCGATTTTAACGGTTTTATAAGACTTATTCACTTCATATTCATACTGATTGAAGCCGTAATAAACAAGGTCTTCACGGAAGTCGTAAGGCTCATCAATTTCAACGCTGATTGTTGCCTCGACCAAGTAATATTCGTTGTCCTCGGGGTCAAGCACTTGAAGAACAGCTTTGGAGTATTCCTCTTCATTCTTGAAGTCTTCTTCAATATTTATCCAGCCGTCACTGAGTCTAATCTCAAATAATGAGGTTGTGATGTCTGCGTTACCCGAAGGTTGTTTAGTGTCGTTGGGTTTATCGGGATTTTTATCGCCGCAAGCCACAAGTGAAAATACCATTACAAACGCAAGAAGTAATGCAAATATTTTTTTCATATAAAAATCTCCTTTGCTTTAATTATGTTATGCCCAGGGGTCTTCTTCTACGGGCACACGGATGTCGGCAAGACATTGGATTTCAACAAGGAACCATTGCCCCGTTGAAGGCTTTTTGCGAAGCTTCATCGGTCTCGGGTTATCCGCGCCGCCGCTTTTAACATAGAGCGTTGCCCAATTTTCGTTATCAAAAGAGTACGGGTTTTCAATAACTGTTATTTTATAGGGTGTATTTGGCTGATAACCATTCTGCGGAGTTGCACCCTCAAAAAACGAGCGTGCTTTATAGCCCTCAGAGCCAAGGTGCTCCTTGATGAACTGCTTTTCAAAGCCGCTGATTTCACCGGGTCCCTTGAGAAAGTTCAGCATCTCAATTGTTGTATCGGGGTTGTGCTCATAATTGCACAAAGCCGCAAGAGTAAGTGCCGTTGTTTTAAATGCAGAATCAAGGCTCGCTTCGGGGAGCGCCTGAAGCTCTGCAACATTTGTCGGAAGTGATGCAAAGGTAAAGGTTTCGGTATGATTTTTACCCTTACCGACTGACTGTGCGGCATTGTTCACCGCATTGTTTATACCTTGCGAAACCTCTCTTTTGATTGCGGATTCTGCCTGTCTTTTAAGTGAATCAAAAAGTCCCATAGGAAATCCCTCCTTAAAGGTTAATTTTTGTTTTCCTGCTTCGGTTTTTCTCTGCGTTCAACATTACTGTAAAGGAAATTATCTACGCTGCCCGTAATAATCATACTGCCCGGGCGAGTGTAAACCGTTGCATTTTTCTGCATATAAACCGACTTGTTTTTTGAAGCGATTGAATTGATGATAAGGAAGCCTATTAACAGACCGATTCCCAAAGAAACGGGAATCCAGATAATACCCACACCGTCCTTTTCTTCGGAGGTGTCATCATCTGTTGTAACGGCTTGCGCATTATCGGACGCTGTTCCACCGCTTGCAAGCAAGCTTTCCGCCGCCTTATAGTAGTCGGCAATGCCGCCGTAATAGCTGTTGCTTGAGTTGTAAGCGTCGCGCATTTCATTGACTGCTTCTTCGTCAAGGATTTCTTCCGCATTGCCTGATGTGAACACCCCGTAGGTGCTTTCGCTGTCATTATGCACAAGGATAAATCCGTTTTCGTTATCGGTGTTATCGGTATATATTTTCTGTGCATATTCGTTGTCAGACATTCCGTCAGTATCCCGAGCTATACCAAGCATAATGCAGATGCCGTAAGTGCTTTCAATTTTTTCTGCATAAGCTTCAAGCTCTTCAATTTCGTCATAGGTCAGGTTTCCTGCAGGGTCTTCAATGTATTGGTATGTATAGGCTGATGCAGAAATCATCATTGATAAACTGATTATCACCGCAATAAGAATTGCAACAAACTTTTTAGTCATATTTCTGCACCTCCTTAAAGCAGCTCTATCAGCCATAGAAGACCGTAGATAAGAGCGCCTATACCTGCACCGAGCAAAAGCGAAGCCTTTGTAACGGCCTTTTTATCCGTCGGAATATTGCCGACAAATTTTCCCGTCTGCCCATTCATTGCAAAAGTAAAGTTCTCACCGTTCCACTTTGTATTAAGAATCCACACGGGATAAAGAGCATATTTGTATAAGCCGTTTGCAACACTCATATTCGCACTCTGATTTTCAACCTCATCATAACCCTTTACGGTTTCTTTGAAAGAATCAATGATGGTTTGTCTGATTCTTTCGTTTGCTCTCGGCATACCTTCTTCGGCAGTTACATCGTATTTGTCAGCGAGATATCCTGCGAGATAAGCGGTATTGAAATCAACAGCCTGCGACAAATCAAAAGGCTCAACGGATTCCATAAGGTCGTCGGGCATTTTGGTTGAGCCGTCAACGGGAATGTTGTCAAAACCGATATTGCCGCTCCTGTAAATATCAAAATATGAGGTTTCAGTGTAGTCATAATTTGCATCCGACCATTTCTTTACTTTTGTAGCTTTATAGTTTGCGTTGCCGATTGCATCGCAGGAAAAAAGCCAATGAGGAACATAGACACCCTTGACCTCTTCGAGCCGATTGTCAGAAAGAAATGATTTCGGAACAAATTTCTTTGTTGAAATATGCTTTTTGAGTGCTTCCTTTGCCGCCTTTTTATCGAGCTTAAAAGGAATGACGAGGTCGGGTCTGAGTGCGCCCGAAAACTTACCCTTCATAACAACCTGATTGCCGCAATACGGACAGGTTGTTGCACCTGTTGTTGAGTCAGCAACAATTTCACCGCCGCAGGAATTGCAGGCATAGACGCTCATACCGTCTGTTTCATCTGCGCCCCATTGCGAACCCTGCGAATTCCAGTTTATCTGTTCAACCTGATTTGCCGTATCCT
>JAGAVE010000076.1 GCA_017942105.1 Clostridia bacterium | reverse complement strand
GGCTGCGTCCTCGTCGACCGTTGCTTCGCAACAGTACCCGCCTCAGACTTCGTTGCTAAAAACAGTCCACAGGACTGTTTTATGATGTAACTCACCCTCTTAGGGTTCAAATCCCGCACATATCAAAAACAAAAACGGACAAGACTCAAAGTCTTATCCGTTTCAGTGGTCGGAGTGGCGGGATTTGAACCCACGGCCTCTTGGTCCCGAACCAAGCACGCTACCATCTGCGCTACACCCCGTTGATTGCTGGATAATTATATACTATATCTTTAATAAAATCAAGTCTTTTTTAAGAAAAAATTAAAATAAATTATCATTATTTACAAAAAGATTGCTTCAATATTGGTTATTTGTTCGGGTGAAGATGTATTGAACTTTTCTTTAAAATAATTTATAATGTATCAGTAAAAATATAATAGTATTATTGTATCTTGTTTTATTATGACATATATTTCTAAGGAGGACTTCTTATGAAGAGAAAAGTGCTTTCGGTAATGATTTCATTGCTGATGATTATAGGGGCGGTTTATCCGGCGCTTACTGTTGCAGGAGCTTCGGTATGGGACGGCTCAATGATGACTCCATCGATTTCGGGAGGTGTTTATCAGATTGCAACAGCCGAAAATCTTGCTTGGTTTGCCAATGCGGTCAATAACGGCACCTCTACAATTAATGCTGTTCTCGTTGCGGATATTCAGCTCAATTCCTCCGGATCAACCGCCAATGAATGGACACCGATAGGAACATCCGACAATCCGTTCGAGGGTACTTTTGACGGTGCAGGCTACACGATAAGCGGACTTTATATCAATTCAACAGAGGATGATATCGGTCTTTTCGGTAAAATAGTAAATACCGCTGATGAGGGCAAGACGGAAAGTGTTGCTCCTGAGTTTATCGTGCAGAAAAAGACAATTCTTATCAAAAATCTCCGTGTTACCGGGGCTGCCGTGACGGGACATCAGAATGTCGGCGGTATTATTGGTAACAGCAACGGAGCAGGTATTAAGGACTGTTACTTCGAAGGTTCGGTAACCGGTACATACAACAGTGTTGGTGCGATTGTAGGTCTTGCAGATGCAGAAACGGTTGTTAATCAATGTCAGAGCTCGGGTACGGTTGTTGGTAAACAGCGTACAGGCGGTATCGCAGGCTATGCGGCAAGTAATACAGTTATTTCAAAATGCTACAGCAATGCAAATGTTGAAGGAACAAGGAATGTCGGCGGTATCGTAGGAACTCTTTCGGGTTCAAGCCTTGTCGGATGCTTTTTCCGCGGAAATGTTAAAGCTGATAACAGAGTAGGCGGTCTTGTCGGCTACTCGGCGGTAAGTACCATTCGCGGCGCCTATGCCATCGGCGGAGTAGACAGTGCCGGAGCAGATAAGGGCGGCGCTGTAGGTATTGTTTTCGGCGGAGATTCCGCAAGCGTATTTTATTGCTATGAAATGTCTCAGTGTGACGGCCCTGTTGGTATCGGCCGAACGATGGATGAGCTTTATACGGCGAATTTTGTAAAAGAGCTTAATAAAGCGATGCCGTATTTCTGTTTTGACTATACAAATATAAATGACGGTTTCCCTGTTATTACATGGATGCTTCAGTCTGATGTTTGGACGGGTGAGCTTGAAATTCCGCAGAAGAACGATTCAGGAATTTATCTTATTTATAAACCCTCAGAGCTTGCGTGGTTTGCGGGTCTCGTTAACGGCACAATTCCGGGCGTTGATGCTAACCCGTCGGCGAGTGCTGAAGTTATGGATGACCTTCTTTTTAATATCAATGTTTACGATGATTCAATGCTCATAACCGAGTGGACTCCTATCGGAACGGCTTCAAATCCGTATAACGGTTCTTTTAAAGGCGGCGGATTTAACATCGCAGGAATTTATACAACGGTTGAGGCAACTGAGAACGGTAAGAATATAGGCTTCTTCGGATATGTCGGTTCGAATGCCAAGATAGATAATGTTTTGATTATGGACGGTCTTATCTGTGGCGTTGAGAATGTCGGCGGTATCGCAGGATATGTTACGGGTGCTCAGATTACAAACTGCGTTTCTAACAGCGAAGTGCGCGGTGATAAGGCTGTCGGCGGTGTTGCAGGTAATATTGCGGCAGGAGCAAAGATTACAGGTTGCGGTATGATCGGTTCTATCAACGGAACTAATACAACGGGTGAGCAGTCATTCCTTCAGAATGTCGGCGGTGTTGTCGGATACAATAACCGTTCTGAAGTTAAAAAGAGCTTTTCTTATTCGGATATTATCGTGCCCGATGCAAGGTTTGTCGGCGGTGTTGTCGGAAACAATTCGGTAGGTACTATCCAAAACTGTTACAGCACATCGACAATCGTCGGCAATTCAAGCTGCGGTGGTCTTATTGGTAATAACCAGAACGGAACAGTCTCCAAGTGCTATACGGCAGGTAGCGTAACAGCCGCCTCACTTTCGGGTATTGCCTTCGGTCAGACATCAGGTTCAAATGTTTCTGAATGCTATTACGACTCAGCTTACCTTACTCTTTCAAACACTATTACCGGTGCAACAGCGAAGACAACTCAGGAAATGTCAGGCACTCGTGCAATCAGCGGAATGGGGCTTGCAACGGGTGAATGGAGATTCCTTAACGACGATACATATTTTTACTATTATCCTCAGATAAATACGATGGCGTATTCCGCTTCAAGAACGATAAGAGAAACTTCGAAAGAAAGCGTAAGACGCGTTCAGCCGCAGTATGTTGCCAGAGTTGAAATTGACGGTAGAATAGACACATATTACGAAACTCTTGACGCGGCTCTCGAATACGCATCGACTACGGAATCAACAGTGCTTCCGACGGTTTATCTTGTTCGCGATGTTGAGCTTTCCGAAACTCTTAATGTTTCATCCACGATCGGCATTTTTGGCGAAGACGGCGCAACGCTCAGCAGGGCGGAAGGCTTTACGGGAACGCTTATAAATGTTACGGGTAAGCTTACGATAGGCTCGGCTGTTTACGGTTTTGATGAGTCTCCGTCTTTCTATGTTGACGGTAGCTTGATTGAAGGAACGGCTTCGGGTATCACTGTGCAGAAATATGGTGTGCTTACAGTTGAGGATGGTGTTCAGTTCCGTAATTTCAGAACAGTTCCGCTTGCAACGGCGGCAGTACGAGGTTCTGTTATAAGCGTTACCGACGGCGAGATTATTATGAACGGCGGTTCGTTCTATCAGAATGTTTCAAAGTCAACGGGCGGCGCTATCTATAATGACGGAGGAACGGTAACGATTACTGATGGTTTGTTTAAAGAAAACGAAGCAACTCAGGGTGCAGGCGTTTATAACAATGACGGAACAGTGGTTATTACGGGAGGAAGCTTCGAAGGAAATATAGCAAGCCTCAAGGGCGGCGCTTGTGCAACATACGGTCTTTACGGAAAAACAACAGTTTCAAATTCTGTTGAATTCGTTGGAAATCAGTCAACGGACGGCGGTGCTTTGAGCGCTGATTATTACGGAACCGTCAATATTGACGGCGGTTCATTTAGCGGAAATGTTGCCTATTCTTCAGGTGGCGCAATCTATGTAAATGCGAATGCAACGCTCAATATGACGGGTGGTTATTTCGCTGATAATGTTTCCAACCATACCAAGGGCGGAGCTGTTTACAACGCAGGTTTGTTTACAATGAAGGGTATGGCACAGATAGATTCTTCAAACGATGTCTATCTTGAAAAGGATAAGTATATTACGGTAATTGACAGACTTGACTGCGCCGGTTATGCGGCTGTTATAACTCCTCAGACCTATTCTGAGGGTCAGCAAATTATCGCGGGCGATTTCGTAGGAACGGGATACGCAAAGTTCGGCGTAACGAATTCTAATTGGTATATTCTTGCCAACGGAAAGATAACGAGCCTTGAATCAACAACAGTTGCAACCGTAAGTAAAGAAAATGCTTTTACGGTTCAGTTTACAAACCTTTATGATGCCTTCGACTCGATAAAAGAGGGAGAAGAAGCTATTGTTACGGTTATTGCAGATAACTCAATAACAAAGCCGATTACGGTAAAGGGTAATGTTCACCTCACTTGCGACGAAACGACATTTGTGTCAATGCGCGGCGGTGCATTTACGGGTGTTTTGTTCACGGTTGAAAACGGCGCGAAGCTTTCAATCGGTGATGTAGTCAAAAATTCTGAACAGCAGGCTCAGAAGGACTACGCTTCGGATACACAAACCGAAGGTCAGTTGGTTCTTGACGGAGGCTACGGCCATACAGGTGTTGTCGGCGCGGCGGCGATTGATGTTAAATCAGGCGGTGAGCTTCATCTGTATGATGATTCGATAATTCAGAATTTCAAAAATACAACATCAAGCACAATCACCGTTTCGGGTAAAATGTATATGTACGGCGGAACTATCTGCGATAACATTTCAACCTACGGCGGAGCTGTTTATGTCAAGACCGGCGGCGAGCTTCATACAATGGGCGGCGTCATCTGCGGCAATACGGCAACTAAGGGCGGAGATGCGATTTATGCAGACGGCAAGGTTGTAAGAACGGTTTATTCATATGATTATCTCTTTATGGAGCATGTTTATGACGAAGAGGGTAATTTTGTTGAAACAAAAGATCCCGTTCCGTATTCAACAATCAGAACGGATATCCTCATCGAGGAGGGCGATGCCGTTTATCTTTCAAACAACCTTATTTACTATGCAACCGCAAAGCAAGAGACGATTATAACAAACACAAGCGGCGTGCCGACCGAAGATACTCTGAGTATGAGCACCATGACGCTTGATTTCGCAGAGTACAACCTCGGTTCGGTTGTTCTTACGGGTCAGGGACTTGCATCTGTTTATACTGCGTTTGATACGGCTGAGTTTGGTTATTGTATCCTTAGCGATGGAACCTTGGGTCTTAATAAGCTTGTTCCTGAGTCATCATCAGGTCTTTCTGTTGACAGAAGCAAGGATTTCATTTCCGGCATCAATCTCAATGATATGACTGTCGGAAAATATCTGCAGAAGTTTGAAAACGACTCTTCACTCATTAAGTTCTATAAACCAAACAGCAGAGTTCCTCTTAGGAATACTGAGAAAATTACAACGGGTTGCTACATTCAGCTTCGTGACAGCACTGATACAACGAAGGTTATAGATACGGTGACAATTGTTGTTTACGGCGATACTAATTGCGACTATATCATTGACGGTCAGGATTCAGTTATAATCAATGCTATTGCTGAAGGTTTGCTGACGGCAGATAATACAGAAGGAGCAGTCTTAGAAGCTGCTGATGTTAACTTTGACGGTAATGTCAACTATATTGATGCAGAGCATACGGATATGAGCGGACTTTACCTTCAGACAATAGGTCAAAGCAAAGCATAATTAAATAAATCCGTCCGTGAGGGCGGATTTATTCTTAGATAAAGGGAAGTGACAAAATGGGAACTTGTTATATTGTTGCGGCGGGGGAGATGAACGGTGAAATTCCTGCTCTCAGGTCCGATGACCTGTTAATAGCGGCAGATGCTGGGTATATGCACCTGAAAAGGCTTAATATTGAGCCTGATATTCTGCTTGGCGATTTTGATTCGATGACTGTACCTGAAAACAAAGAGGTTATCGTTCACCCCGTGATGAAAGATGATACGGACACGATGCTTGCAATCAAACTCGGCTTTGAAAAAGGCTATAAAGAGTTTGTGATTTATGGTGCACTCGGCGGAGAGAGAACGGATCATACTGTTGCGAATATTCAATCACTTGCGTTTATAGTCGATAACGGAGGCTCAGGTGTTCTTGTAGGCGACGGTGAGATGTTTACTATTGTCAAAAACGGCGAAATCGTTATTGCCAAGGGTGAAAATCCGATGTTCTCTGTCTTTGCATACGGCGGAGCGGCGGAAGGCGTAACGATAAGCGGCGCACTGTATAATGTTGAAAATATATCGTTTTCGCCATTCATTCCTTTGGGAGTCAGCAATGAAATCAAGGATGATAAAGCTGTAGTAAGCGTGAAAAACGGATGTCTTTTAATTATATATAATGGATAAAAAAATAACCTGCTGATTTTTTGGTCAGCAGGTTATTTTTTATTTCTTCAGTTTTGTCTCAAAGCAGATCCAGCCGCAGCTTTCGTGCCTTTCGATAACCTCAAATCCGTACTTTTCAAAAGCCGCAAGAACATCGTTTTCTCTTGTGTCAATGATTCCGGATGTGATGTAAACACCGTCCTCCTTGAGGAACTTGCCGACATTTTCGGTAAACATAACGATGATATCGGCAACGATATTTGCAACGACAACATCGTATTTACCTGTTACTTTATCGGTAAGGTTTCCTTCGAAAACGGTGAACTTCGGCTCTTCAAAACCGTTGATAGTTCCGTTTTCCTTGGCTGTTTTAACTGCAAGAGCGTCGATGTCAACTCCCGTTGCACTCTTAGCACCGAGAAGCAGACCGGCGATGCCGAGAATACCGCTTCCGCAACCGATGTCGAGAAGCTCAACATCAGGATTGATATGCTTTTCAAGAGTTTCAAGGCAGAGTCTCGTCGTGTCGTGACCGCCGTTTCCAAATGCGAGACCCGGCTCAATGTCAAGCACGATTCTGCCGTCAGCATCGTATTCATCCTCCCAGACGGGACGGATAAGGAGCTTTTCACCAACGGGGAGAGGTTTAAAATATGCCTTCCAGTTGTTTTCCCAGTCCTGATTTCTGCAGATACTCAGATCAATTTCGTGCTCAATCTTTTCTGCATTGTATCTCTCAGAAAGAAAAGCAACAGCTTCTGCCGGATTTTCTTCAGGCGAGATGTAAATATGAATAACTGCCTTGCTCCTGTCTTTTTGAAGAAGGTCTTCGTCAATAAGGTCAATGTGTGCAATTTCCCAGGCGGCTTCTTCAAGGTCGCTGTAATCTTCAATGTAAATTCCGTAGGGGACAACCATCTGTGCGATGTCTCCTGCTTTGTCAACATCCTTTGTGTTGACATTGATTTTTACTTCTGTCCATTCCATAGTGTACCTCTTATAATAAATCAGCTTTAGGCTTAATTTCCTTTAAACCGTGATTATAGATTTTTCTGTTATCAAGTGCCCACTGACGGGGAGTGAAATCGCCAGGTTCAACTTCGGACACAGCTTGGGAAATTTCATAAATTCTTGCGTCAAGAAGGTCGAGCTGTGAAAGAATTTCAGCTTCAAGGAACATCGGTCTTACGGCGGCGCCGAAGTCAGGCTCGCCATGATGCGAAAGAATCATATGCTCAACGAGCATAATAAGCTCTTTGTCGATGCCAAGCTCTTCGCCGATTTTTTCAATGTTCATTGCGCCCCTTACGAGGTGGCCTATGAGAGAACCCTCGACGGTGTAGCCGGAAACAACTCCTGTTTCGCTGACATCAAATTCCTGGATTTTTGCAATGTCGTGCAGGATAACACCTGTGTAAAGAAGCTCTCTTTCAAGGCTGGGATAAATATCACAAACGGCTTTTGCAAGCTTAAGGATAGAAAGAGTGTGGTAAAGAAGACCGCCGCGGATTGCGTGGTGAAGCTTGAAAGCCGCAGGCCAGTAAAGAAGGCTTGCCTTGTTTCTTTCCATCACAGTAAGGATGAGCTTTTTAAGCTGCTCGTTTTCGAAGCGGTTGACGGTTTCAATAATATGCTCATACATTGCTTCGCCGCTGTAATCAGCGCTTGGCACAAAATCTTCCATTTTCACCCCGTCGCTTTCAAGCGCAGGGCGTACACGGTCGATGCGAAGCTGAAGTGCATCGTTAAACATAGATACCGTACCCCTGATTTTAATAAGCGAATTGAGCTTGATTGCACCGTGAAGCTCCTCTTTATAATCCCAGAGCTTTGCACCAATTTCGCCTGAGCTGTCAGTCAGCACGAGATCGAGAAAAGGTACTCCTTTTGCAGTCTTTTTGATTTCAAGGCTTTTAACAAGGCAGAAGCCTTCAACACCGCCGTTCTGATTAATTTCAGTAAAATTCAAAAAAATCCCTCACATTCAATGAGAATATAAGTAATTATATCATACATAAGCTATAAATAAAAGATATTTTTCTTGCAAATAAGTTGCTCGTATGATAAAATTTTTCTATAAAAGTTTAAAGAGGTTATGGCTATGTCAAAAAATAAAAATCATTTTTTTGCAATGCTTTCAAGAATGAAATATATTAACCGTTGGGCGTTGATGAGAAACACTCACGATGAAAATATCAGCGAGCATTCTCTTGAAGTTGCAACGGTTGCTCACGCGCTTGCGGTAATTCATAACACTCGCTTCGGCGGTAACATCAATGCTGACCGCGTTGCGGTGCTCGGTGTTTTTCACGATGCTCCCGAAATTCTGACGGGTGATATGCCGACTCCTATCAAGTATTACAGCAAGCAGATTCAGGAAGCCTACAGCCAGGTTGAGGATGATGCTTGTAAGGCTCTTCTTGAAATGCTCCCCGAAGACCTTCGCGAGCAGTATGCGCCGTATTTCATCAAGAGAGAGGAAGACCGTCAGCTCTGGAAATTCGTTAAGGCTGCCGATAAAATCTGCGCTTATACAAAGTGTATCGAAGAGGCGAAGGCAGGAAACCACGATTTTGATAAGGCTGCTAAGACAAACCTTAAGAGCCTTGAAGAGATCGATATGCCCGAAGTTAAATGTTTTATGGAAGATTTTCTTAAGAGCTACAGCCTGACGCTTGACGAAATGAATTGAAAGATTTGATTATATTCGGTTGACTTTTGCATAAAATGCTATATAATTTTATTTGAAATTTTCTATTGAGAGGTAAGAGTATGAGTAAGTACACAAAGGAAGATATTCTCCGTCTTGCTAAAGAGCAGAATGTGCGTTTTGTAAGACTTCAATTCACAGATATCCTCGGATGTATGAAGAATGTTGCTATCACTATTAATCAGCTTGAAAAGGCTCTTGATAACGAATGTATGGCAGACGGTTCATCAATCGAGGGCTTCGTCCGTGTTGAGGAGTCAGATATGTATCTCTATCCTGACTATGATTCTTTTGTTGTGCTTCCCTGGGACCACGAAAGATACGGTACGACTGCAAGACTTATCTGCGATGTTTATAATGCAGACAGAACTCCGTTTATCGGCGACCCTCGTAATGTTCTTAAGCGTGCAATCGAAAAGGCAGATAAAATGGGTTATAAATTTAATGTCGGCCCCGAGCTTGAATTCTTCCTTTTCCATACGGATGACGAAGGCAGACCGACAACCAAGACTCACGATAAGGGCGGATATTTCGACCTTGACAATGTTGACCTCGGTGGTAATTGTCGCCGCGATATGTGTATCGCTCTTGAGGAGATGGGCTTCGAAATCGAGGCTTCTCATCACGAGTGCGCAGAGGGTCAGCACGAGATCGATTTCAAGTACGGCGATGTGCTTGAGGTTGCGGATAAGGTTATGACTTTCAAGTATGTTGTTAAAAAATATGCTCAGCTTCACGGACTTTATGCAACCTTCCTTCCAAAACCGATTTACGGTATCGCAGGTTCAGGTATGCATACGAATATGTCTCTTTTTGATAAAGACGGCAATAATGTATTCTACGATCCGGACGGTGAGTACGGTCTTTCAAAGATTGCTCTTCAGTTTATCGCAGGTATTATGAAGCATATCAAGGCGACAACTGCAATCAACAACCCTCTCGTTAACTCATACAAGCGTCTTGTGCCGGGTTATGAAGCTCCCGTTTATATTGCGTGGTCAGCATCAAACCGTTCAGCACTTGTCCGTGTGCCTAAGGCAAGAGGTAAGGGAACGAGAATTGAGCTTCGCAGTGCAGATCCCGCTTGCAACCCGTACCTTGAGATGGCACTTTGCCTTCTTGCAGGTCTTGACGGAATTGAAAAAGGCTATATGCCGCCGAAATCAACGGTTAAGAATATTTTTGATATGACTCCCGAAGAGAGAGAGGCAGACGGTATAACCTCTCTTCCGGGTTCGCTTGAAGAGGCTGTTGATGCTTTTGAAGCAAGTGATTTTATCAAAGAGTCTCTCGGCGATCATGTTTATACAAAGTTCATCGAAGCAAAGAGAAAAGAATGGGAAGGCTACAGAACATCAATTTCTCAGTGGGAAATCGACACATACCTTGCTAAATATTGATTTTATAGGTGCTCCTTTTGCGGGAGTGCCTTTTTGTTTGACCTTATTTGCGTGTATATGATATAATCTGGATGGAGGTGATGTTATGAAATTTCGAGATATAGTTGGTTCTGAAATAATTGATTTGAAATATCTTGCTCCGTATATAAAGTTTGGAAGCACATCGGATGAAATGGTATTGATTGAGTTTGATAAGTCAGAAGAGGAAGAGGTGATAAAAGCCTACCTCAAAGGTTTGAAAGAAAAATACAAAAAGCACTTTTTTGAAATGAGCAACTATTTCGAATGTGATGACGGATATTTTTATCGTTTTACTGAAGAAGGTCTGAAAAAGACTGATGAAAAAGCAAAAAATTTCGAAAAACATTACATCAAAATGATAAAGAGAAAAAGCAAGGATGCTTGTTATACGAAAAAAAGACTTGCTCAGTACAATGAAAACAACTGCAAAGAGTTTCCCTCAATCAGTGGATTCAGATACGGCGAGTTTGTTGATAAGAACAACGGCGCTTGCATTTCATACAGACTAAAAAAGAGCAGAAAAGAAAACAGTCCTGTTGTAATATACTTCCACGGTGGAGGTTGCTTGGGAAGAAACAACATAAAGCCGTTAGGAGAGTTTTTTCTCTATAATGTTGCGAAAGGGATCAGGGGTAAAGAATGCACTGTACTTATTCCTCAGGCACCCCGGGGTACATCCATCGGACTCGACAGAAACAGACGGCATATCAATACTGTTCACGAACTTGTGAAAGAAATATGTGACAAAGTAAAGGCAGACAGGAAAAGGATTTATATAGTCGGCACCTCTTTCGGCGGAGGCTGTGTATGGCAATATGCGTTTATGCACCCTGAAACGGTAGCGGCTGCCGTTCCCGTTATGGGTGGTCTTTCAGAGCTTTTGATTAACCCCGATGTTGAATTCGGAGAGATGATAAAAGTGCCTTTTTGGGTCGCTCACGCCCACGATGATGAGATTGTTGACATCGAAGATGACGATTTTTGCGTTGAGAAGATTCGTGAAGCGGGTGGAGAGGCGAAGTATACCAGAACAGCCACATACGGTCATAAGCTTGCGAATGTGTTTTACAAAAGAGAAGACTGGGCAGACTGGATGTTTGAAAAAACAAAATGATAAAATTAAAACACTTGTAAAAGTCAGTTAAGCTTTTACAAGTGTTAATTTTTTGCTTACTCCTGAACGCCGTAGTGTTCAACGAGTATTTTATATTCTTCTTCCGTTATCGCTACGACCGAGCCGTGACGGGGTTTGAGATGGTCGATTTCCATCGATGAACGCTGGAACTGCCTGAAGTTCTTGAAGTCCCTTGTCATTTGTGAAAAGAATGTGCCGTTGCCGTACTCGTCCATAATCATCATCCAGGCATCCGTACCCGTGATACGGTACATCGAGCTTCCTTCAACACCGAACCAGTTAAGAGAGCAGATAGTGTAATCTGTGTTGTAAGGTCCTGTCAGATTTTTTGACTTGACATAGGCAATCTTCTGCGTCAGATCCTCTTTGAAATAAAGATAATAATAACCGTCTTTTTCGTTGTAGATGATGTCTCCGTCGATGCACTGGATATTCATAACCTCGTCGCGCTCAGGAACATATTCGTTCCATCTGCCGAAAAGAACCCGGGGCTCTGTTTCGAATGTCTTGAAGTCTTTTGTATATGCGTAGTAGTGACCTGCGCAGTCATTCTCAACGGTGGAATTTGCCCAGTAAACCATATACATTCCTTTGCTGTCGTCCCATATTGCCTGAGGTGCCCAAGCTCTGTTTGTGTTTTCAAAGCCGGGGAACTGACGGATATCGATGACTGTTTCGTCAATCCAGTTTACAAGATCGTAGGATTTCCAGGTGATAAGGCTGTGGTTGGAGAGCCAGCCGAGACCTGCGTCCATGTCTGTTGCAATGATGAAAAAGCACTCTTTGCCGTTTTCGTCAACACCTTTTAAAATATACGGGTCACGGACGCATTTGGTACCGAGGGTTTGTTTGATGACGGCCTCATTGTTGTTAAGCGCCTTGAAATGATAGCCGTCCGTACTGACAGCGAAGTGAAGCGTCTGATTTTCAATTTCATTGCCCGTAAAGTAACAGAAAAGATAGGCGCCCGATGTGCTGTAAGCAGGGTAGGCGTAGTCGTTGAAGGCATAGTTGAAAAGATAATACGGCATCATAAGAATTGCCATAATCAAGCGAGTGAATGATAGCCAAGTCATAAAACCACCTCTTGACGCTATTTTAGCATATTGAAATATAATTGTAAAGAAAAACCGCTGTGCGCCGCACAGCGGTTAACTATAGCTTTTATAAACCTAAAATTCTCTGGATGATATTTACAATTTTAAGAATGAAATTGCGGAAGATGCCTAATATGCTGTCGAAGATTGAAACATCAATGTTGCCTGTTCCCTCAGAGGTAATTCCGTCAAAGTCGGATGAAAGTCCGTTCATCCAGCTAATCATTCCGTTGGGGCTGATAAGGTTGACTTTAAGGCCGTTTCCGTCAATGGTTGTAACATTGGGGTATGTGCTACCGTCAAGCATATGGAGGTCGTATGTAACAACCTTTGCCATATGGTGGTTATCGCTTGCGGAGCCGCCTGCAGGCTCAACAACATTTTCAAAACTTGAAAGTCTGCAATTCTGCGGCTGACTGTTGTGTTTGAGAACATTGTTCCAAAGAGGCATTGTTATTGTTGAATAGTTTATGATAGGATCTTTCTTGCTTGCAATCATCCAGATTGCAACATCGGAGCAATAAAGAGTATCGCTTTCTGTAACGGTGCCCGTACCGGCGATAGGAAATGCACCTGCAAAGTATTCGGGGAATGCGATGATCATATTCCAGGTCATTTCGCCGCCTGCAGAGCTACCGCCGATGAAGATTTTTGTCGGGTCAATGTTATCGCCGTGTTTTTCAAGCATATCGTCAATAACTGCTCTTAAAGGCTCAATGAGAGTTTCTCCCCAGTAAATAAGCTTGTGCTCGGGAGCGCGCGGAAGAAGGATGAATGCACCGCCCTCGTCAAAACGGCTCTGCAATTCAGCAGATGCCCAATAGGGGAAGTCACTGTCATCAAGCTGAGCGCCGACATAGTCCGCGTGGCCGATTCCGTGAAGGAAGATGACGAGAGGATATTTTGTATTGTCATTATGTCCTACGGGTGAATAGTATGCGTAGTCAAGAGCGTGACCGCCTGCTTCGGGAGCAACATCGTGGTCAAATTCGTCTCTGAGAGCTTCGATGCCTGCGGATGTGAGCAAAGCGGGCTTTCTTGAACCTGCGGCAGAGGTCGGAGCGACCAATACAAGCAAACAGATGCTAAGAGAGATGAATATTGCGAGAGCTTTTTTCATAGTCTTCATAATTACCACCTTACCAAATTTATTACAATCAATTTTAACATATTTTGCGTTCTTGCATTTTCTTAAAAGGAAATAATGAAAATATATTTTATTGAAATAGGAATATAAAGGGTAATTTATCGTTTATCTTTTTTAAGAAGTTCGTATGCTACGATGTATTCACGCGCATAATTCCTGAGGCGACCCTTTTTGTTTTCGCAGCTTACCTTGCCGATTTTTTCAAAACCGCATCTTTTTGCAATTATTCCCGCTCTGCGCAGATGATAGTCAGAGGAGAGAAAGGCAATGCTGGAATCGTTCGGGTTTTTGCCTGAATGGTTTTTGATGATTTCAAAAGCGTTTTCAAAGTTTTCAAAGGTGGTTGTCGATTTGTCTTCAAGAATAAATCGATTCTCGTCGATGCCGGCTTTTATAAGATGCTCTTTGATTATGAGCGCCTCGCTTTTTTTCTGCTCCTCGCGGAAGCAACCGCCGCAAGGGATAACGAAACATTCCGTGTTTTCTTTAAGATAATCTGCGGCCGCATTGATTCTTTCAAGAAGGTGAGCGCTCGGCGTTTCCGCTCCGTTGACCTGACCGCCAAGAATGAGGAGATAATCGCAACTGTCACGATGCCCGATTTTAGCATCGTATATGACGAATGGGAGGTATGCACCTGCCGTAACGGTCAGATAACCTGCAACAGTGCCGACGGTGCCAAGCAGAATTTTTGATACAAGATTCATTATATCACCTTACCAGTTCGAATTCGAGCACAACGGGATTGTGGTCTGAATAAACGAATTCCGTGCTGATGTTTTCAACCCGTTTAACATTAACATTTTTCGTAACGAGGAATCCGTCTACTACAATAGTGAAATTACCCTTTTTATACGGTATATCGCAATTGCGGCAGGTTGGAACAAGCGTCTCTGATGAATAATCATCGCATCTTTCAATGCAATCGGGAAGAAGCTTTGTCGGGAATGGTTGAGCCCAACCGAAATCAACCTCAGCACCGCCATTGAGCTTCTGCGTTGAGTCGCCTGTAAAATCGTGGTTAAAGTCGCCGCCGCAGACGCAATAGTTGCCTTTTTCGTATTCCTTCTTCATATCCTCAAAAAGCATATTCATCTGTGCCGTCCTGATTTCGTCGCTTCCGCCATAAGCGGAAAGATGAACATTGAAAAGGACAAGTTCCTTTCCGTTTTCAACGGGAATTCTTGATATCGAATAGCAACGGTCAAGGTCAAGAAATTTGCTTACGCTTTCGGAAATTGGCAGACTTCTTCTGACGCCTGATGTGATGTTATATTTGCTCAGAGTCAGAATTCCGCTGTTTGATGAGCCGTGAGGCTGTGTAAAAGGGTAGAAGAGAAAAGCTGAATGATAGTTTACGGCAAATGCACTGCTGTATGAGGAGAATCTCTTTTCGAGAATATCTCTCTGATTTATGTGATAACTCCTCGTTGAGTCGAAGTCAACCTCCTGAAAGAGGATGAAATCCGGGTTGTGCTTTTCTGCCTCGTATGCGGCATTATTTATGCAGTTTTTAACGCTTTCCTCGCTCGTTGCCCAGGACTCAGTACCGCCGTCCATAAAGAAGGTGAAATCCTGCGTGTAAGCGCCGAAACCAAGATTCTGAATAACAGCCGTATAGGTTTTTTCGAATTCAATCTCTTCCATAAGTCCGTTTTCGGAAGCAACAATAGGTTGATTGTCTTCAATCCTTGAATAGCTCAGGAAAAGATAGGCGATATATCCGCCCAGAATAACAACGACGGCAAGGAAAAGGCAGAGGAAGGATTTAAGCAATGTTTTCAAAAGACTTTTGCGGTGTTTTTTCTTTTTCATTCAGTCAACCCCTTGTGATTTTATATAAGCATTATAGCCGAAAAATCTTTTAACTGCAAGTCGAAAATAAAAAGGCACACCTCTTGCGAGATGTGCCGAAAAAACAGTTGTGTTTACATTGTGCCGAATACAAACTTACAAACGAAGAGAATTGCAATGATCGTAACTGCGATATCTTTCTTTGTATATTTGCCTGTGAACAATGTGATAAGAGTGTAAGCGATAGCACCGATGCCGATACCGTTTGCGATAGAATAGGTAAGGGGCATCATAATAAGAGTAAGGAATGCGGGGACAGCGCTTCTCATATCCTTCATATCAACGCTTGCAAAGTTTTTGAGCATAAGAACGCCAACGAAGATGAGAGCCGGAGCTGTAGCTGCCGAAGGAATAATGCTTGCAAGAGGTGAAAGGAAGAGACAGATTGCAAAGCAGATAGAAGTAACAAGGCTGGTAAGTCCTGTTCTGCCGCCTGCTGCAACGCCTGAAGCGCTTTCAACGAAGGTTGTAACTGTTGATGTACCGAGAACAGAGCCTGCAACTGTTGCAACGGAGTCGCAAGTCATTGACTTATCAAGCTCGATCGGGTCGCCGTTTTCGTCAAGCATATCTGCTTCAGCGGCTGTGCCGTAAAGGGTGCCGATTGTATCGAACATATCAACAAGGCAGAAAGTTACGATAAGCATAATAACTGAGAAAATACTGCCGATCATTTCGCCGCCGAAAGCATTTTTCCAGGATTCAGCCTTGAATACGCCCGTAACACCGATTTCAGCGAAATCCTTGAAAGGCTGAGCGATTGAAGCAAAATCAAAGTTTAAGTCGGGGAGCTGCCATGTTGCAAGGTAGTAAATAACCGTTGTTATAAAGATACCGAGAAGAACTGAACCCTTAACATTGAGTTTTGTTAAGATAGCGATGATGATGAAGCCTAAAAGAGCGATGACAGCGGGAGCAACATCTGCCCAGGCAACACCGTTGAGCTTAACAAACTGAACAAGAGTATACTGGTTAGGCTCGATGATACCAACATTCTGGAAACCGATGAAAGCGATGAAAAGACCGATACCTGCTGAGATTGATTTCTTGATGCAATCGGGCATAGCTTTTGCTATGTAAGCTCTTGCGCCGGTCACAGAAAGAATCAGGAAAATAAGACCCGAAATAAGGATGATTACAAGACCTGCCTGATATCCCTTGATTACATCGCCACCGACGAGAACCTGAGGAAGAACAAAAGATACAAAGAAGAAAGAGTTAAGACCCATACCGCAAGCTTGCGCGAAGGGCATCTTTGCATAAAATGCGTAAAGAAGTGTACCGATTACTGCTGCGATGATTGATGCGATGTAAACTGCGTTCCAAATCTGACCTACGCCGGGATACGGATTTGCATCCAGATGCATAAAGCTGACAATCTGATTCGGGTTGGTAACGACGATATACGCCATTGCGAAGAATGTTGTAAGACCTGCAATGATTTCAGTTCTTACATTTGAACCGCGCTCTGAGATTTTAAAGAACTTGTCCATAAAATTACCTCTCCTTTATTTTGATTATGGAAGAACCATAACTATATTATACATGTTTTTTACAATTTTTCAATAATTTGTATGTACTTTGTTGCATTTTTTTGAAAAACCACAAGATTTTGCGGTAAAGGAAAAAAGAAAACCCTCCGAAGAGGACTTCCGACTGTCGATAAACCCGCATAAGCATATATGCAGATATTATCGATATAAAAAGTTGCAAAAATATAAAAACAAAAACAGTGTTAAAAGTGGGTGATACATCGAATATCACCCACTTTTGCATATATTTGCCATTTTTTCACCCTCTCGAAGTACCTTTGTACATCTTCGGGGTTCAAAAATGTCATTCTGCAGATTTCTCGGCAGTCTCCCAGCTTGTCGAAAAATATTTTTCGACAAGCTGAAACCCTCCGAAGAGGGTTTGTTCATCTTAATTCCTTTGGTAACGGTCTGCACTTTGCAGTGAATTCAATAACATCGATTTTAATTACGCCGACAACCTCTGCCATTCTATCCTCAAAGCTGAAATCCTTGCCCGTCTGAGTTTTCATAAGTGCAGAAAGGGCAAACTTTTTGGTTTCAATGTCCTCGATGATTTCTGCTGTGCCTCTGCCCATAATCGAAGAGTAGGTGATGCCGTATTTGCAGGCGACCTCGCCCTCAAACGGTGTGATACCGTATTCCATTTCAAAGAAAACCTTGTTGTTTGCGCGGATAACATCGAGCTTTCTGCCCTGCCTTGCGCCGTGGAGCCAGATTGTGAGCTTACCGTTTTCGTATGTGTAGCCGTAATTCATTGGCACAACATATGGCTCGTCTCCGTCAACGAGACCGAGGTGAAGCACCTTTGAATTATCAAGAATTTTTATGATTTCATTAATATCCGTTACTTCTCTTTCGCGTCTTGTCATTCCGTTCATATTGAAAACCTCGCTTTTATTTTTCTATATTATATCTCTTTGTTCTGCTTTTTGTAAAGTCTTTTTGCTTCGAAGTATGCAAAACAGATGCATATAAACGAATAAACCGAAAAAATCAGGAAAGGCATTGTTTCAGGAGATTTTTCAAGCATAGCAACATAAAGCGCGATACCGATAACTCCGTTTATTATCATACAGGTTGTGTATTCGATATAAGCAAACATCGTAAGGAAGAGGACAAATACGCCGAGGATATTCGTTGCACTATCAAGAAAGGCATATTCTGCACCGAGAAGGGGAAGCACCCTCCACATTGCGATGACCATAATACCGTATCCTGCAATCAGCGTAGCTCTCATTTTCCACGACAACTTTTTCAAAACGGTTGAGCTTTCCCACTTGTGTTTGTTCCAACGGATGAAGGTTATCATCTGTATCGGGAAAGAGAAAAGTAAGGCAGAGAAAAATGAAGCATAAAGCTTGTAATAAAAATATACAGCCGCGTAAAGTAGGGAATTTATACTGCCGAGCAGATTACTGTATCTGTTTACTCTTGATTGAAGCATTGCGATTATCAAGGAATTATAAAGAGGAAGAATCCTAAGAAAGCTCTGTTTATAGTAAATTCCCGTAACTGTAATGAGGATTCCCGTTAGCGCCATAAGAATATATATGAAAACATCTTTTTTTGAAAGCTTTAATTTTTCCTTTTGCAAAATAAAATCCTCCCTGAGCATTGTCAAGTGATTATAGCACACGGTAATGGTTTTGTCACTTCTTTTTTTAATTCTTTGTTGACCAAAAAGGAAACAGGTGATATTATAAATATACATTAATTACCAACAAGGAGGTTTTGATTATGGCATTTTTAGCAAAACTTATGAGTATCATTATGTTCATTCCTGCTCTTTTCGGCTTTTACGGTAACGACCCCAAAGATACTGAAGAAGCTTACCTTGCAACGATTGAAAGCATCCCTTATGAAAACACAATCGAAACAGCAATTCCTCAGACAGAGATTTACGATATGATTATTGATCATTATAACTCTCCGTTGCCTGAAGGAAAGACAGAGAAAAAGGTTGTTGTTATTGGTTATGACGGATGTCGTGCAGATGCTTTGACCCTTATGAAGGATGAAAACAGCGGTATTTCAACTGTTCTCAACGATGGTGGTTCACTCAATCTCGCATATTGCGGCGGTGTTAACTATCCCGACGGTGAAAATACTCAGGATACATCAACTGCTCCCGGCTGGTGCTCTCTTCTTACGGGCGTATGGGCAGATAAAAACGGTGTTTACGGCAACGGTCAGCCGAAGTCACTTGAGTATAAAACTCTTCTGACTGAGCTTGTTGAAAACGGCACGATTGATTCTGCATCATTCATTACAAAATGGGGCGGACATTTCTCAAAGAGCGACTCAACATACATCAACGAGAAGGAATATTGCGAAGAAAACGAACTCAACGTTGCGTTTAATAAGACATCGGGAAACAAGGCAAGCGCAAAAAAAGCGAAAAAAGAGCTTGCAAAAGCTGATTGTCCTGATTTTATGATTGCAATTTATGAAGGAACAGACGGAAACGGACACGATTTCGGCTTCTCAATAAACAATCCTTTTTATCAAAAAGGATTTAACCAAAACGAAAAGTTTGCATACGATACTATCAATACGATAAAGAACAGAGATACATTCGCAACAGAAGATTGGCTCATTATCATCACATCTGACCACGGCGGATTCGGCAAAGGTCACGGCGGTCCGACAATTCAGGAAAGAATGATTTTCCTTGCTGTAAACAGATATTGATTTATCAATAAAAAAATCCTCACTTCGGTGAGGATTTTTGCATTTAGCTGTATCAGCGGAGCTTCGCATTAAGCTTTTTACTCGCCGTTTTCAATGAAGCGTAGACGATTATCCATACCGCGAAATATACGACAAGGAAAATTGCGGTAAAAATCAGCAGAACATTTGGGTTAAACGGAATCCAGTTGTTTGCAAGGTAGCACAGCACATATGCCGCATATATAAGCGAGAGGTGACAGAAAATCGACTTCGGAACGCTGAAGCTTTCTATCTGATTAAATACGGATGCTCCTGCCTGCACGAAAGCGAGGATGTATACGGAAACAATTGCTATGAGAACCTGCGTTCCGTTCAAAGAAAAATCTTCAACCGTGCCTTCGAGAATTGCGTAAATTATGCCGAGTATAATCGGACCGAATCCACCGAAAATAAGTCCGCGATGTAAAAAGTTCTTTAAATATCTGTTCATGTTAAATACCTATCCTTTCTTTGATGGTTTTGAGTTGTCTGCGTGAAACATAGTCTGTATAGCCGTTTTTAAAACGGATTTTGAGTGTGCCTGATATTGATGTGTCAAATCTTTCCATCTTTTTGATGTTAGCGAGGCAGGACTGATTTATTTTGACAAAACTTTCGGGCAGTTTTTCTTCAAGTGAATAAAGCCTTTCTTTGAGAAGATATCTTTCTTTGTCGCAAATGGCGTAAACCTTGTTGTTTATAACGCTGATGCAGTTGATATCCTGAGGGTCAAGCTTTGCAATTTCACTGTCCTTGTAGCCTAGCAGTTCAGTTGAGCTTTGCTCTGCAAGCCTTTGTATTTCCTCAACGAGTAAGTTTTTTTCTCTTGCATAAATCAGTACTTTTTCTTCACAGGCGGGATCAATTGTTATCTCGCATTTCAATCTCATCATCTCCTTTCAAATTTATCCTACACTATCCCAAAAGCTCTTTCAAGCGATTTTAAGCGTTCGGTCATAAATCAGAACTGAACGGAAAAATAAACGGCTCCGAGCATTTCGAAACCGTTGTATTGGTAATTAAAGTATAGGTTAAAGTCTATTTTGTAATACGCTCTACCTTGTAGCCGCGCTGAGAAAGTAAGTCTGCCACTGCGTCATCACCTATAATATGAGCTGAGCCGACGCAGATGAAAACTTCTTTTCCGCTTGAAAGAGCCTCTTCTGCATAATCAGCCATATTAAGATTTCGCTCTGTTACCATAACCTGATCGTATCTTTCGTAAGTCTTAATTTCTTCGTCTGTTGCGTTTTCAAGATCAACAGTGCTAAGATAATCTGCAAAAGCTTTTTCGTCACCCGATGCCCAGAAATCCATCATTTCTTTTAATTCGTCTGCAGTAGTTTCCAGGTTTTCGTATGCTTCAACGGATGATTCCAAAAGCATAATCTGAATATCATCGTCATAGTCTGCGAGCATTTTATATTGAAGCTCTATGGACTCTATTTCTGCGATTTCTTTTTCGTCTTCATAGGCTTTTTCAAGAAGATGCTGATCAATGCCTAATTCAGCGTTACCGCCAAGCTGTTCGAGCATTAAGGAGTCTATCAGACTGCTCCAAAAAGCCGGACAGTACCAATCCATAGCAGGGATATATGAATCATATTCTTCGAGAATCATGACGGCTTTATCGTATAGCTCCTGCGGAATATGATCTTTAACGGAAGTACCGTCATTGTAAACCAAATGAGACATAGCTTGCATTTGCTGATTCGTGTCCACCGCATAAGCAACTATATCGGCCTCAACTGCAAGTATATCGGATTCATCAAAAGCCTTTTGCACATAATCGGGGAGAGGGTAATAATCTTCTCTGCCAATATGGATAGAGCCGAATAACCATAAAATGTTGCCATTTTTGTCCGTAACACGGTACAAAATGGGCGATGAGCCTTCGTTTTGCGAAGCCTCGGGAGCTTTCGTTATCTGTTCAGTGTTGTTCGTGGGAGTACCGCTATCTTTATCTGAATTGTCCTTACAGGATGCAAAAACAAAACACATAACGAAGGTAAGCAGCAATGCCAGAAGTCGTTTTAATTTCATATTGTACACATCCTTTATAAAATAGCATTTCCTATCTTCTACATTATAACATTGTTGCTTTTCAATCTCAACAGAAAAATCCCCTTGAGCCAAGGGGATTTAAAAACTAATATTATATTATTTAGCGGCAGGTGTTTCGGATGAAATCTTTTTATATTCACCTGCGAAGGTTGCGGGGTCGTTCTGGTATCCTTTCAAAACATCCCATGCAAAGTCATTCACAAGAATGTTTCCGTTATCAAGGAGAGTAAGGTCGTATTTGTACTCAACCTTACCAGACATATAGTCCACGATGTCAAGCAGAACAGTACCGTCAACCTCTTCTACCTTCAATTCGTTAAGATAGTACACTGAATCCGGTTTGCTTGCGTTGTTTCCCATAAGCTTGCTGTTATCCATCTCAAGTGCTACCTTGCCGTCTTTGATATACATTAAATACGAAATGAGCCCGTTATAACTTGTCCCTGCGTATGTGCCGTTATATTTTTTGAGCTTTCCGTCGCATTCCTTGATGTAGTTTGCGGCGCCTAATTTATCGGAAGTATCTTTTTCAAGATATTCGGTAAAGTATTCATGTGCTTCTCCGTATATTTTGTCATCATATGCTTCCATAGCTATTGAGAATAGTCTGTATGCTTTAACATCCTTGTAGTTGCTTATCTCGTCGGTTGAAAAACGGTCTGTAATTTCAAAAACCTCTTTGAAATCCTTATTTTCTGCCGCCTCAAGCATCTCATTATACACTTTTTCTTTGCGGGCATTGTTAGTTTTCTCATCGCAGGGAATTGTTATGTTGATGTTAGTTCCGGAACTGCCGCTTTCGGCGGTGATAACAATTTCCTTGCCTTCGGATTCAAAAACGATTTTGTCACTCTCAATGGAAGAGGTCGTTTTGTATCCTGAGTCACTTAAATATGTTTTATAGTCAGTAATTTTCTGCTGTGCGTCTTCAAAAACTACATAGCAGAAAGTAGTTTTCGAGGTTTCGTCCTCAACTGTAGAATTTAAGGCGATACCCGTAACTTCAGTAAAGGTTTTAAGGTTAGCAAAAGCAACATTTTTATATACACCTTCAACAGCAGCAACGGAAGATGTTGTATCAGCGGACTCTTTTTCTTTGTTATTTCCGCAGGATGCGAATACAATCAGAATGGAAATCAAGGACAATACCGCAATAATTTTTTTCATTTTCTTCACCTTTTCTTATGATTATAAACTTACTTAAAAATAAAAACAGATAAGCTCTTAACACCCACAGAATATCACAATTTGAGATAATTGTCAATATCTCATAATGTGACATTATATAATTATCTCATATCATACATAAAGGTGATAATTATATGAGACTGAAAGATTTGCGAGAGGATTCTGATTTAACTCAGCAGAAGATTGCGGAATATTTGAATATAAAGCAGAATACTTACTGCCAATATGAAAGAGGCTTGCGCCAGATTCCTATTGATTTACTTGTCAGGCTTGCGGAATTTTACAATGTTTCTGTTGACTATATTTTAAATCTGACAAATGTAAAAGCTCCGTATCCTAAAGATTGAAACAAGACACGCTATCATTATAAAAACTAATCCCGTTTACCGATTTTTCGATAAACGGGAAATTTTATTATCCGAATCTTTCTTCAAGATAAGAAAGCTTTGCGGGATTATTAACACACAGCTTATAAGCTTCGCCGTTTCGCAGTGTAATCTGATACACATGAGGATTTAATCCTATCTTTGTTCTTCCACCCCTGACGATATCTGCAATATTCAGACGCAATGTAGCTTCACCGTTTTCAAGGGCACTTCCGAGAAAACCGAAGGCGAGCCTGACGGCTTTGCTTTTCTTCACAAATACCATTTCAGTTGCAGTAATATAAAGATCGCCTATTTCGTTGTGTCCATCGGGATAAACGATGTTAACGCCAAATTTGTCCTGATAATTTTGCTGATAAGCATTGGGTTGCTGATAAGCATTGGGTTGCTGATAATTGCCCGGCTGAGAAGCGTTTTGGGTGATTGCGCTTCCGCAGTTATAGCAAAAACGAGCGTGGTCTTCTATTTGAGTGCCACAATTTGAGCAAAACATAATAACTACCTCCTATGGGTCGAGTGTGATTTGATTGTTTTTAAACACTATCCTTCAGGAAGAAGCTTAATGTTCCGCCTGAGGTCAGCTCATCGAATGTTATATAATTTTCTGTGATTTTTTTGCCGTTGAAGTACACCTCTTTTATATAAGGATAATCGAGGGGGTTTTTATCGCATTCTATCGTAAGGACATCCGAAACCTTACAGTTATGGTAATTCTTATCGAGCTTTACCGTTGCCTTTTTAAAAAGAGGGGTATTCAGCCAGTATTTTTCGTCAGCAGGGCATACCTGAGCGAAGCCGAGAGCAGAAAGAACATACCAGGCAGAGAGCTGTCCGACATCCTCATTTCCGCAAAAGCCGAATGCGCCTGTGCGGTAGGCTTCCTTTTGCACGCGCCTTGTCCAATACTGTGTTCTTTCAGGTAAGCCAAGAATACTGAAATAGTGAGTTATATTGTGGCACGGCTCGTTGGAGTGGTTGTAATCTTCATTCCAGAGCTTTGAAAAATCAGCTTTTCTGAAGAATTTCTCAAGCAACTTGATAGTTCTTTTCTTGCCGAAAAGTTCGCTGAGACCCTCGACATCATAGGGGACAAACCAGCTTTGCTGGAAGATGTTGCTTTCTACACAGCCGTAGTCGTCATAACGGCTCTTTTCAAACAAAAATCTGCCTTTTTTGTTTCTCGGTGCCATAAACCTGAGTAAACGGTTGTAGTTTTCTCTGTAGCGTTGTGCGCGGTTCATAAAGAACTTTGCATCTTCTGCCTTTCCGAGCTTTTGGGCAAGCTTTGAGGATGTGTAATCGGCAAGCAGATATTCGAGAGTGTTGCTTATCCTGTCGGGAAAATAACAATCTTCAATATACTGTTTGCAATCCGGTCGGTCAGAACGGAACGGCTTGCCGTCAAGCTCTTTTTCGCAAAGAACGGATGCCTTGATTATTCTGAATGCCTTTTCAATGTCGTATGGCTCGATGCCTTTCATTGCCGCATCGCAGATAACGATTGCCGCAGGGTCGCCGACCATACTTGTTGAGTCAAGGCCGAGAACCTCCCAACGGGGGAAGGATGTGCCTTTTTCCTCTGCAACCTTCAGAAGCGAGTTAACGGTATCGCGTACGGTTGACGGACGGATGATTGAAAGAAGCGGAAATTCACTTCTGTAAACATCCCAACCGCTGAAAACTGTACGGTGCGTGTAATCAGGCGCAGTAAATGCCTTGTTGTTGAGCGCAAACCTTCCGTCGCAGTCCATAGCAGTTCTCGGGTCAAGAAGTGTGTGATAAAGGCAGGTGTAAAAAAGAATAAGGGCAGTTTCGTCCGTGCCTTCAACATCAACCCCGATAAAAGCATCCTCCCACATCTTGACAGCGTTGTTTTTAACACAGTCAAAGTCAAAGGTAGTTCCTTCGGATGCAAGATTGTTTCGTGCGCCCCCAATGTCAACATACGAAATACCGCAACGGACAACAAGAGGGGCGTTGAGCGTCCCGAAACGGGCAACAAGACCGACATCTTCGCCGTTGTATTCCGTTGGCTCTCCCTTTATATATTCTTCGTTTTCAAAGAAACTGAGTTTATCGGCAGATTCGGAAAATTGGCATACAAAGTATAAGTCATAGCTGATTCCGCCGCCGCCTCTGCCTAAGCCACCGCCTGCAGGGGAGCATTTTATATGACCTTCAACGGTATTGCTGTTTCGGATAGTAACTTCCTCAAAATCAGCCTTACCGCCGATTCTTCGCGAGAAATTAAGAATAAGATTTGCACTTTCGTTTTCAGGGAAAGTGAATCTGAGATAGCCGCAACGCAGAGTTGCCGTGGCTTCTGCCAGAATCCCGTATCTGTCAAGCTTGACGGAATAATAACCTGCCTGCGTCACTTCGTTATCGTGCGAGAATTCTGATTTCCAGCCCTTTGTTCCCTTGGTGAAAGGTACCTCTTCATTACTTCCGCTTCGCAGGTCTTCAACATATGTAACGGGCATAATCTGAACATTACCCATATCACCGTACCAGCCGATACCGCTGAGGTGGTTGAAGCTGAAGCCTTCGATTGTATTGTGGCAGTAATTATAGCCTGTGCCGTTGTCGCCGCCCGTCACCGTATCGGGAGACATCTGCACCATTCCGCCGGGAAGGCAAGCACCGGGATAGGTTTTACCGCCGCCGTGAAAGCTTTCTTCCTGCTCATCGCCGACAGTTCCTATTGAAGTATCAACATATTTTACTTTTTCCATTTTAAATCACCAACCGGATATAATGATATCAAAACTCTTATCCGAAGTCAACAAAAATCCCCTTGGATTCAGCCTGGTTTTCTTATTGAACATAAAAATGACCTCCTTGTATTTGGTAATACCATTTTACAAGGAGGTCTGCGTTTTGTCGAATGTGTGAATTTTATATGCTTATTTTTTTAAAGCATTTTCAATAACTTCTGCTATTTTTTCTTCATTTTTAAAAGCACGCTTTTGTTCGCCTATATATGCTTTTATTTTTTCAAGAATTTCAAAATATTCATACTCAATACTGTCTTCTAACCCGTTTGCGACTCCTCCATCTTCATCAAAATCTAAATAGCCAACCGTTAATTTGATGTGCCCTGTTGCAATTTTTTCATCATCTTTGCCTGAGTTGCAATGTAAGAATGCAGGAATTAAAATAGAATATATTTTTGTTGTAAATATATTCTATCTGTCTTAAACCGACTAATAGGTTTCTTTTCTATTACAAATATATCTTTAGGTTGTTCTTCGGGATTGAGAATAGTTTTGAGATATTCTTTAAGTTCACAAATCAAATTTTCACTCTCTTGTTCTGTTTCAGGAACAACAAAAAGATATAGTGCTTCATAACCATTATGTTCTTTATCCTTACCAGCAACAATAATTGCTTCTTTAACTTTTCTATGTGTTAAAACTTTGTTTTCTATTGCTAATGGAAATACAGTTTTGTCAGGATAAATATTCAATCCTGTTCTACCAAGAACAAAAAGCAAACCCTCAGGGGTCATAAACCCTGTATCACCTGTATGCAACCACAATTTTCCGTCAGGATGAGTTTTCAAAACCTCTTCAGTTAGCTTTTTGTCTGAATAACCAATCATTATTCCAGCTCCACTTTTGCAAATTTCACCAACTTCATAATATTTCAACTCATTTGTAGTTTTGGGTTCAAATATGGAAATAACTGTATCTATGTATGGTATACCTGCACTACCTGACAAAATCATTTCTTTACCATAAGCAACTGTAAAACCTGAACCACCCTCGCTTTGACCGTAGCCTGCACTAAGCTGACCTTTATAGTTATGTTTGTCCAAGAAGTTTTGAACTTTTTCAATGTATTTTTTTGAAAGTGGTTCTGCACCAAAACCAAACATTTTGAAGTGACTCATATCATAATCTTGTGGAACCCTGTCTGATTCAATCAGCACATTAACAAATTGAGGAACAAGAACCCATCCATTTGGTTTGTAATGCATCATTTCAAGGTCAAGGTCTTCTATTCTGCAATATGGGTCTAATGCTAAAACCTTACCATCTGCGAGCGGATTACACATGGCGGCAATTACTACAGAGACAATAAAAGGAGGAATGACAGTATGTAGCCATAATTCTCTATTTGATGTAAAACAAGGAGCCATAGAAAGTTGACCTATCATCCCCAATACGGATTCGGTAGAGTGCATTAGCTCTTTTGGTTCTCCTGTTGAACCACTTGTAAATGCAGAAATCAACCGAATACTCTTCTCTCGTTTTTTTTCAAAAGAATCAACATTTTTTCCTTTTTCCAAGAAATCACACCAAGAAACAGTGTTTGGGTTATTACTTGTATTCTCTTGATATTTTGATTTAATAACATCGGCTATATTTTTTCTCAATTCAATGTTTTTATCAAAGGAAAATAATGGGTCAATTGTAATAATGTTCTTGATTTTTGTTTTTTTGTAAATTTGTTCAGCATCTGAGGAATCTATATAATCTGGAGCAATGTACAAGCAAACAGTTTCATCTCTATTGATTAAGCTGATTGTGCTATCAATATCAGCTATAAAATCCTTAATGCAACAGCCAATCATTTCACAAGCAAACAGTAGTTCAAGATATTCAGGAACACATTCCAATGATGCAACAATAGCATCACCTTTTTTTATATCCATCGCAACTAATGATTTTGCAACTTGATTGACTCTATTGAAAAATTCGCCAACTTTGATTTTAGTATCGTAATAATTGATAATCGTTTCGTCAGGATTTTGCCAAACTGTTTTTATTCTATCTAAAATACTATCAAAAGAAGGTCTTGCCGAAATCATTTCCTGTGGATAATATTTCAACCAAGGTTTATCAATTGATGGATAACCCGTCAAATTCTTTTCTGTAGACATTGTTTTTTTCTCCTTTATTTTTTGAAATTCAAATGCAGTGAATATATTGTAAGTGCAAGCCCACATAAAATCATTAACAAAGACATAAGTATATGACTTGAAAAAATTCCACCAAGACCGATAGATGTAATTATTTCAGCTATAGTTAAAGTAACAACAGCATTCTTTTTTTCTACATTTCCGATTTTTAAATGTGTGATTTCGTTTTTTAGTTCCTTGTTTTCGGCATTTAATCTATCGCATTCTCTGCTACTTGTTTTGTATGAATGAAGTAATAACTTAAAAGCCTCTTCATTTTCTTTAATCTTCATTAAATCAATATCAGGTATTTTATCTTTTTCAATTCCGATATGTTCTAATTCTGCGGTTATCGATAATGGCTCAAGAGGGAAATTATCAAAACTTTTCATTTTTTCATCCTTTCAATCTCTTATTAAACAAAAATGCATTTTGCATTTTGGGTTCAATAATGTTCAGATGTGTAAAATCATTATAATTATTTCCAATATCTCGTATTACAGACTTTTCATATTGCAAATCGAGTTTCTTGTAAGTTTGAAGTTGTTCTTTTATAAATTGTTCCTCATAATCATTTGGAAGCATTTCTCTTTTCATCGGTTCAAACAAGCACATTGACTTCCATAGCAAAGTTGACATTAGTTCTTCAAGGACAATTATTTCTGTTTGCTTATCTTTTATGGGAAAGAAAGGCTCACCTATATTTACATAAGCTTGATTACCTCGATACAATATGGTAATTGGAACGATTGGTGCATTTGTTTCTTTAGATAAATCTATACAGCCCCAATTCAGAGGCAACAAAAGTTTTGAAGGATGCAAGTTCCATGTCCCTTCAGGGAAAAGCAAAATATTATGCCCTTTGTTTAAGTGTTTAATTAGCACTTCTTTAGATTGCTTTTTGGATTCAGTGTTTTTTCTATCAACATAAACACAACCATTTAAACGATTTAACGAATTGACAATCGGGTCTTTCTTCATTGTGAAATCAGCTAAAATATAAAAATGCGTTTTTATAGCTTGCGCCGCCATAGGAAAATCGTGCCCGTTGGAATGATTCACAACAAAAATTATAGGTTCAGATATTTGTGCGATTGAATTCTCATTTGCAACACGCAAACGACAATTATCAAACAATTTTGTTCCATGTAACAGTATGGGGTGGATAAATTTTTTGAAAATGTTATTTATAGAATTCATATACTTTTTTATTTTCCCCCCATAAAACAAAAAGTGCGCCTACCGAAGCAGACGCACAAAAAATGCAAACTCCGATAGTCGCCAAACTAATTCAATATAACAAGCATTACTGCACTCATATCGTCGGAATTTGCATTTTTATCAAATTCATGAAATGAGCGCAATAATAGTATGCCAAAGGGAACACTACTCCCTTTGAAATAATGCTTGTTATGTTATATTCAATTAGTTTGGCACTATTAAGTTTAGCACAAATTTTGTAATTATACAATATGGAAACACAAAAATCCCCTTGGATTTCTCCAAGGGGATCGATTGTTTGCTTATGAATTAGAGTAGTTCTTATTTCATCTCAGCGATAGATACCTGTTTATTCAAAATCTTCAATGAAATATGCGTTGGTGTTTGCCTTTTTGCCGGATGGTCCTATGACCTCAATGCGGAAATACACATCTTCATCCTCTAACAAAAAGTCGGCTTGAGTTACATATTCACCCGCAGGGGCGTGCAATGCTTTTGAACGTCTGCCTGCAGTAGAGAGTGCTATGCGTTGAGCCTGTGAACATTCAATGTGAACTCTGCTATCCTCTAATGTCAACTCAAAAATCCTTGGCTCGCGGGTACAATAAAATGAACCGCTCTGCATAGCGGATATAACAGACTCATAACTGAGTGAATCACAGAGAAAAATTGTTTTTCCGCCGAAGCTGTCACATCGTACATCTCCAAAAGGAAATTCATTGTGATTATCGTCTGCCATAGTGCAAAACAGTCGCTTTCCGCTACGGAGCATTTCATCATAAACCTGCTCTTGTCCGTCATCTCCGCCTTCGATAAAAACAGAGTTGTTATATATTTCAACTATACTGCAACCCTCTAAGTTGCGGTAATCATCGAGGCATTGCATTGACCAGTAGGGATGATTATACACAACTATAAATCCCAGGTTTTTTAGCTTCTGTATGTATTCGTTTATCGCCTGCATATCTCTGTAATCAGGTGTAGGCGGAAGTACAACTTCTTTGTCACCATTTATATTAAATGCATTAAGATGATAGCATCTGCGAAACTGACTGCTGCTTACAACATTATCGCTGATATCCGCCTCAAAGGAATTAATGGCAACAAAATCATCTGTGCAGAAATCACTATGGTCAAAATAATTATCATGGTCTGAAAATGCAACTATGCTGTAGCCTTGTTTCATATACGCGTCACGAATTTCCTCAGGCGATTTTCTGCCGTCAGAGAGAGTTGTGTGACAATGCAAGTTCGCAATATATTGGTTTTTCTCTTTAGAAATCAGTGTATGCTTCATATATTTCTCCTTGGATAACATTTTCAATATTACTCATATTTTAGCATACTCTCTCTGCGTAATCAAGCGACTTGCTTTGCAACAGATACAAAAATCCCCTCGGATTTCTCCAAGGGGACTGATTGTTTATTTATGAAACTTATTTCATCTCAGCGATTGCTGCCTGTCCTGCAGTTAGCAAAGTTGGGAAATTGTCATCTATTCGACAAATTGGAATTTGTCTAACAGTCAAACTGAAATTTATCTTTTCTTATATGTCGCTACAATTCCAACTACAGAAGCCAAAAAAGTAATCGGTGCAATTCTTACAAACAAGAACTCAAACCCATGCATTATTGTTCCCGCCACCACCAACTCAGGATCATTGTAATTCCAATCCAGATAAGAACTACTCATTGATG
>JAGAVE010000075.1 GCA_017942105.1 Clostridia bacterium | reverse complement strand
GTTACAAGCTCTCTTGCCTGAAGCTTCTTTCTTTCAAGAGACATAAAAAACGGAACAAAAGAAAGAACACAGACAATAAGGCTGACAATGTAATACTGTTTGCCTCTTACAAAGAAATAGCCAAGAAGGATCAAAACAGGCATCAGAATAAAAAATATTGATACTGTTATCAGTTTTCTTTTAAGCATATCGCAACATCCTCATCTGTTATCGCACCTTCGATAATTCCACGCGACATTCTGTTTGCTGCCGTGGTATAAAAACGGTTTTCATTAAAGAAGCTTCTGCGGTCAGTGACAGAAGTAATCGTTTTATCAAAAAGCATTGCACAACGGTCGGCATACTTTGCGCAGAATTCAATATCGTGTGAAATAATTATTATTGTTCTGCCCTCAGATTTCAATTTACTGATTATATCAGCAAGTACTGATTTGAACTCAGCGTCCATACCCTTTGTAGGCTCGTCCATAATAATAATCTGCGTACCTTTTAAAAGAACTTTAGCAAGAGCAAGACGCTGCTGCTCACCTCCGCTGAGGTCATAAGGATGTGATTCCGAAAGCCTTTCGAGCCCCAACAGTTTCATTATTTCCTTAACATCAGAGTCTTTCGTGCTGACTTCTGCAAGCTCAGATTTAACCGTTTTGGAAGTAAACAGAGCCTGAACATTCTGCGGAAGCACACTGACGTTTTTATAAAGCTCAGTGAACTTATATTTTTCAAGATTTTTTGAATTTATCATAATCTTTCCGCTATACGGACGAGCAATCGCAGAAAGAAGCTTCACAAGAGTTGACTTACCTGAACCGTTTGCTCCGAGAATTGCAAGGAGCTCGCCTTTGCAGGCTCTGAACGAGAGATTGTTAAGGACATCATGTGAATTTTTAGAATATCTGAAAGATATTTCTTTTGCTTCAAGGACAACTTCGTTTTCAGGCACAACATCTTTTATACGGTCGGTTGCGGTGAAAATCTTCTGATTCTTAAGCCAAGCTCTACCTTCACGAACAGTAACCGGACAAGCACCGTCCGACTTAACTTCGTTAAAAATTCTCATTGCAGTCGGCGCAGAAAGACGCAGAAATTCAGGCAACGATTCAAATCTGTTACCAATCTGGGCAGGTGTTCCGTCAGCAATGATTTTTCCTTCTTCCATCGCTATTACTCTGTCAACACAAGGAAAAATTTCTTCGAGTCTGTGCTCGGTAATTATTACGGTTACACCAAGCTCTTTATTGATTTTATCTACGGTCGAGAGGAAATTTTCTGCCGAGATGGGATCCAACTGTGATGTAGGCTCATCGAGGATCAGTACCTCGGGGTGCATCGCCATTACGGAAGCAAGATTCATAAGTTGCTTCTGACCACCCGAAAGCTCGTTGACATTCTTTTCAAACCATAGTGAAATCCCGAAATATGAAGCCATTTCGGCAACACGAAGTCGGATTTTTTCATTATCAAGCCCGAGATTTTCAAGACCGAAAGCAAGCTCGTGCCATACCTTATCCGTAACTATCTGATTATCAGGATTCTGCATAACGAAACCTATTTTCTGCGAAGAGTTGCGCAAAGTCATCTTGTCAGCATCTTCGCCGTCAACATACACCTTACCTTTTTTTGTTCCTTTTGGTGAAATTTCACTCTTGATCTGACGAAGAAGAGTTGTTTTTCCGCATCCGCTTCTGCCACACAGCAGAACAAATTCTCCGCTTGCGATACTGAGGGTCACATTATCAAGTACCTTTTTTTCACTGAGAGGATATGAAAAAATCAGATTTTCGATTTTAATTTCTGCCATTTCAATTCCTCCTTCAGATCTATAATAAGCGGTAAAAACGAAAGTAATGTATAAACTGCGATCGCAACACAACCGAAAGCCGTAAACGGAAATAGAACCAGATTAAACTCTTCAATAAAAATCTCCGTCTGTGCCTCAGGATTGATTTTGATATACGGATTATACTGTGCAAAAAGCGAACCATATACGATGGCTACCGTAAGCACTGCATCGACAATAAGTATAAAAGCGATAATAAATTTATCCTGAACGGTATAACGAAAACGCGAATAGGTTTTTCTTCCCTTTAGTCCGTAGCCCCTGGCTCTCATTGAATCGGCTGTTTCAATCGCATTTTCCAACGCCCATGTCAGAAGCATAGAGAGGATTTTTCCGGTATTTTTTATTCTCTGAATAAGATTACCTGTTTTATAATCAAACCCTATTCCCTGCTGTGCCTGAGCTATTATACGAAACTGTTCTTTATACATGGGTATAAACCTTAAAGACATCGCAATAACAAGTGCAACGGCAGGAATTCTTTTACCGAAAACATGCATAAACTTTTCCGCCGTCACAACCTCGTTGTAGCAGAACATCCACAGAATAACTGATATAACCGAAACAGCAAGAACAAATCCGTACACAATGGATTCAAATGTAAGTGAATTCCCGTCAGGTAAGACAGCCAACGGTGTCACACCGTAATGAGCGAACAAACCGTTAACTGCTGTAACAAAAACAAGCATAGGCAACAAAAAAAAGAAAAAGGTTTTAACTGCAGCTATGCCCTTTAATCTTAAATAACAGGCAAATGATGAAAACAGTGAAATTGCGATGCAGACAGGATGCTTTATAAGCATACTGAAAACAACAACGCTTGCATAGAAAAGTATATTCACTGTCGGATGGCAGGACTTGAATCCGTTATTCATCATTCACCCTCCTTTTTGTTAAACTTGTTTATCAGCCAATACTGAAAAGATTTCTGAAGAAATCTATTATTGAATTGATAAACTTAATAAACCAATTTTCTTCAGGCTGATTTTCAGTATTTTCCAATGCAAAAATATAGCCTGAATCATTTTTATAAAACAAAGTTCCATCCTCGGAAACAGCAATACTGCTTATGCAATAGCCTCTCATATCTCCTTCGGGAAGGAATAAATCCGAGCTTACTGCAGATGTCTGACCCGGTTTGTCCGTAAATACACTTATGCCTCCGGGACCTGCATTATAAGTTGTGTAAATATAAACTTTATCTTCATAAGCGTTACTTACAAGCACAGAGTTCTGAGGATAGCCTTTGGTCTGTGCAGAATATATGACTTTCAGATTCTTTGCATCTATTACTTTCATATATCCTTTGCCGAAGCTTTCGCCCTGAACACCAAGATAAAGACGGTTTTTATAAATTACGGGAGCAGACGTCGAAGCACCGCCGAGACTGAGCTTCTTTGAATCTCCGTCTGAAAAAGTTCCGTCAGAATTAAGCTTGACTCTGTAAAGATACCCTGCCTTGGTAGCTGCATACAAATACGATTCACAGATCGTAACACCTGAGCGTTGGTCGCCCTGTATCGCATATGTATCAATAAGAGAGCCGTTATACTTATTAAGCGACACCAGCTTTGACGGTTTATTGTCATAATTCGTTCCGTCATCGCAACCGAAAATTATTGAATCGCCGTATATAACAGCCTTTGCCCAGTAAAAGCCACCGAGACTTTTATATGTCCACTCAGCAGATTTTTCCTCCGTCTTACTGAAAACATCCTCATCCCTGACATCAATACATACATAATTTGCATAAGCATCCTCATTATTCCAGAAGCCTGTGTAAATATATCCGTCAGAATAAACTATCTCTGTCAGAGCCTGACCTGAAAGCTGGTCTTTATATATCCACATTGAACTGAGCGTTCTGTAATTAAAAGCCTGAACGGTTCCGTTCTCAAGCGGGCAATAAACAACCCCGTCGGCATATGTCGGTGCAGTGTATGAAAAGCTCGGATAATCAACCATTTCAGCACTTCTGATTATCTCTCCATTTTCAATATCAACCTTGTAAAGCATCTTACCGCTCATAAAAACAAGAGTATCGTCAACAACAATCTGAGTACTCGGAGCGTTTTTATATGATGTTCCCATTTTCAAAGACCATCTGAGAGCCGTCGTTTCGGCTGAAGTCGGAGTAAGGTAGGAAACTACACCCATATTCATTTCAGAGGCAGACACCTGCAACTGTGTACAAAACACTACAATAACAAGTAAGAACGCAATTGACTTTTTAAAGAATTTCATTCAGATTACCTCTCAGAATTAAAAGCTGAAAACAGACTTGAAAAAGTCAACTATTCTGTTGAAGATATTAACAATGAAACTCCATATTTTTTCAAAGATATTCATATCATCGGAAGGTTCTTCAGTCGGTTCGTCTGCAGACTCTTCAACCAGAACAGTTGCAACATCAGTTACAAGAGGAGCTTTTCCGCCGTAACCGTCCGAAACAGAACCTTTGATATACAAAACATATTCACCTGCTTCACTGAATGAAACCGTTGCTTTACCGTCAGCATCAGTCACCGCAAGAGTTTCAAATACACCGTCAGATGATTCATAAACAATCTCAGCACCGGGTACTGCAACAGAATTTGCTGCAACAACATCATCTGTTGAGTTGCCATACCATGAGCTGAACGCGGTTACCTCAAGCTCAACATCCTCGTTTACAGACACTTCGAATGCATCTGCTGAAAACTCAGCTTTGTAATCGCCCCATGAATAAAGATCCTGATAGTAAAAGAATGTAACAAGATCACCATCACTGACAGGTGCTGTATCACAGGCAAGTCCTGTATAAGAACCGTAGGACTCATTATAGATACCGTCATTAGGCATTCTGTCATTAAGAAACATACCTATTGATGCTGAATTTCTGCCAAAAGCCTTTGTTATAAAGCTTGTATTCATAACAAGGTAATTCTCCGCAGTTTCAGGTGTAAACAAATCACCGTAGCAGTATTCATGAACTGCAACAATTACATCAAAAATTGTTACTTCTGTTATTACATTTCCATTGTGATCAACTTCGGCAACATCATATCCGTAAGCTTCTGCCAAACCGTCTGTAACAGTAATCTCGGTTTTAGGAACAAAAACCTCACCGTCAAAGGCGCAGAAGTTAACTGTTACGGATGAATCCTGAGCGCTTGAAGCTACTGCAAGAGTTGTCATAAGCATGAGCACGGCCAGCATCATACTGATTGACTTAATGATTTTCTTTTTCAAAATAATCTTCCTTTCGTTCGCAAACACATTGAACGGAAGATTTTTCATTTTCTCTTTTCTGCTTTGCTCTGAGTCTTCGTGCCGCATTTTTGGCGCGTCGCTCCTCCTGCTTTGACTCTTTGAGTCCTGCCGCTTCAAGAGCCCATGGCCAGGGACCGAACATACCTTTGATGCGATTGACATCCGCCTCAGAAAAGTCTGATTTTTTCGGCAGTCTGCCTTCTTTACGAGCGACCTCACGCAAAGCCTCAAGATATTCTTCTTTTGTTTTCAGATTCTGCATAAAATCCCTCCCGAAACAAGAAAAACCTTCGCCACTTACGCAGCAAAGGTTAAAAGCAGACAAAACCGTTTCTTTAAAAGAGAAACAGTCAGTAAAAAACCTTCTTGCCCAAAGTGTTTACATAAAATTATTACAACGCTTCAGGTATTCCGACTTATGACGAAAGGTCAATCACGGTAATGGCTGTTGCGACGGATTCTCACCGAACTTCCCACTGAAAACGATGTTTACATTTTTCTTGATTATATCATAGGCGCATTTTTTTGTCAACTTCTCGCAGGATGTTAAGAAATTTATACATAATAAAGCTTCAAACTAATTGACAAAAATGCAATATTAGTGTTAGAATAGTCTCAATTCATTTAAGGAGATGTAATTAAAATGGTTGAATTTTTCACTCAGGTGGGTTATAAAATGCTCACCGCTTTCATCAGTCTTGTTTTCGCTTTTAACCCCTATGTTGCACCCGATACTATAGATCCGATTCAGGGCAGCTCAGAAACAGGCGCAAATATGACGGTTGTTGCATGGGCGGATCCCCAACTTTCAAACTATATGGCAAAAAGATTCCAGCCGTTTGATGCTGCTTGCGAAGACCTTGCAAATGCAGGCGAAGGCGTTGACGCTCTTCTTATTGCAGGCGACATCGCCGAAAACGGACTTGCTTGCGAATACGAATACATTACTGAAAAGCTTGCAAACGCAAATGTCGGCGGATATATTATGGCTGTCGGTAATCACGATGTAAGACTTCGCAGCTACAAGCAGGTAGTTAATCGTTTTACAGCTTTCTCAAACGAGCTTAACGCCGGCGTAGGCAACGATTTCACAATGGACGCTCTTCATTACACATACGAGGTAAATGGCTACACATTCATAGTTCTCGGAACCGACAGAACTGAATTTGAAGAATCATACTTCAATGAAGCTCAGCTTGAATGGCTTGACAGCGAGCTCGCAAAGGCTACTGCAAACGGCAAACCTGCATTCGTAGTATGCCATCAGTCACTTAAGGATACACACGGTCTTCCTGATACTTGGAACAGCCCGATTGACGGTGCCGGCACTGTCGGTGAACAGTCAGACGACCTTAAAGAAATTATGAATAAATACGAAAATGTTATTATGATTTCAGGTCATCTTCACACAGGTATCGGTCAGTATACATACCAAAAGATTGATAACTTCCATTCAATAAACCTTCCCTCAACAGCAATCGTTAACAAGGACGGCGACTATAATAACGCAGGTATCGGCTTTATGATCGAAGCTTACGATAACCACGTTCTCTTCAGAGCACGCGATTTCGCTCAGGGCAAATACATTCCTGAATACGATATCGATATCGCTCTTTCATAACATCAAAAAGTGGTGAACTCACACGAGCTCACCACTTTATTTTTATCACATTTTCAGGCAACTCTTCTTCTTTCAACAGAAGTCCCCTGCCTTCTTTCTCTCGATTCGCTCTGCGGACGATTGGCATAAGCAGCATATCTTTTCTGCTGCTGACGCCTTTTCTCAATAGCCTTACGGCGCTTATGAAGGTATACCTTTTTCTTAATAAACCTTATAACTGCATCCTCAAACGCTACGAACTTATCTTCGTGGAGCAAGCCATATGAAACAAATAAAACTGCCAAAACCGCAAGAATAACTTTAATTGCAAATGCTGTTGTCATAATAATTACCTCCGAATCTTAACCGAACATTTTGTGAACATTTGTTCTTTACGAGTTCTATTATAGCAGATAAAAACAATTTGTCAACACAAATGTTCGATATTTTTCGGATTTTTAGTCCCTTATTCGGTACTTTAGTCTTATTTTTTTAGTTTTTTGCAGAATTATATCTGATTTTGTTCGCTAAGCTTCCTTCCATAAAAAACTCACTTATATTTTCAAGCGTTGTTGAAGCTATATTAGAAAGTGCTTCCCTTGTCAGAAATCCCTGATGAGATGTTACTATGACATTCGGAAGACCTATAAGACGCGTAAGAACACTGTCTTTGATTATTGTTTCAGAATTATCCTCATAAAAAAGCTCGCTCTCTTCTTCATACACATCGAGGCAAGCTCCGCCGATTTTTTCGTTAAGAAGAGCGTCAAGCAGGTCTTCGCTATCAATAAGTGCACCTCTTGAAGTGTTTACAATGAAAGCGTTCTTTTTCATTTTCGAAATACTTCTTTTGTCTATCATATGATATGTGCTTTGATTCAAGGGACAGTGAAGAGATATAATATCCGACTTTTCAAATAGAGTATTAATATCAACATAATTCGCTTTTAGGTTTGCTTTTTTTATATCATAAGCAAGAACATTCATTCCGAATCCCCTGCAGATATCAATAAAAACACTGCCGATATTTCCTGTTCCGATTACTCCGACGGTTTTCGAATGCAAATCAAAGCCGGTAAGGCCGTTCAGGCTGAAATTAAAATCTCTCGTTCGCAGAAAAGCCTTGTGTGTTCTTCTGTTGAGTGTAAGAAGCATTGCCATTGCGTGCTCAGCAACAGCATAAGGCGAATACGCCGGAACACGAACTATCGGCATCTTCCCTTCAGCATATTTAACATCAACATTATTATACCCTGCGCAACGCATAGCAATCAGCCTGACTCCGCAATCGCAGAGCTTATCGATAACATTCTTCGAAACATCATCACTGACAAATGCACACACAGCATTGCAACCACTTGAAAGCATTGCAGTATCTTCATTCAGCCTTGCTTCAATATACCGTATCTCAAAGCCGTACTGTTCATTCAGAATATTAAAATATTCAGTATCGTACGGCTTAGTGTCATAAAAAGCTATTCTTACCATAAATCATTCTCCTTTTAGATTTATGGTAAACAGAAAAGCTCCCGTTATGCAAAATGAACTGCCTCGGCGGCAGTTCATTCGTCATTATTTTCTATTGCATCAATAATTTCTTTTTTCTTATCAGACTGCATAAGACGCAGCTTCAAAATAAGAATCTTTTCCTCATGGGTAAGCTGGGTAAAATACTTTAAAGAATCACCGTCAATTTCAGGGATTTCATTATCATTGTTTGAATTGAAACGAAGTACGCCCGGCTGTTCATCGTGAATAAGATACTCCAGGGGAACATTATAAATCGCAGAGAGCTTTCTGAGTACCTTCAAAGGAGGCACTGCGGCCGAATTTTCATACTTTGAAAACGATGTTCTGCTCATATCCAAAAGCTCCGCTATATCATCCTGCGTCATACCGAAGCTCTTTCGTAAATTTTTAAGTTTGTCAGCTAAAACCAATTTATCTTCATTAAACATAATTAAAACCTCACTTTGCTACTGCATTATAACACAACATAAAAAAAATGTAAATAAAAATTATATTTTGTCAAATTTTGCTATTTGGTTGAAAAAACAAAATCTATGTGATAAAATAAGTTGCTTGTCTTGTCAAGAGACACTCAATCATATTTAAAGCTTATTTTTTAAATTAAAACAAGCTTTCAATATGGGTCAGTTCGAAACCATCCTGACCATAAACAAAACTAAGGAGAATTACTATGAAAACTAAAAACAGACACACACTTTTCCTTGTGCAGAGTGCGCTTATTGCAGGAATCTATGTTGCTGTAACCTATGCCGCTTCACCCATTTCATACGGCTCGGTTCAGTTTAGAATTTCCGAGGCTTTAACCGTCCTGCCTGCGCTGACACCCGCAGCTATCCCCGGACTTGCTATCGGGTGCCTTATCTCTAACCTCGGCAGTCCGCTCGGCGTCATTGATGTCATTTGCGGAACAGTCGCAACCCTGCTTGCAGCCGTCTTCACCAGACTGACAAGAAAATTTCTTTTTAAGAGGCTGCCGTTGCTGTCGCTTATTTTCCCCGTTTTATTCAACGGAATAATCGTCGGCGCAGAAATTGCTTTCTTTATGCCTGAGGGATTCAGTTGGTTAGCTTTCCTTACTTCAGGTGCAAGCGTTGCATTGGGTGAAGCCGGTGTTTGCTACATTCTCGGTCTCCCCTTATATTCTGCCCTTAACAAATCAGGAGTCTTTAAAAACTGAGGAATACACTTATGAAAATTGGTTTTTTAATCAGCGATCTTAATGCAGGAGGAGCTGAAAGAGCTACCTCGTCGCTAGCTAATTATTTTTCACAACACGGTCATGAAGTAGAAATAATCACATTCAAGGATGTTGACAGCTTCTACCCTCTTAACGATAAGGTTGAGCATCTTCGACTCGGATTCGATGAAATTGCTCTTTCGCTTTCTCTTAAAAGAATATTCGGCGCATTGAAAAGAATGCTCAAAATCCGTTCATTCATCAAAAAAAGGAAGCTCGATGTGCTGATCGGTATGAGTTTTTCGATGACCTGGTACACCGTTTTAGCTACCAAATTAACTAAAACAAAATCAATCGGCACCGAAAGAAACAATCCGTACAAATACAAAGCTACTAAAATCAACTCCTTTTTGAGAAGATTCTTTTATAAGTTTTGCGACGGTTATGTTTTCCAAACAAAAAAAGCGTCTCGTTTTTTCACTGACAAACTAAAAAAACGAGATGTTATCATACCTAATGCTATTTTTAACGAAACGGTTTATTCGCTTAATGTTCCTGCTCAGAGAGAAAAGCTTATCTGCGCAGTAGGGCGCCTCAACAAGCAGAAAAGATTTGATATTCTAATTGATGCTTTTGCATCTATAGCCGACAAAATACCCGAGCACAGGATGGTAATCTTCGGTGAAGGTGAACTCCGCACAGAGCTTGAAGAAAAGATAGCATCACTTTCACTCGAAGGGAGAATTTCACTTCCCGGAACAGACTCGCAGGCAGTAAAGGTTGTTAACCGCGCTGATGTTTTCGTTCTTTCTTCTGACCTTGAGGGTATGCCCAATGTGCTTATGGAAGCAATGGCAATGGGTGTTCCCTGCGTTTCAACAAGGTGCGATATGGGGCCCGAGGAGCTTATTGAAAACGAGAAAAACGGAATACTTGTTGAAGTCGGAAATACCGGACAGATAGCGCAGGCAATTCTTAATATTATCGAAAATCCCGCCCTCGCCGATAAACTCTCAGCTAACGCACGCGAGCTTTTAAAAACCCATTCAATAGAAGCAATCAGTGAAAAATGGCTTGTTTTTTTGCAAAGCATATAAAAACTTCACACATCTCCCGAAAGAAGAGATGTGTGAAGTTAATTCTTAATCAGCCTTTGTAAGCCACTCGTGCTCCTTTGCATAATAGCGCGTTGTTTTATACCACGGGTCTTCGTCAAGGTGTCTTATCATCCAGACATAATACATCGTATAACCCGGAGCCACTACCTGCTGATGGTCTTTTCCGTCCTCGATGGTACAGAATGAACCGTCAACACTTTTGAAAACATCATCGCCGTTAAAACAGGCGCCGAAGCCTTGCTGAGGATCGAATTGATAATAGTATACTTCAGGATGAGGATGATGATGCGGCGGATAGCTTGACCATCTGCCCGGCTGGTTGAAGACCTCTCCCATAACCATATTGGAATAAGGCGCATTATCATAGTCGAACATCGTTGAAACTATTCTCGAGCCTGTGCCTTCCCACTGGTCTTTTCCGAAATGCTGATAGAGACAATCCTCCGGCTTATAGAAAACAGGCTCAAATACCCTTTCATTATCCGTCTGCTGAACGATAAATTCGCTCTCTGCATTAGCCTTGACAGTTACCTTTATCCCCCTGCATACATGAAGGCAATACGGAGTCTTTTCAAAAGGATTCTTTCTAAGCATATTTTCCGTTCTGCCGTTCCAGGAAACATCGAGGTTTCCTTTAAGAATGAGAATCGCTGTTTCATTTTTTTCATCATAAACCTCAAATGTTTCGCCCGCAAAGAGCTTTTTAACCTTTATGGTCATGAGCATCTCTGCGTTTTTACCGCCCATTTCACAAAGGACTCTTTCGTTATTTTTATCAAAATCAAAATATTCGAGCATAATCTTTCTCCTATTCTACTATAAACTTTTCGAGAGTTTCATAATCGGCACAATACTCAGACAAAAGCCGTTCTGTTTTATTCATCCAGTCTTCCAGTCCATCCTTGCCGTCAAAAGCGTAAAAAACAAAAATCACCTCACGGACGCCGTTTTTAAGCATCGTTCGCTGACTGTCGCTCGACGGATTGCCGAAACAGCCTGCATCATCAAAAAACGCGGGTAAAAACTCGACATTGTATTCATAATCGTCTTTACCTATGCCTTTATAATGTGTTCCCTCGGGTGCTCTGCAAAGAACGGCATCGCCCTCAATTGCCGATACATCATAAGATCCTATTGAGTATCCTGAGGTTACTGATATTATATTATTAATATCAACAGCATTATTGACATGATACAACCCCTTTTTAAGAATTACTCTGCGAAGCATCTGCTCTGCGGCACCCCTGTATGAATGAGGATCTTTACCAAGCGCTTTATATGCGGCACGCGTCGGGCGGATATGCGGCATTTGAGCAATATCCTTAGTAACATATTTTGAACCTATTTCGTCCATTATTCCGTCAAAATAGGAAGTAAGCTCCTTACTGCTCTTTTCAATCAGAGCCTTATATCTTACTACTCCAAGGACGCAAGACGGAACCAGACTTTTAACTTCATCACTGATTTTAACCTGCATTTTTTTCACCTTAAAATAATTATTTGATTCATTATATCATATAAATCTTTTTCTTTCCACAGTTTTTTAAGTATGTATTAATTTAAAATTAAAAACATTACCAGGAGGATTAAATCATGAAATACGACAGCATAGGATTCGACCTTGACGGAACACTTTGGAATGCAATTGATGCAATTACAGAGGCCTGGGTCAACACGGCAATTAAATACAGCCTTCCTCAGCCTTCAAAAGAAAAAATGGCAAGCGTCCTCGGTTTAAATAAGGTTGATCTTATGAACAAGCTGTATCCCGAGCTTGACTTTGAAACACAGATGAATTTCTTTGAAGACGGAGTTGTTACCTGCAACGAAATTCTTTCGTTGCGAGGAGGAATACTGTTTGACGGTCTGGAAGAAACGCTTGCAGAGCTTAAAAAGCACTTCAAGCTTTATATTGTTAGCAACTGCCAGGACGGCTACATTGAAACCTTCCTTCGTTTCCATAAACTCGGAGATTATTTCTGCGACTCAGAGCACCCTGATTCCCGTTGCCTCCCAAAAGGAGAAAACCTCAAAAAACTCCTTGAAAGAAACGGATTCAAAAATTCCATCTTCGTCGGTGACACTCAGGGTGATGCAAATGCCGCAAGGTTTGCAAATATTCCGTTTATTTATGCTTCATACGGATTCGGAAGCGTTGACCGACCTGACTATACGATTAAAACATTCCCTGAAATTTTGGATATTGTATTATAAAATAAAGACTTCCCGTTTACTTTGGGAAGTCTTACTCATTATAAGGATTCAATTAATCTTTTTGCAATATTAGGCACATCGGTAATAACGCCGTCAACACCCATTTTTACGAGCCTGATAATGTCTTTTTCTTTGTTAACCGTCCAAGGATTAACCATAATTCCGTTTTCGTGAGCCGCTTCAACGATAGCAGGCTTAACAAACATCTGATGCGGATGAATTGCGTCAGCGCCTATGCTTTTTGCAAAATCAATTTCTCTGCCGAGAACCTTTTTATAAGTGATTGGCTTATCGGGAGAATAAAGAAATCCTGTCTTGCAGTTTTCATCTGCGTCTTTGACATAAACAAGCAAATCGGGATCAAAGCTTGAAATAAGAAGCTTATCAAAAAGCTTATGCGCTTTAACGGCATCAAGAACCTTATCAACAATAGTATAATCTTTATTAAGAGGACTTTTTATTTCAATGTTGAGCACCTTAAGATTACCCTTCTCTGAAATATCGAGAAACTCCTCAAGCGTCGGGATCTCCGTTCCCTTATAAGAATGGTGGAAATATGAGCCAAAATCAAATCTTTTAAGATAGTCAAGCGTATTCTTAGCAATTGCGCCCTTACCGTTCGAGGTTTTATCTATTGTATAATTATGGCAGATTACGGGCACACCGTCCCCCGTTAAGTGAACATCCGTTTCAAATCCGTCAGCTCTGAACTGAATTGCCTTTTTGAAAGCTTCAATAGTATTCTGTGGCGTAACCTTATTAGCACCACGGTGAGATATTACATTACAAACAGCCATAATTTTATCCTCCTTAACTTTGCACAAATTATTATATCATCAAACAAGAAATAAATCAATTATTTACAACAATATTTGACAATTTTTATCTCAGGCACTATAATGTTTTTCGTTCGCCCAATAAGAAATGAAAGGAAATCTTGTATGAACGCTAAAAATAAAGTTTTCGGCCCGCTCCTGCTTGTGCTTGCGGCTATGATCTGGGGACTCTCGTTTGTTGCACAGAATGAAGGTATGAACCATGTTGAAGCCTTCACCTTCAACGGAATAAGGATGCTTATCGGTTCTGCAGTTCTCGTTCCTTTTATTCTGATAAAAAGGAAGAAAAATCCTCAAAAGCTTACTAAAAACGAGAAAAAATTTCTTTCAAAAACAGCCCTCATCGCAATAATACCCGTCGGAATCTGTCTTTTTCTCGGCAGTACCCTTCAGCAGTTCGCGTTCAATTATACCGAAACCGGAAAAATCGGTTTTCTTACTGCTCTTTATATGATTTTCGTTCCGGTTATCGGACTTTTTATGAAAAAGAAAACGCCTTTTACCGTCTGGATTGGTGTACTTCTCGGAGTAATAGGTATGTACCTTCTTTGCGTAGGAGCATCAAAAAGCTTTACAATCGGTAAAGGTGAGCTTCTCGGAATAGGATGTGCAATTGCATATGCCGTTCATATTATCGTTATTGACAAACTGGGAAAAAATGTTGATTCGCTTGTTCTTTCCTGCGGACAGTTTTTCATAACGGGAATAATATCCTGCATACTGATGTTTATTTTCGAAAAACCATCAATAGAGAGAATTCTCGACGCCGCAATCCCTATTCTTTATTCAGGCGTACTCAGCAGCGGAGTCGGCTTTACTATTCAGATAGTAGGTCAGAAATACACTGAACCGACTATAGCGGCAATGCTTTTTTGTCTTGAATCCGTATTCGCGGTTTTATTCGCATTTATCATCCCACCGCACGAAAAGCTCGCGACGGTTGAATATATCGGATGCACCATAATTTTCCTGGCGATAGTCATTGCACAGCTCAACCCCAAAAAGAAAGCTTAACTTTCAGGAAAATCAAAGCCCTGCATAAAACCGTCTTTTTCAAGAGAGGAAACATCGCCGCCGATCACTATACCGTCGTAGATAAGTAAGGTCGCCCTGATGCAGCTTTCCTCCTCAGCATAACCCGGATAGTTTTCAACCTCATAAACCCACTTTTTTACGCGTTTACCTTTATACGGTTCAAGGTTCATAGACTGATTTTTTTGAATCTCGTTATATTTCGTGTATGTATCATTGAACTCTGACGGGATAATAACCTCTGTCACCTCAACAGGGTCATCGTCAATTTTCCAACCGAACTGCGAAAGAAACGCAATCCGCTCCTCTTCACTTGACGCTTTGGCATTGATTTCATTTCCTTTTGTTACGGGACTTTCATTTTTATTTATAAAAAACGAAACGATTATCAACACTAAAAAAAGAATACATAGTGCGGCAATCAATTTAGGCTTGTTCGCCCGGACAGAAAAAACAAACATAAAAACAACCTCCGTAAATTCAGCTACTTTAAAAGATATGCTGAAAAACGGAGGTTTATTACTTTAATATTTTAATTTAAGGAGAATCGGCATAATTCCCTTTGGTGTTATGTCAACAACGGCGTATTCACCCATACGGATACTGCCGGGATTTATGAGCCATATTCCGTCAGAAAAAGTAGTGTCAGGTATATGAGTATGACCATATAATGCAATAGCGGCCTTGTTATCCGCGGCGTATTGGCGTAAAAGAGCTGTACCGTACTTTACCTTTTCAACATAACCGTGTGTGGCATAAATCCGTACACCTTCTACCTCATCGACAATATGATTCGGCAAAGAGCTTATAAAATCACAATTGCCTCTGACTTTATGAATATATATACCCGGATTGTTTTCAACAAGCTCCAGATCCCGCTCACCGTCGCCCAGGTAAAAGAGAATTTTAGCAGACGGTTGCTCGTCAACAGCTTGCTTTACAGCATAAGAATCACCGTGTGAATCAGAAACGACCAGGATACGCAAACATAAAACCCCTTTTTAATAATATACTTTACTGTAGTTTACATAATTATATAACATCGGAGTGTGGTTGTAAATGAAAAATGACAGACAATTTGATTTTTCATCAATTTTAAAGCTCATCGGCAGCTCTGACAGCATTAAAAAGCAAAATGCTGTTGAGAAAATGAAATCCGGACTTAGTGCTGATGAAAACAAAGAGTTGAATTCTATTCTTAACGACAAAAGTAAAATCGATGCCATTCTCAACTCTGAGGCGGCAAAAAAGATTATGAACAGGCTGAACTCTGACAACAATGGAAAACTTAAATGACATTATTGCATCACTCACTCCTGATGACATTCAGGCGTTAAAAGAAACAGCTCAATCCATATTCGGAAACGATAATGACAGCTCGGCTAAATCATTCAACAATGAAAAAAAGGATTCATCTTCTTTCGGTTTTGATTTTTCCTCTATGCCCGACCCTGATATGTTTTCAAAAATCGGAAGAATTATGTCTCTGATGAATTCAGACTCAGGCAAACGGTGCAAGCTGATTGAAGCCTTAAAGCCAAATCTGAGCTATGAAAAACAAAAGAAGGCTGATGAGGCAATGCAGATACTAAAGCTTCTTGAGCTGGTGCCTATGATTTCCGAACTGACCAAAAAGGGGTGACAGAATGCAACCTCAGGACTTTGGCAAAATGCAGAGCAATGCTATTGAATATGCAATGCAAATGCAGAAAAAAGCTTCTTCTTTCAATGAAAAGGAAAACAAAATTTCAGACATAAATCACATTTACAAAAACGAGGAGAAAAAGAACAGCGGTTGCGAATCCGGGCGCAGAGTAAATAACTTTTTTTCTTCATCAAACCATAACGGCAACAAAAATGACAACGACCTTTCATTGATTTTAGCATTAATTCTCCTTCTTTCAAGCGACGGAGGGGATAAAATGCTCATCCTTGCGCTTCTTTACATTATGACTTGACAAAAAAGAAAAATTCAACTAAGATGTGTAATCAGGAGGTTGTTTATATGACATTTACTTACAAAACAAGAGGCACCTGCTCAAGTCAGATTACTTTCGACATTAGCGAAGACATCGTTTCCAATGTTAAATTCTACGGCGGTTGCAACGGAAATCTTAAGGGAATTGCTAACCTTGTTGAAGGAATGAAGGTTGAAGAGATTACCAAAAGGCTTTCGGGAGTAACCTGCGGCTTCAAAAGCACATCCTGCCCCGACCAGCTCGCACGAGCAATCCAAGAAGCTTATAATTCACAAAAATAATTTTCAAACTAACGGTACAGATTTCTGTACCGTTTTTTTTGCATATTAAAGAAAAATATGCCAATGCTTATTTTGGGTGATCTTATGTTTTTTACAGAAATTCAGAAATACGCATTGAAATTTAACAAGAAAAAATATTTAAAGCTTATGTGTGTACCTTTGGTTTATATTATTGTCTTAGCGATTTACTGCGTTACTCCCTTTTTATTAAGCTCGCTTTCAGACTTGATTCTCGCGCAGATTTCTGACAAATACAGCATTGTCTGCTCAATTTTAAAATGCTTGTTTATTCTCATTTCAGGCTTTTCTGCCTGCATATTTTACTCTACGGTATCTTTAGGCGAAGAAGCCGGATACAGCGGCAGACTCAGCGGAAAGAAAAACCGTTTTAAAAGATTTATTTATTGGTTCAGATTTAAAAACGCATTTAAGGCTTTCAGGCTAAAAGCGGCAGTATTCTTTCTAAAGCTTTTCTGGACTCTTGTTTTTATGTTGCCCTGCATTTTGACTTTTTCCGTAGTTTTAGTTACAGCATTCAGCGGAGGAATTGAAGCTTATCTTTTTTCAGCGTTGATGGGAGGAACGGTTGTTCTTTTCACAGTCGGTCTGATATTCAGATTTATCGCAATACAACGATACTTTCTGGCACAATTTATACTTGCAGAAAATCCGAACGATACAGTTTTGCAGGTAATTCGCAAAAGCAAAAATCTCATTGACGGTCAGATATTCACCGTCGTTAAATTTAAACTCGCTTTTCTCCCCTTCATACTGCCGTGTTTATTATTTATACCGTTATTTTTCATTTACCCTCATTATAAACAAAGCCGTTCAATTCTTGCAAAAGAGCTGACTGTATGATATAATTATGTAGATTTCAAAAAACAAGACGGTGATAAAATGAAGGATACGCACAAATGGACCCCGGGTAAGATTTTTTTAGTTGTTTTCAACTGCATTCTTTGCCTGACTATAGTCCTCAGCTCAATGATAATTATTATCGATAACTCAAGGATGCACAGCAATCTGCATCACGGCAATTCTGCCGCGGCAGACGCAACTGTGGCAGAACAGCAGACGCAGACAGGAATCAAAACAGCACGAATGATGTGCGCAGGAGATAATCTCATTCATGGCAGTATTTACAAACAGGCAAACAGCCGCGCAAACGGTGAAGGCTATGATTTTTCATACGCCTATGACGGTGTAAGAGATATCATTTCGCTTTCAGACATTGCTTTTCTTAATCAGGAAACAATTATCGATCCTGAAAGCGACCCATCAAGCTACCCTCTTTTTAACTCTCCCCCTGAGCTCCTTGATGAAATGATTGATGTAGGTTTTGATGTTTTTAATCAGTCAACAAACCATACTTTGGATAAAAGAGTCACAGGCGCTCTCAACGACCTTGAGCTCTTCAAATCAAAGCCTGAAATCCTGCTTACAGGACTTTACGAAACAAGAGATGAAATGATGAAACCTCAGGTAAAAACCGTCAACGGCATCCGCATTTCATTTGTCGGCTTCACTGAGTGGCTTAACGGTATTTCAATCCCGAAGAATTCGGACATAGGCCTTCTCTGCCTTGAAGACAGCAGATATTCTAAAGAAGAGCTTTATGCAACCATGAAGCAAATGATAGACAATGCAAAAGCTGTCTCGGATGTTGTCTGTGTTTCAATGCACTGGTGGGATGAGGATATGACCACCCCAGACAAATCGCAGAAGGAAATTGTTGCCAAGCTTCTTGAATACGGCGCAGATGTTATCATCGGTACAGGTCCTCATGTCCTTCAGCCGATTGAATTTATGCAGAACGGTGACGGCGAAGAGGCTTTAGTCATCTGGTCTCTCGGAAATTTCATTTCCTGCCAAAATAAGAAGAACAATATGCTCGGCGGCATTGCAGACATCACATTTGAAAAAAATCTTGCTGACGGAAAAACCAGGATTTCATCAGTTTCGTTAATTCCGACCATAACCCATTACAACTCGGGATTTACAAATGTCAGAATCATACCTCTTGCAAATTATAATGAAGAACTCGCTTCGCAACACGGAGTCAACAGCAGCTCCTTCACATATAGCTATATCAATGAATTTTACACGGAAATGTTTGCAGATAAACTCAAAATCAATTACGCGGCATAAAAATACGGCTTGTGCAAATGCACAAGCCGTAAATCATTTATGATATTTTCCGCCGGTCGAAATCTGATACGCTCTGTATATCTGTTCGAGTAGCATTACCCTGGCAAGCTGATGAGGAAAGGTCATTTCTGACATCGATAGCCTGAAATCAGCTCTCTTTTTGACCGATTCGCTCAGACCATGAGAACCACCGATAACAAAGACTATATTGCTGTATCCGCGAACAGCACAGCTAGATATTTCTTCCGCAAGCTTCTCAGAAGGCATTTGCTTTCCTTCAATACACATTGCATAAACCTTTGCATTTGAAGGGATTTTCGAAAGAATCTCAACCGATTCAGCCTGAAGCACTGCGTCAATTTCAGCAGATGAAGGGCTTTCGGAAATTCTGTGTGGATTGAGTTCAACAATATTAAGCTTGCAATAAGCAGAGAGTCTCTTTGCATACTCAGCACAAGCATCACGAAGGTATTTTTCCTTAAGCTTTCCTTCGCAGATTATTGTCACAGTCTGCATTCATAACACCACCGTTTCAATCTCGCCGCTTCCTGCGACCTTCAATATGTAGTCTTTAAATTGCACCGCTCCAGCACAATCCAGCGCCGCTTTGCTCGTCTGAAAGGCAAGCTCAGGCATATTATTCTCTTTGCTAAGGTGCCCCAGAACGACCCTCGTCGTTCCGTTCTCAACGAGCTCAGTTACAAATTTACTGCAATCAATATTCGAAAGATGTCCGATATCCGAGAGAATACGGCGTTTAAGATTATAGGGATAAAAACCATTTCTGACCATCCCGACATCATGATTAGACTCAGCAAGAATCAGGTCACAGCCCATAACAGCTTCTCTCGTTTCGGGTGTAACAAATCCGGTATCTGTTGCAACAGCAATCTTCCTGTCATCCGAAGTTGTTACGATGTATCCACAGCTCTCAGCCGAATCGTGAGAGGTCTTAAAAGGACGAACAAACTGACCGTTGATTTCAATACCTTCTTCGTTGATTGGATTGATTTCAAAGCTTCCGTTTGCAGTTCCCGAAGAAATGAGTGCGTCCACAGTACCCTGAGTTGCATAAACAGGAATTTTGTTTTTAGATGCGAAAACGCGCAACCCGTTTATATGGTCAGAATGCTCGTGAGTAATAAAAATTGCACCGATGCCAGCGGGGCTGACACCAATGCAATCAAGCTTTAATGTGATTTGTTTGGCGCTTACTCCCGCATCAATAAGTATTCCACTTGCCGCAGAACCTATGTAACTACAGTTTCCGCTGCTTGAAGAAAAAAGAGAAGAAAATCGCGCCATTTTACACCTCAGTAATTTTATACAGCCTCAGAATCATCAAGCGCTTTAGGAGCATCAGCATCATTAACACGCCAGATATCTGCACCGAGTGCCTGAAATTTTCCTACAACATTATCATATCCACGATCGATATAAACAATATTTTCAATAGAAGTAGTTCCCTTAGCAACGAGACCTGCGATGAGCATTGCCGCACCGGCACGAAGGTCATCGGCTTTAACCGGAGAACCGTTAAGAGTTTCAACGCCTTCAATCGTTGCTGCCTTACCGTTAACGGATATCACTGCGCCCATTCTCGTAAGCTGCTCAACATACTGGAAGCGGCTATCCCATACACCTTCGGAAACAATACTGGTTCCGTCAGCTATGGCAAGCATCGTTGCCATCTGCGGCTGCATATCCGTCGGAAAACCGGGATGCGGCATCGTCTTGACATTGCACTTGCCCGGGCGGCCGTTACCTTTAACGAGAACTGAATCGTCGTTTTCATCGATAGTTGCACCGCACTGAAGAAGCTTAGCCGTAATGGATTCAAGGTGTTTCGGAATAACATTTTTTACAAGAACCTCACCCTTGGTTGCTACTGCAGCTACCATAAAGGTTCCTGCTTCAATCTGATCAGGAATTATAGAATATGTGCAACCATGCATCTGCTCAACGCCGCGGATTTTAATAACATCCGTACCTGCACCTCTGACATCAGCACCCATAGAGTTAAGGAAGTTTGCAAGGTCAACGATATGCGGTTCTTTAGCAGCATTTTCGATAACCGTAAGACCCTTCGCTTTAACAGCAGCGAGCATAAGATTAATCGTCGCACCGACCGAAACGACATCGAAATAAACAAGACCACCTGTCAAATCAGGAGCTTCAACATCAATCATAGCGTTCTCTTTAAAGCTGACTGATGAACCCAGAAGCTGAAAGCCTTTGATATGCTGGTCAATGGGACGAACACCAAAATTGCATCCGCCCGGCATAGCGACCTTTGCGCGACCAAACCTTGCAAGAAGAGCACCGATGAGATAGTATGACGCTCTGAGGTGCTTCGTCATATCGTGAGTCACAACATAGGAATTTATAGTTGATGAGTCAATTTCGTAGGTTGTATCATCAATCTTACTAATTTTTGCGCCAAGCTGATGAAGAATACGAATCATCATATCAACATCGCTGATAGCCGGAATATTTTCAACTCTGCACACATCCTGTGCAAGTATAACTGCAGGAAGAATGGCTACGGCCGCATTCTTTGCGCCGCTGATAGTGACTTCACCACGAAGGGGATTTCCGCCGTTAATGAAAATCTTATCCACGAGTTCACTCCCAATCCTTAAAGCTTAATATATAAACATAAAAATGAAAAAAATCGTAAAAACACTAATACAAATTACACCTTAGTGATTATAACACTTTTTACCTTTAAGTGCAACATATTTTTTATTTTGGAGTATTCAGCTTTGCACACGCAAGCAACACAACATATTGTGCCAAGTCAAGCTTGATTTCAATATATCTTGTATTATTTTCAAGAAACCGATTTGAAGCCAATTAAAATTCAGCATATTGTACAAAAATTTACAATATAATTCAATTAACACTATATATTGATAAAACAATCCGTAATCTTCAATGCTCCTGTCTGTTATTATATCAACAAAAAACAATCTCATACATATAATTTTAAAAAAGGAAAAGGAGGCAAAAAACTGCCTCCTGAGAACCTTATTATCTATACGAGTTGACAATAATATCAACAACTCTTTTTGCCGCATTCCCGTCCGGACTGCCGAAATTATAGAATTTGAATTCAGACATTCTGTGTGCATAAGACTGCGCTACATTTGTGTTTATCAGATTTAAAAGGGTCTGGAAATCTCTAGCAACAGGTCCGGGAACATAAGACTCATAGTCTTCATAAAAAGCTCTGTCATCTGTATATTTTTCAAGATCAAATGCATAGAAATATATTGGTTTTTCAAGAAAAGCGAAATCCATACATATCGAAGAATAGTCTGTTATCATAACATCTGCAAGCCTTATCAGATTATTGAGCTTCTTATAATCACCAACATCCGTTGCTCCCGTCAGGTCAGCAGAGCTTGTACGAACCTGAGGATGGAGCCTTACGAGCAAACGGTATTCATCCCCGAAGCGCTCGTTAAAGGCGTTTATATCGATACTGTCAAGCAATTTCGCATCGTCATCTCTATCATCCCTGAAGGTCGGGGCATAAAGAATAAGCTTTTTGCCTTTGCACTCCGGATATTCCCTGTCAAATTCCGAACGAAGTCTTTCAACATTGACTTTTTTAAAAAACTCATCAACTCTTGGTGCGCCGAGAGGAAGAACCTTTTCAATAGGAACGCCGAAAGCACCTGCATAAATATCGGCAACACCTTCTGACGAACAAACGACATAGGTCAACTTGCTGTTACCTTTAATCTCAAGATTGCGAATTTCCTCAGGCTGTTCAATATGCAGACCAAAGCGTTTAAATGCACCCTCTGCGTGCCAGAGCTGAGTTATTACGGCATCTTTTTTAAAATTCAGCTTAGCCATTGGCATAAAATTATCATTCATAAAAACAAAATGAGATGTTGCCAGATGATATGCCTTTACGGTAAAAAAGCTGAAAGCTTTCAAAAGGCTTTTAATTAACGCTAACGGCGAAGACTTATTTATTTCAAGATCCTTACAGGAGATTTTGCAAACTCTGAATTCATCGCGCATAATAACTTCATTGAGCACAGCTCCCAGGCTGTCATTGAAGCTTTCGTTATGCGGAGAAAGAAAGGATATTTTATTCTTTTTTATTGGAAAAAACCGAAAAATGTTAAACATCAAAGCATATATAGCATAAAACATCTTTTTCATATTAACACATCCAAAGCAAAAGCTCCGTTGGAGTAAAAACTCGGAAGCGGAGCTTTAAAATCATTTTTTATTGACAATCTCATCGTACTTTGCACAGACCTCATTTACCTCACCCGAAGCAATGATCTCGCCCTTTTTAAGAATAATTGCCTTGTTGCAAAGTCTTCTTACCTGATCCGTACTGTGCGAAACAAAAAGGACTGTTACTCCTTTATCAAACATTGACCTGACTTTATCCTCGCTCTTCTTGCGGAACTTAGCGTCACCTACTGAAAGAACCTCATCAAGAATGAGAACATCTGGTTCAACAGCAGTCGCGATTGCGAAGCCAAGCCTTGCCCTCATACCCGAAGAATAGTTTTTAAGAGGAACATTGATAAAATCACCAAGTTCTGAAAATTCAACAATTTCATCGTATTTACTCTCAATATATTTTCGCGAGTAACCCATCGTTGCACCGTAGAGAAATATATTCTCTTTGCCGGAGTAGTTCATATCGAAGCCTGCGCCAAGCTCAAGCAAAGGTGCAATAACACCGCTTACGGTTACTGAGCCTTTGGTCGGTTTAAGAACACCTGCTACAGTTTTAAGAAGCGTACTCTTTCCCGCACCGTTAAAGCCGAGAATTCCTATTCTTTCACCTTTGTTAACAGTAAAAGAAACATCCTTGAGCGCCCAGAATTCAGTGTAGTGCAACTTTCTGGTTATAAGCTTGATAAAATATTCTTTTATATTGTCGATTTTTTCACTGTTCAGATTAAACAAGATGCTGACGTGGTCAACAACAACAGCGGGTTTAGCCATATAAACACCTCATTAAATATGGAGAATGAACTTATCCTGCTTCTTAAAGAAGAAATATACGCCAATAATAATAGAAACGACCGAGAATCCAAGGGTATAGAAGAAGCCTGTCCAGTTCCATGCAAAGCCTTCAACAAGGACACAGCTCCTCAGCAAATCAACAATCCAATATAATGGATTCGCCTTCAACACATAAGCAAACCACGCATTACTGCCAAGATTCAATGAATCAATGCTGTAAAATACGGGTGTTATATAGAAGAGAAGCATACAGAAAACTTCATATATATACTCAATATCCTTGAAAAATACATTGAGAACACTCAGAATCATTCCGCAACCTATGCTCAAAAGGAACAGCAGAGCAATCGGAACAACTATGAGCAGGAACTTCCAGGAAAGAACAAGGTCGGGATGCATATCTCTTTGGAAAATATAGAAAAATGCAAAAACAACGAACAGAACCGTAAGAGAAATAAGAAATGTTACAAAGTTTGCAATAACATTTGACAACGGGTAAACATACTTAGGTACATAAACCTTTTTTATTACCGATGCGCTGTTTCTTATCGAGCGCATTGCGCGCTTGGTTGACTGCGAGAAACACTCATAAATAAGGCGTCCGCAAAGAACATAAACAGGATAACATACAACGCCTGAATCTGATTTACCAAAAACTCTGCTGAAGATGAGAACGAGAACTATCATCGTAAACAACGGCTGCAGAAAAGTCCAGAACATACCAAGAAACGAATCACGATACTGCAGTTTGATATTTTTTCTGACAATCTCCTGCACAAGATATCTGTATTTATATGCATTCTTGAAATAATTTTTCAAAGGAATCTTTTTAGCGTTTGCAACACTTTCCTTCACATTGCTCACCTCCTTGAACAAGTATTAAATAGTTTTCCACTTCCAATAATATTTAAGCATTGAATGAATGTGAATAGCGAGAAGCTTATAGTTATGCTTACTGTCTCTGTTCCACATATGAGAAACAACCGTATCGGGGTAGTAAACAACACGAGATATTTTTTGGGCTTCACGCGTAATATCTGCATCTTCAAAATACATAAAATATCGTTCATCAAAACCGCCGATTTTCTTAAGAACCGATGTACGGAACATCATAAAGCATCCCGTAGCGTTATCAATATCAGTCGGTTTTGAAAGATCACGGTCAAGCATTGCATATTCCTTGAGCAAATCGCTCGGCTCATCGCCACGGAACCTGCTTGCAAAAATATACTTAAGATGCGGATATTTTTTACCTAAAATCTGCTCCTTGCCGTTCGGATAACAGATTTTTGGAGAAAGTATGCCGATATCTTCATTGGCATCAAGATATTCGACCATTTTTTTGATTGAATTTTCAACAAAAACAATATCAGGGTTAATAACGACATGGTACTTTGAATCAATAAGATTGATTGCAACATTATGACCTGCGCCGAAACCAACATTCTTTTTATGTTCAATTACCTCAACCTGAGGATAATTAGCTTTTATATGTTCAACTGTTCCGTCTGTTGAATTATTATCAACAACGAAAAGCTTAAAATCAACATCCTTTGTAAACTCAAAAAGAGTTTTCAAAGCAGTATCTATGGTTGACATATTGTTAAAAGTAACAATACTGCCGGTAACCATATTATCCATAAGGAACCCTACTTTCTTAATAAGCACCCTGCCATATTGATTCTCCACTTGATTTTCTGCACAAGTGAGCTTCCTGTTCCCGAGGCATTCTCACCGTGTCTTCTGTAAAGAATATAAGGGTGATCTATAAGGTGAACTTTACCGTATTTCTCTCCCATAAGACCTATCCATTGATCGTGCATCGGAATTTTTTCAGGGAAAGGCAGTATGTACTCTTTCATTTCTTTTCTGAATGCCATACAGCTTCCCTGGTAGGAGTTTTTGAGCAAATTTTTGAAAATGCCCTGCCCTGCTGAATTGAGCTCAAACGCCGTCTTTCCGATTGGGTTGAGATCACCATCGGTTATAACGGCATCATGCATTACAACATCGGCGCCTTTTTCAAACTCACTCATAACGGCATCTACCTTTCCTTCAAGCCAGACATCATCCTGGTCAGAAAGGAAGATAAAATCACCTTTCGCGTTATTAATAGCGTATTCAAAATTCTTAATAAGACCCTGACCCTTACCGTGTATATACTTAACCCGTGGATCATTATCAATAATATCTTTAAGAGCAGTGCCCGTTTCGCCCTGAGGAAAATCATCAGAGATTACGAGCTCATCCTCTGCAGAAAGCTGAGAAACAATTGATTTTACCTGCTCAACGATATATTTTTCGCCTTTGTAGGCTGCTAAAACTACTGAAATCATATCAATCGAGAGTTTTCATCGTGGGGAAAAGAAGAACGTCTCTGATTGCAGATGAGTCTGTAAGAAGCATACACATTCTGTCAATACCGAAGCCGATACCGCCCGTCGGAGGCATACCGTACTCAAGAGCAGTAAGGAAATCCTCGTCTGTTGTGTTTGCCTCATCATCACCCTGCGCAAGAAGAGCTTCCTGAGCCTTAAAACGCTCTCTCTGATCAATCGGGTCATTAAGCTCGGAATAAGCATTTGCCATTTCCCAACCGTTCATAAAGAACTCAAAACGCTCAACATAATCAGTATTACCCGGCTTTTTCTTTGTAAGCGGAGAAATCTCGATCGGATGGTCAATAACAAAAGTCGGCTGAATAAGGTGCTCCTCGGCAAACTCTTCAAAGAAGAGTGCAAGGATATCGCCTTTGCCGTGGCGCTTTTCATACTCTATATGGTGCTTGTCCGCAAGAGCGCGCGCATCCTCAAGAGTCTCGACCTCGTTCCAATCAACACCTGAATATTTCTTAACTGCGTCAACCATTGAAATGCGTTCAAACGGTTTACCAAGATCCATCTCAACACCGTTATAAGTAACCTTCGTTGTACCAAGAACCTCCTGAGCAACAAAGCGATAGAGATTCTCTGTAAGATCCATCATTCCGTTATAATCCGTATAAGCCTGATAAAGCTCCATAAGAGTAAACTCAGGGTTATGTCTTGTATCGCAACCTTCGTTACGGAACACTCTGCCGATTTCATAGACTCTTTCCATACCGCCGACGATAAGACGCTTAAGATAAAGCTCAAGAGAAATACGAAGTTTGAAATCTTCATTAAGGGCGTTGTGATGAGTCATAAACGGTCTTGCGGCTGCGCCGCCTGCATTGCTCACGAGAATAGGAGTTTCAACCTCTATGAAATTCTCACCGTCAAGATACTTGCGGATAGCGCGAAGGATTGCCGAGCGCTTAAAGAATGTATCCTTAACCTCAGGGTTAACAATGAGATCGAGGTAACGCTGACGATATCTCGTATCTGTATCCTTAAGACCGTGGAACTTTTCAGGAAGAGGAAGAAGAGACTTCGTAAGGAGTCTTATTGCCTCTGCGTGAACAGAAATCTGACCTCTGCGCGTACGGAAAACATATCCCTTAACCTCAACGATATCGCCGATATCCCACTTTTTGAACTCAGCAAAAGCATCCTCACCGATATCATTCATACGCACATATACCTGCATTCTGCCTGAGCGGTCGGTAACATCAATAAAATTAGCTTTACCCATATCTCTCCAGGTCATAATTCTGCCGCAGATACAAACATTTTCAACCTTTACCTGCTCCGGTTTATCCTCATCAGGAAGAAGAGCTGCTTCACTTTCAAGCTGCTCAAAACGGGCAATAGCCTCAGAATTAAGGATATTCTGCTCAGCAAGAGTTATCTCGAACGGATCCTTGCCTGCTGCCTGAAGGGCACTGAGCTTTTCAACTCTTATCTGCCTTAACTCATTGGTATCTTCAAGCTTTTCATTAGCTGTTTCGTTTAATATTTCTGCCATTTTAATTTCTCCTATCAACAAAAAAGCTTATAATTTCAAGTTTTTAAAAAGTACAAAACGGGCGCAAGACTCTGTCTCCGCCCGGATGAATTATTTAGAAATTTCAAGAACCTCGAAAGAAATCACGTTACCATTCGGCAATGTAACCTTAACAATGTCCCCAACTTTCTTTTCGAGCAAAGCCTTACCAACCGCTGAACGATCAGAGATTATTCCCTCGTCAGGGTTTGCCTGAGATTCGCCAAGAATCTTATATTCTTCAATTTCATCAAAATCGATATCACGGATTTTAACCTTTGATCCAACATGGATAGCATCGGTTGTTATCGTGCTTTCATCAAGAATCTTAGCTTTCTTAAGCTCATTTTCAAGCTGATTGATCTTAGCTTCCATTTTAGCCTGGTCGTTAAGGGCTTCGTCGTATTCGCTGTTTTCTGATAAATCGCCAAAGGATCTTGCTTCCTTAATTCTTTCGGCAATCTCATCTCTGCCGGTTGTTTTAAGCTGCTCGAGCTCATCAAATTTCTTTTTATAAGCCTCTGCAGTTAACAAGATTTCCTGTGCCATAAAATTCATCCTTTCAATGCTTGTATTACGGTAAAATTCTAACTTTTACCAATGCACAGCAATGGACACATTATACTGCATATAAAGTAAAAAGTCAAGACATTTCTACCCCGGCATAGCCGACTATGCTTTATAATATGTTAAATTATCAAAAACATTCACTCAGAACGCGTATCAATGAGTGCAACTTCCTCTGCCGAAAGCTTTTTGCATTCACCTTCGCGAAGATTCTCATCAAGAATTAATCCGCCCATTTTTGTCCTTTTAAGCTCAATAACCCCGTTTCCTGCCGCCGCAAACATCCGCTTTATCTGGTGGTATTTCCCCTCGCAGATTTTTATTTCTACAAGCGGATTTTCTCCATCTTCAAGCCTTCTAAGCTTTGCAGGAAGGCACTCAGTACCATCTTCCAAGACAATACCATCAGCAACCATTTTCAGTTGCTCATCCGTAACGGGTTCAGCTAAGCGCGCTTCATATGTCTTTTCAATATGATTCTTCGGGGAAAGAATTCTGTGGGCAAAATCACCGTCATCGGTTATGAGCACGAAGCCTGTTGTTGTCATATCCAGCCTTCCTGCCGGGAAAAGATTTCTTTTTTTCAGTTCATCCGGCACAAGATCTACGACAGTTTTCTGGCTTCTGTCATTCGTAGCGCTGACAACGCCTTTCGGCTTATTGAGCATAAGATAAACGAATTTTTCAACGCAGAATTCCCTGCCGTTGAGCATAACGCTGTTCACATCGGGATCAATATGGAACCCTCTGTCACGGACTGTTACTCCGTCTACCTTGACGGCACCCTCTTTTATAAGCTGTTGCGCTTCTTTTCTCGTATATGTTCCCTGCGATGATATTAATTTATCGAGTCTTTGGAGCATCTTTTACCTCATCTGTATTTTTCTGCATATCTAAGGTTAAACCAGCCTTCCTTACCACGGAAGCTCGTATACCCCCAGCCGTTCTGCACCTTATCAACATAGATAACTTCGCCTTTACCCATTGTCGCAAGCCATTTTGATTCGGCGTTCGGATCTTCTCGTAAATTAAGAGTATCGGCCGTTACGATATAATTGCCGGCAGAATAGGACTTCGCGGTTGTTGTTGTAGTTAGATCGGAAGAGCACACGTCTG
>JAGAVE010000013.1 GCA_017942105.1 Clostridia bacterium | reverse complement strand
GTCATAGGACGAGCCTGTAAACTCCTTACCGCGCAACCTTGCTTTTCTCTGGGCATTTACGATATTGACCTGCTGAACCGCTTCAAACAATCTCGCACGTCCGGAAATACCGTGCGCCTTCAGACTGGGTGTAACGGCAAGGCAAATGGTTTTCTCGGTCTTGGATACATCTGCAACAAGCAAGTTGGTTGTCAGTGGATCAAGACCACGATCCACACATTCCACAGAGGCGTAAAACGACTTAAGATCTATCGCAATATACGTTTTCTGTTTCTCCATCGTTCTACACCTCCGTTCGTTTAGTTAATACCGTGCATACCCATCTTATCACGAAGATCTCCAAGACTTTTCTCATACTGAGCCTTAGAGATAGCGTTTCGTTCCAAAAAGGTTTCAAGCAGTTTTTTCTGCTTTAAGAATAATTGTTTTTTCTTTTCCTGTGGTGTTAGTTTTTCCCACTCTATCTGGTTTAAATCCTTTGAATCCATTTCACACGCTCTCTTCGTTTATATGTATTCTTCAAGAATTTATCACTGCACCCGAAATCCACGGGATACCGAGAGCATCATAAAATCCTGAAAATCGGATTTTTTATTAAATTCTTTTCTCTCAAATCCTTCTACGAAATGAAAGGAAAGGATTTTTTTGTCTTCGTCCAACCAACAAACGAAGACCTCTTTCTGTCCATTCTCCATAATCCCCTCATCTTTTCTGCATTTGTAAGTTTAGTTATCTAAACAATCAAATATTGCCTGCCATACCCGTTCATCCTGGGCGGTCATTCTGTTCCAATCAAAGCCGGCAAGGAATTCTTTTTTCTGCCGTTCGGTAACAAGCTTTTTCTGTTTTGTTAGCTTTGTTTTGGCCGCAAGGTATTCACCCAGATACCGCACAGCATCCTCCGTATAGTTAGGATTGTGGCTTTTGTTATGTTCAAGCATAAAAGAAACGTTATGTTTTCCGGCAAGACCCGCTTTCAGTACGTCATACTGAGATTTGCGTACCATCTGGTCGTTATCCGAATAAATGAGCAACGCTTTCGCAGTTGCTTTTTGCAAGGACTCTACTGCATTGAATTTTATAAAATCGGGGTTTGCGTTTCTTTCAAGGTTCATAATGGCCTTACGATATCCCTTTAACACTCCGGCAAAGAAATCATTAACAAGAAGTTCTACAGAAACAAATCCCGAAAGAACTACGACGTGAGAAATCTCAGGACGTAGAGCACATATGTTCAGTGTAGAAAATCCTCCCCAGCTGTGTCCCATTACCGAAATATCAAATTCTGCAAACCGCTTGTCCTTCTTGACATTTTCGATGCAGTCGTTCAAATCGCAGAGAGACTGTGACATGCCATTGGGCGACTCTCCTCCCGACTCCATACAACCGGTATGGTCGTATGCGAGCACAAGATATCCATGACGGCAAAGGAGTTCTATTTCCTTCATATAAGCTCTGTGACCACCGCCAAATCCGTGGTCAAAAATAACCAATCTGTTATCTATCGGATTTTCATAATGATACAGATACCCTTGTAGCATATGACCCGCCGAAGCTTTGAAAGAGAAGGGTTCTGAAATCAGCCCGTTAAAATCAGACGCAGAAAAATAAAATGCTGTCCCATTATCATCGCAACGGGTATGCATCATACCCTTAAATGTATTCACAACCTGTTTTTCAAAAATCATCGTCTCTCCTACCTCGGTTCCGTACTATATTTTCGGCTGATAACGTATCTCATTTACGGCGTATACCGTAACAAAAGCCTTCGGGTCAACCTTTTTTACGTAGTCCATAAGTTTTCTGTATTCATGTTTATCTACAATTGTAATAATTTCTTTTTTCTCTGTTTTATCATATGCTCCGGTAATTTCGTTGAGCGTTGCACCGCTATGAAGCTCGTGTAGCACAAAATCAGTTATCTCGTCAAGCTTAGGCGAAATAACACATACACGTCGCTTGATATTCAAACCGAAAATGAAGTGGTC
>JAGAVE010000012.1 GCA_017942105.1 Clostridia bacterium | reverse complement strand
TCTCCGCCTCGAAGAAGAAAATCTACTGTTGTTTCAAGCACATCAGCCAAGTCAGTTAAGAGAGACACATCAGGAAGTGTTTCTCCTCGTTCCCATTTGCTGACTGCTTGAAAAGACACACCCAATCGTTCGCCGAGTTCTGCTTGCGTAATACCTTTTTGAGAACGCAACAATGCGATCATTTTTCCAAATTTTATATTGTCAGTCATAGTAACACCTCGTTTTTTGTAGAGTCAAGTCAACTTGCAATTATATTATAGCATCGCCTTGATTCATCATCAATAACTCTTTAGGTTAGTTTTTATTTGTATTATTCAACTATAATCAAGAACAAACAGTGTATATTTCTTCCGTATTAACAAATACTAACATCACAATTTGTAAATTAAGGAGATGTTTATATATGAAAGCAACTGGAATTGTCAGAAGAATTGACGATCTCGGCCGTGTGGTTATTCCGAAAGAGATACGCCGCACGATGCACATTCGTGAGGGTGCGCCGCTTGAAATTTTTACAGATACTCAGGGCGGCGTCATCTTCAAAAAATATTCGCCCGTTGGTGAACTTTCAGAGGTGACAGAGCATTACGCCGATGTGCTTTACAGAAGCGTTAACACACCTGTTCTCATCTGCGACCGCGACCATGTTATTTCCTGCGCAGGCGTTTCGAAGAAGGATTTCCTTGAAAGGCACATCAGCGAAGACCTTGAAAACATTATGGAAGACAGAAAGATTTTCACCGGCGATGTAGGAGATATGCTCTACCCCGTCGAGGGTGTTGATTATGCGGCATCAATCGCCGCGCCGATCATCAGCAACGGTGATGTGCTCGGAGCTGTCGTTTTCCTCTTCAGCGACGGGACAAAAATCTCCCCGACGGAAATAAAGCTCGCCCAGGTTGCGGCTTCTTTTTTAGGCAGACAGATGGAAGAATAAGAAAAGCAGGTTTCGCCGCAAAGTGAAACCTGCTGTTTTTTAATTATCTGTTTTAACAGTAAGAATTTTCATATCCTTGTTTGCTTTGACAATAACGCCGCAGGACATTGAGCCCTCAGCCGAAATCGCTTCACCTTCGATTTTAAGCTTGCCGTCGCTGATTTCACATTCGCAATCCCAACTGTTCGAAATTTCCGGAGTTTCACTCAGAGCAATTTCCGTCTGCCAGTTGCGCAGCTTGGAATCTTCAAGGTTTTTAATCGTTATCTTTAACTGATAGGAGTGTGACCCGTCTTCATTCACCCAACTATTTTCAACATAAACCGAAGATTCCGTCTCATCGGTTTTCTGCGTTGCGGAATTCTGCTTAATCGGCTCCTGTCCCTTGATGTTACCCGTATACGGAAGTTTGTTTATCTGCCCCGTAGCGTATTTCTGTATGATTTCTATATCGAGCTCATTGAGCTTACCGTCAAGGTTAACATCACCGTTTTTTATCTGAGAATCAAAAAGCTCTTTGCTTCCGCTGAGATACTGCTGAATCAAAACGCTGTCTCCTGAATTTATCTGTCCGCTTCCGTCAACATCGCCGACGGCGCAGTTCTCGTATGACTTATTTGTAGGTCTTGTAGCAACAAAAACAACAACGGCAACAATTGCAAAAAACACGGCAATTCCTACAAAAAGCAGAACAAGCTTTTTGTTATCCGTCAGTTTATTCTTCTTTGAAACTTTCTTTTTCATAAGCATCCTCTGTTTTATATTTTACAAGAGCATTATATCAAATATACCCGTTATTTTCAATATACAAATTATATTGAAAAAGGCAACAAATTCAAAAGCATACACACAATCGGCGCAAGGAAAATTGCCGGCATAAAATTGGCCACCTTGAATTTGGAAATGCCGACAAGATTCAGTCCGAGAGCAATGATTATAACCGAGCCGACGCAGGTCATCTCGTTAATCGCCTGCGTTGTTAAGACTCCGTTGAGCTGTTCTGCAAGAAGGACAATTCCTCCTTGAATAATCAGTACGGAAACGCCGGAAAAAATGACACCTATTCCGCAGCTCGTTGCGATAACTGTTCCCGAAACGAGGTCGAGTATCGCCTTTGTATAAAGCATCTGATTATCTCCGCGAAGTCCTGCGTTAAGCGAACCGACAACCGTCATTGAGCCGACGCAGAAAAGAAGCGTTGCGGTAACGAAGCCTTCAGCAATTGAAACCTTTTTCTTGCCCTTGTTGAATTTCTTTTCAACCCATTTGCCGAGCCTGTTGATTTTATCATCTATATCGATAAGAGAGCCTATAATTGTTCCGATAAGCATTGAAATTATCAGAACGAGCGTATTTTCACCCTTGAGAGCACCGTCAATGCCGATATATATAACGCACAAACCAACGGCAACCATTATCGCATTCGTTATTCTTTCGGGGATACCTTTTTTGAAAAGTGTTCCTATCAATCCGCCTACAACAGCAGTTATTACATTCACCAAAACGCCAAGCATTTTATCAGACCTTTCTTTTGATTGAAAGCTATTTTATCACCTCAATTTCTCTGTGTCAAATAATAAATAAAATGTTTGAATTATTCTGCAATATATGGTAAAATGTTAAATGTAAAAAATTGCATCCGGAGGAGCAACATTATGTTTAACTTTGAACCGTATATCAAGTACAAAGCAAACGGCGTAACTTACGAAAACAGAGCTACTGAAAACGAGCATTATGCGCTTGAGCTTGAGGCCGGCGAAAATGCAGTTAAATGCGTTCTCAAGCCGAAAACTGCTCTTGAAATGCTTGAATTCAAACTTAACACCGAAAAAACTCTTGAAAAAGACGAAGTGTTTTTTGCAAATGGCTTCCAGTCCTGGACAAAGTGCTACGAATGCCACGCAAACGATAAAATCTCAGGTCTCGGAAAAATCACTCATCTGAATGATTTCACGAAATTCTTTGCAGGCGTTCAGGGTGACTATCACTTTGCTCAGTACGACAAGGAAGGTCTTTTCCATTCTTATACATACACATATTTCAGAAAAGGCGAAGAGCTCGTTCTCCTCGGCTCACGAAGCGAAAGAGAGGGCTACACTCTCTTTGAGCTTGACTGCCCGAAAAAGCGTTTCAGCATTTCGAAGGATATCGTAGGCTGTACTCTCGAAAATGAGACAACACTCGTTGATGTTGTGTTCTTCAGCGGAAAGTACGACGAAGTTTTTGATAAGTATTTCGGCTCAATGGAACTCAGAAAGCCGAAAATCGATTACCTTTCAGGCTACACATCATGGTATAACTATTATCAGAAAATCAACGAGGATATCATCCTTCGCGACCTTGACGGTCTTGACAGAGCTAAGGACAGCGTTTCTATCTTCCAGATTGATGACGGTTATGAAACCTTCGTCGGTGACTGGCTCGACCCTAACCCTGCAAAATTCCCCAACGGTATGAAATATGTCGCTGACAAGATTCACGATAAGGGCTATCTTGCAGGTATCTGGATTGCTCCCTTCAGCGCACAGAGAGTTTCAAGGGTTGCAAAAGAGCATCCCGACTGGCTCATTAAGGACGAAAAGGGCAAGCCCCTTCTCGGATGTCAGGGCTGGGGCGGAGCTTATACGCTCGATTTCTACCATCCCGAAGCAAGAGAATACATCAAAAACTTCTTTAATGTTATCGTCAACGAATGGGGCTTCGATATGGTCAAGCTTGACTTCCTCTATTCAGAGGCTATGCTTCCAAGACACGGCAAGACCCGCGGTACAATTATGTGCGAGGCTATGGATTTCCTTCGTGAATGTGTTGGCGAAGAGAAGCTCATCCTCGGTTGCGGCGTACCCCTCGGCCCGTCATTCGGCGTTGTTGATGCCTGCCGTATAGGTTGCGATGTTTCTCCCCATTTCGAATTCAACTTTATTGATAAGCTTCTTCTCAACATGGAAATCGTTAACACAAGGCACGCAATTAACAACACTTTCCTTCGTCGTCATCTTGACGGAAGAGTGTTCTGCAACGACCCCGATGTTTTCTTCCTTCGCGACACAAACCTTAAGTTCACAAAGGAGCAGAAGCTTCTTCTTGCAAAGATCAACAACCTCTTCGGCAGTGTTCTCTTCGTCTCAGATAATGCAGGAGACTATGATGACGAAACGGTTGAATACTTAAAGCTCTTCTTTAAGAGAAGCGAGGCTGAAATTCTCTCTGCCGAGTATGTTACAAAAGAGGATGTCCGCATCTGCTACATTGAGGGTGGCAAGAAAAAGACCCTTCGCTTCAACATCAGAACCGGTAAGAGCAATCTCAAAAATCTCTTGTAAGGTGACTGTATGAAAAAGAAAATTATTGCTATTGTTGCCTGCGTTGCGATAATAGCCGCAGGAATAGGACTTTATTTCTATGTTAATCCCCTATCAACGAATAACAGCGAAAATGTACCCACTCCGACGGTCTCGGCAAACGGCAAGACCGACAAAACAAAAGACAACTCAAAAACCATTACACTGACGATTTCGGCAGACGGTAAAACCGAAACATATGAGGTTAAGACCGATGCCGAAACGCTCGGCAAAATGCTTGTTGATGAGGGCTATGTCAAAAACGACCAGGAAGGCTACGGTCTTTACATCAAGACAGTTTACGGTCCATTCAAAGACGGCAGGACGGTTGACACCGGCAAGGAAGAATGGTGGAGCCTGAAGAAGAACGGTGAAACTCTTATGACCGGCGCTGATCAGACCACAATTTCCGACGGTGAAAAATACGAGCTCGCCCTTATGGTCGGCTATGATAATTTCTGAAGCTGATAAATATTTTTAAAAAACTTAATAAAATCTACTTGACACTTAATTTTCGCGGTGCTATAATGTTGAAAACTTTAGGAGATTAAAGCGATGAAACACAGTATTTTTGCAGCAGAATACTTTTACTTTTACTTTATTAACAAAAGTTAATAGGGTTATTTGGTTTTGCTGTAAAATGTTTTCATAAGATTTTCTTAGTTCCGCAGTAAAATTAAACTGCGGAACTTTTTCGTTTCAGGAGGTTTTATTATGGTAGTAGTAGTTAAAAACGGAATTGATAAGAATCAGCAGGATCATCTTGTTGATTGGCTTAAATCAATGAACATTGATGTTCATATCACCGTCGGTGAATTCGAAACAATTCTCGGTCTTATCGGCGATACAAGCCATGTTGACATTGATCTTATCAACAGCCTTGATATCGTTGAAAAGGTTACGCGAATCAGCGAACCCTTCAAAAATGCAAACAGAAAGTTCCACCCCGACGATACGGTTATCGACATCGGCGGATTTAAAATCGGCGGCGGAAATTTCCAATATATCGCAGGTCCCTGCTCGGTTGAGTCTCCCGAACAGATATGTTCAATCGCTGAAGAGACCAAGGCAGCAGGCGCAACGCTCCTTCGCGGCGGCGCATTCAAGCCGAGAACATCACCATACGCCTTCCAGGGTATGCGTGCAGAAGGTCTCAGCCTTCTTGAAAAAGCCAAGGCTGAAACGGGAATGCCCATCGTAACAGAGATTATGGATATTTCTCACCTTGAGCTTTTCGAAAATGTTGATGTTATTCAGGTCGGTGCAAGAAATATGCAGAACTTCGAGCTTCTCAAGGAGCTTGGACATACGGATAAACCTATCCTTCTTAAAAGAGGCCTTGCAAGCACGATGGAAGAGCTTCTTATGAGTGCGGAATACATTATGGCAGGCGGCAACGAAAAAGTTATCCTTTGCGAACGAGGAATCCGTACCTTCGAAAAGTACACAAGAAACACAATGGATATTTCAGCAATCGCGCTTCTTAAAGAGAAGTCACATCTTCCCGTTATCGCTGACCCAAGCCACGCGGCAGGTCTTTCAAGGCTCGTCCGCCCCCTCGCTCTCTCCGCAGTTGCCGCAGGTGCAGACGGACTTATGATAGAGGTTCATAACGACCCGGCGCATGCGCTTTGCGACGGTCCTCAGGCGCTCACTCCTGTTCAGTTTGCTCAGGTTGTCAAGGAAGCTGAGGTCATCCGCAAGGTTCTTCATCAGAACGCAGAATAATTAAAAGAAAGGAACGATAGCAATGAAAATCGGAGTAGTCGGACTCGGCCTTATCGGCGGTTCAATGGCAAAAGCAATTAAAGAAACGAAGGAATACATCGTCTACGGTTACGACATTGACGAAAGCACAATGCTGGCGGCAAAGCTCACCGAAGCAATCGACGAACCACTGAGCGAAGAAAATCTCACGGATTGTGATATAGTTATCGTTTCTCTTTATCCCGGAGCAACGGTCAATTATATAATAAACAACGCAGATAAATTCAAAAAGGACTGTCTTGTTTTTGATTGCAGCGGTGTCAAAAGAGCCGTATGCGATAAAATAATACCGATCGCAAACGAACATGGCTTCACATTCATCGGCGGTCACCCGATGGCAGGTACTCAGTTTTGGGGCTTCGGTTCATCAAGAGCAAGCCTCTTCAAGGGAGCTTCGATGATTCTGACTCCCTGCGGAATTCAGGACATCTCCATTCTTGACAAGGCAAAAAGATTTTTTGAATCCATCGGCTTCGGCGATACGACATTCGCTACGCCCGACGAGCACGACAGAATCATTGCCTTCACCTCTCAGCTTGCTCATGTTGTTTCGAGCGCATATGTCAAGAGTCCTCAGGCAACCTTCAGAAAAGGCTTCTCGGCAGGCAGTTATAAGGATATGACGAGAGTTGCAAAACTCAACGACAAAATGTGGACAGAGCTTTTCCTTGAAAACAGCGACTATCTCGCAGATGAAATCGATACTCTTATCAATAATCTTCAACAATACAGAGACGCTCTTGTGAGCGGTAACAGCGAAGACCTTTCCGCATTGCTCAGGGAAGGTAAAGATGCTAAAAAGCAGGTGGGTTAATTATGCAAACAATAAAAGTCAAAGCCTCAAAAGAATATGATGTTATAATCGGCCAGGGTGTTCTCTCCCTGCTCGGCAAGAAGATAAAAGAGCTTTTCGGAGATGTGAAAGTCTGCATCGTTTCTGACGATACCGTAGCTTCACTTTACAGCGAAAAGGCCAAAAAATATCTTGGAGAAGAAAATATTAAAAACGAGCTTTTTGTTTTCCCTCACGGTGAAAAATCAAAATCTCCCGAGGTTCTTTTTGAGCTTCTTGAATTTCTTGCAAGCAAGCATTTTTCCAGAAAAGATGTTGTTATCGCTCTCGGCGGCGGCGTTACGGGAGACCTTACGGGGCTCGGCGCCGCGATGTATATGAGAGGTATGCACCTTGTTCAGATTCCGACGACGCTTCTTGCTATGGTCGACTCTTCCGTCGGGGGAAAAACCGCTGTCAACCTGAAATCAGGCAAAAACCTTGCAGGAGTTTTCAATCAACCTGAGCTTGTTCTTTGCGATCTGCAGATGCTTCTCACCCTTTCTTCCGAAATCTTTTCGGAAGGTGTTGCAGAAATCATCAAATACGGTGTTATTGCAGACAGAGCACTTTTTGAGCTTGTTAAGAACGGAGAGCTCGTTGAAAACATTGAAAATGTCGTTGCCCGTTGCGTTTCGATAAAAAGTGAAATAGTCAGTGAAGATGAGTTTGATACAGGAAAGCGCAACCTTCTCAACTTTGGCCACACTCTTGCCCATTCCATCGAGAAAATGAGTGAATTTAAGATTTCTCACGGAAACGCAGTTGCGATGGGTATGTTGCTCATATCTGAAATCGCTTGGAAGAGGTGTCTCTCAAAAGAACGGTGTCAGGACGAAATTATTGACGCTTTGCTTGAAAACAACCTCCCTGTTTCCTGTCCGTTTACAAACAGCTCGCTCTACTATGCAACGGAAAACGACAAAAAAAGCTCTTCGGGCAGAATTTCAATCATCGTGCCTGAAGAGATTGGCAACTGTAAAATTTTAAATATCGCTCTCGCTGAGTTCAAGGAGCTTCTTGAATTATGAATATAGAAATAAATCCGTCTTCTCTTTCAGGAAAAATTGAAGCACCTGCTTCAAAATCCGTTGCGCACAGAATGCTTATCTGCGCCGCACTTGCTAAAGAAAAAAGTACAATTAAAATAAATAAAACTTCCGTGGACATCGACGCAACGGCAGGTTGTCTTGAAGCTCTCGGCGTCAGGATTGAGAAAAACGGCAGCGAGTGGACGGTTACGCCTCCCTGCGCTTTTCCCGAAAAGGCAGAGCTTAACTGTAAAGAAAGCGGCTCAACTCTCCGTTTTCTTCTTCCCGTTGTTGCCGCTCTTGGAATTAACGCTACCTTCACGGGTGAAGGCAGGCTCCCTTCCCGTCCCGTTACGCCCTTGCTTGATGAAATGAAAAATCACGGTATCACAAGCAATGACTCTTTCCCTCTTCAGATTTCAGGAAAGCTCACGGGAGGTAAATTCACAATAGCAGGAAACATCAGCTCGCAATTTATCACGGGTCTGCTTCTTGCTCTTCCCCTCTGCGGAGGAGAAATCGAGGTTATCCCTCCCGTTGAGTCAAAGCCTTATATCGATATAACCACCTATGTTCTTTCTCTTTTCGGCGTTGACACCCGGGAAAAGGAAAACGCATACATAATGAAAAAAGCGGATTTCAAGGCAGGAGCTTTTTGCGTAGAGGGTGACTGGTCAAACGCGGCGTTTCTTCTGGCAATGGGAGCTGAGGTGTCGGGTCTTAACACCGATTCTCCTCAGGGAGACAGAAAAATCCTCGATATTCTTCGTTCTTTCGGTGCAGAAATTACCGAGGAAAACGGCTATATCCACGCTTCTCTTTCCTCTCTTCACGGTGCAGAAATTGACGCTTCAGACATTCCCGACCTTGTGCCCGTCATCTGTGCGGTTGCATCGACGGCAGAGGGCAAAACAAGGATTTATAACGCCGGGCGTCTTCGCCTTAAGGAAAGCGACAGGATAAAATCAACCGTCGAAATGGTAAATTCGCTCAGCGGAAATGCAGAGCCGACGGCTGACGGAATTATCGTCAACGGCAAAGAAGCCCTCCACGGCGGCACTGTTGAAAGCTTTAACGACCACAGAATCGTTATGTCTGCCGCGGTCGCCTCGCAAAAATGCAAAAACTGTGTTATAATAAACGATGCTCAGGCAGTAAACAAATCTTATCCCGAATTTTTCAGTGACTTCATAGCTCTCGGAGGTAACGCAGATGTCAAACAGCTTTGGTGAAAAATTTAAAATTACAATTTTCGGCCAGTCTCATTCCGAGGCTATCGGAATCGTTATTGACGGTATCCCTGCAGGTGTCAGGCTTGATATGGAAAAAATCCTCAATTTTATGGCTCGTCGCGCTCCGGGCAAAAACGCTTATTCAACAACCCGTAAGGAAGCGGACTTGCCGGAAATTGTATCAGGCGTTGTTGACGGAATTACCTGCGGTGCGCCGATATGCGCAATCATAAAAAACAACAATCAGAATTCAAAAGATTATTCTAAGCTCAAAACCCTTCCCCGCCCGTCACACGCTGACTTCGCGGCATATATGAAGCATAACAGCTTCAATGATATCCGCGGAGGAGGAAATTTTTCCGGCAGGCTGACGGCACCCTTATGCTTTGCAGGCGCTATTGCTATGCAGATTCTTGAAGAAAAAGGCATACGCATCAGCGCTCACATTGAAAAAATCGCAGGAATCAAAGATTCAAGATTTGACCCCGTCAATGTTGACGCCGATACACTTTCGAAAGTTTCTTCAAAGGAATTTCCGCTTATCGATGATTCCGTCAAGGATAAAATGCTTGCAAAAATCGAAGAGGCAAGGCTCGATTCGGACTCCGTCGGAGGTGTTATCGAATGTGCCGTAACGGGACTTCCCGCAGGCATCGGTGACCCGATGTTTGACGGCGTTGAAAATGCGCTGAGCAAGGCTGTTTTTGCAATCCCCGCAATCAAGGGAATTGAATTCGGCAACGGATTTGACTGTGCAGACCTCAGAGGCAGTCAGAATAACGATAGCTTCATTCTCGTTGACGGAAAAATCGCATCAGAAACAAATAATCACGGCGGTATTTTAGGCGGTATAACATCGTCAATGCCGATTATTTTCCGCGTCGCCGTAAAACCTACTCCGTCAATCGCCAAGCCGCAAATGTCGGTCAACCTTGAAACAATGACTCAGGAAGAGCTTGTTATCACAGGCAGGCATGACCCTTGCATCGTCCCCAGAGCTGTTCCTTGTATTGAAGCGGCGGCCGCACTCGCACTTATTAATCTTATTTGAAGGTGAAAACTATGGATATAAATAATCTCAGAAACGAAATCGACAGCATTGATGACGAGCTTGTCCGTCTTTTTGAAAGAAGAATGAATGTTGCCGCAGAAATCGCAGAATATAAGCGTGCAAACGGACTTGCAGTTTCCGACCGCGGCCGCGAAAGACAGGTCATCAATAAGGTCACATCAAAGGTTGCTCCCCATTTCAGCAACTATACAAGAGTTCTCTATCAGACGATGTTTGATGTAAGCTGTTCTTACCAGAGAAGTCTTAATTCAAAGAATTCTGCACTCATCGAAAAAATCGAAAAAGTTACTGCAGAAAACCCTAAGGAGAGACCGGACCGCGCAGTTGTTGCCTGCCAGGGTGTTGAGGGCGCATATTCTCAGCACGCTTGCGACAAGATGTTTACTTACCCGAGCATAATGTATTTCCACGGCTTTGAGGATGTTTTTAAAGCGGTTGACTCAGGTCTTTGCCGTTACGGTATTCTTCCCGTTGAAAACAGCTCGGCAGGTTCAGTTAATCAGGTTTACGACCTTATGTCAAAATACAGCTTTTTCATCACGCACAGTATGAAGCTCTGCATCGAGCATAAGCTGCTTGCAAACAGCGGAACGAGCATCAGCTCGATTAAGGAGATCTACTCTCACGAGCAGGCTCTTAACCAATGCTCGGCTTTCATCAGCCAGCTCGGCGTTAAGACACACGTCTGCAAAAATACTGCCGAAGCCGCAAAAATTGTTGCGGAATCAGGAAGAACGGATATCGCCGCAATCGGCGCTAAGGAATGCGCTGAGCTCTACGGTTTGAGAATCCTCTCGGGCAATGTTCAAAATACACAGAATAACTACACCCGATTCATCTGCATCTCAAAAGAGCTTGAAATCTACCCGGGTGCTGAGAAAACAAGCATTATGCTCACTATTCCGCACACACCGGGCTCTCTTTACAATATGATTGCCCGTTTTGCGGCGCTCGGACTTAACCTTACAAAGCTTGAAAGCCGTCCGATTTCAGGCAGTAATTTCGAATTTATGTTTTATTTTGATATCAACGCATCCGTTTACTCGCCCGATTTCAAAGCACTTATCGCTGAGCTTGAAAACGATTGCGAAGCATTCACATATCTCGGAAGCTATACGGAGGAATAACGATGTTCGGTTTGCTTGGCCGTAAGCTTTCGCACAGCCTTTCCCCTGAAATCCACGCTCATTTCGGCTCATACAATTACGAGCTTTTTTGCCGTGAGCCCGAGGAGCTTGATGATTTTTTCAAGGACACTTCGCTCAAAGCTTACAATGTTACAATTCCATATAAAATTGATGCCTACAACCATTGCGATGAGCTTTCGGAAACGGCAAAAAAAATCGGCAGTGTAAACACCGTTATAAGACGAGCTGACGGAACTCTCTACGGCGATAACACGGACTATTTCGGTTTTGACTATATGTCAAAATCCTGCGGTGCCGATTATGAAGGCAAAAAGGTTCTCGTGCTGGGTAGCGGCGGCGCTAGCCTTACTGTCTGTGAGGTCGCAAGGGATTGCGGCGCGAAAGAGATAATTGTCGTCAGCAGGACGGGAGAAAACAATTACGGCAATATTGAGAAGCATTACGATGCTGACATTATCGTAAACACAACCCCCGTCGGAATGTTTCCAAATAACGGAGATCGCCTGATTGACCTTAGTCAATTCAAAAAAATCCAATGCGTTCTCGACCTTATCTATAACCCGTGTATGACTCAGCTTCTTATCGACGCACAAGAGCTTGGCATCCCCTTTGCAAACGGACTGACAATGCTCGTTGCTCAGGCTCTTCGCTCCGCAGAGCAGTTTATTGACCAAAAGCTCGGTGACGAAATGATCGATAAGGTTTATCGAGCAATGCTTCGGGAGCAGAAGAATATCGTCCTCATCGGTATGCCCGGTTGCGGAAAATCGACCGTCGGCAAAATCCTTTGTGAAAAGCTTCAGAGGGAGGTTATCGACACAGACGAGGAAATCGTCAAGGCAGACGGCAGACCGATCCCTGAGATTTTCTCGACTGAAGGCGAAGCGTTTTTCCGTCAGGAGGAGACAAACGCCGTCAAAGATGCAGGAAAAAAGCTTTCAAAAATTATTGCAACGGGCGGCGGTGCCGTTATGAAAAAAGAAAACCGCGATGCCCTCAGGCAAAACGGCATTGTTATATATCTAAAAAAAGATCTCTCTCTTCTCGCTCTTGACGGTCGTCCGCTTTCCAAGGATGAGGATGCCGTCAGGAAAATATACGAAGCCAGAAAAGATACCTATGAAGCATTTGCCGATTTCACGGTCGAGGTTGATGCAGACGCCGAAATTACGGCAGAAAGGGTGTTAAAATGCATATTCTAGTTATAAACGGGCCCAATCTCAATATGCTCGGAATAAGAGAACCCGATATCTACGGAAAAAACACTTATGCCGACCTTTGCAGCCTTATTGAGACGAAGGCGAAAGAAATCGGCGTAACGGTCGAGCTTTTCCAGTCCAACCACGAGGGTTCAATCGTTGATAAAATTCAGGAATCCTACCAAAAGGCAGACGGAATCGTTATCAACCCTGCCGCCTACACACACACGAGCGTCGCAATTCTTGATGCGCTGAAAGCTGTTGCAATCCCGACCTGCGAGGTACACATTTCAGATGTTGACGCAAGAGAGGAGTTCCGCAGAATTTCCTATGTCGGTCTTTATGCTGAAAAGAAATTTGCCGGCTACGGCTTCGACGGCTACCTTATGGCAATGGAATATCTTAAAGAGAAATACGCATAAAATTAAGGCAGAGCAAAGCGCTCTGCCTTTCATTTTTATCCCGTGTTAACGGGAACTGATGCTTTATTCTTTAAAAAAATGCTCTTCAACCGTTGCACAGATTGCATGGTAAACAGGCAGATGAAGCTCCTGAATTTTAAAAGTTTCATCTTCATTCACTACGATTGAAACATCGCAGACTTCCTTGAGCCTGCCTCCGTTTCTGCCTGAAAGAGCTGCCGTTTTTATCCCGAGAGATTTTGCAACGACCGCCGCAGAATAAACATTCTTTGCATTGCCCGATGTGCTTATTCCGAGAAAAGCATCTCCCTTTTTGCCCATTGCAAGAACCTGCTGAGCGTAGATAAGCTCAGGGTCGCAATCGTTTGCAAACGCAGTTGTCAACGCTGAACCGCTGTTAAGAGTGAAAACGGGAAGTCCCTGCTGAAGCATATCGACATTAATATTTTCAAGCTCGGGAGCAACAGAAATCATCTGCGCCTTTTTCTCCTCGGACAAGGGTCTTTTCTTAAGAAAGCCCTTCATAAGCTCGCCTGCAATATGCTCGGCATCGGCACAGCTTCCGCCGTTTCCGCAGATAAGAAGCTTGCCGCCCGATTCATAGCAATTTATAAGCATTCCGCAAAACAGACGGATATCCTCCTCGTTTTTACCGAGGACGGGATATCGCTGTATAAGCTGTGAAATATAATCCATAAAATTCACTGCTTTCAAAAATTAATCATATAAGAAATCTTCAACATTGAAATCGTCATCGATATCGCGGAACTCATCCTCGCCCTCAATTTCGGGAATCTGCGCAAAGACTTCAAACTTTCTTCCCTGAGACCATAGAGACGGTGTTACGCGGATGGTATATCCGCAACCGCCGGGAGTGAGCCACTCATGCATTGAGGCTTCGGGCAAACCGAACATCGCAAGAAGCGCCATAATAACTCCGCCGTGAGTTACGATTGCAGTTTTGGTTATGCCCGACTGAATAATTCCGTCAACAACCTTGATCATCGTCTGCGCAATTCTTTGAGAAAACTCCTCGTTGCTCTCTCCGAATGGCGGAGAAACTCCCTTTTTGCCTGCAAGCCAATCGGGGAAAACGGGGTGCGTTTCAAGCTCCTCGGCAGATTTGCCTTCAAACTCTCCGAAATTATATTCAATAAATCCGTCAATGATTATCGGCTCGCAGTTCGGATATATAAGCTTTGCCGTCTGCGTGCAACGGGAAAGGGGGCTTGAAAAAACAGCTTCAACAGCAGGATATTTATAATCCTTTTTCATCTGCGTTATCTGCTCAATGCCCTCTGCGCTGAGCTCCTCATCCGTATGGCCGATGTATCTGCCGTCAACATTGCCTGCAGTCAGACCGTTTCTTATAAGTTGGATATAGTAAGATTTCATTTGTTTTATTATTCCTTTAATGTTGCTTTGTAGAGTTTAATATATGTGTTTGCCGAGCGACCCCAGCTATAGTCACATTCGAGAGCTCTCTGCGTAAGAGCTGCCCAATCGTGGTTATAATAAACCGTCAATGCGCGGCGGATAGCGTCAAGCATATCGTGAGCGTTATAGCTCTTGAAGGTAAAGCCGTTTCCTTCACCGTCGCCGCTGTCTGAGATAGAGTCGCGAAGACCGCCTGTTTCACGGACGATGGGTACAGTACCGTAACGAAGAGCAACCATCTGCGAAAGTCCGCAAGGCTCGCTCTTTGACGGCATAAGGAACATATCCGCACCTGCGTAAATTTTTCTTGCAAGGTCAGGAATGAAGCCGATGCGAAGACCGACCTTATCCGGATACTTCGCCGCAATCTCTCTGAAGAAGCTTTCGTACTCATAATCTCCCGAGCCGAGGACAACAAGCTGCATTTCACTCGTTGCAAGAAGCTCATCAAGAATACCCTTTACAAGGTCGAGACCCTTATGAGAAACGAGACGGGAAACCATACCGATTATCGGAACATCTGCGCGGACGGGAAGACCCATAACCTGCTGAAGATCCTCTTTGTTGAGCTTTTTATCCTCAGGATTTGTCGCTGAATAGTTAGCTCTGATGCTCTTATCCGTTTCAGGGTCATAGCCAAGCACATCGATACCGTTGAGGATACCGCTGAGCTTATATCTTCTCTCGTTGAGAATACTGTCAAGACCGTGTGAATACCACGGGTCAAGAATTTCGTCTGCATAGGACGGGCTTACCGTTGTTACCTTGTTGGCACATTCGATTGCGCCCTTCATAAAGTTTACGCAACCGTCATATTCAAGCAGAGATGCGTGCTCCTGAGGAATTCCGAGAACATCCTCCATAATCTCCTTGCCGTAAACACCCTGATACTGAATGTTATGGATTGTAAAAATCGTTTTGATGTTTTCATAACCCGGTGAATTTGCATACATTGCTGAATAGTATACGGGAGTAAGAGCCGTCTGCCAATCGTTACAATGAATGATATCGGGTTTAAAATCGATATAAGGAATTATCTCAAGAACAGCTCTTGAGAAGAATGCGAAACGCTCCGCATCGTCATACTGACCGTAAATCGTATCGCGCTTGAAATAATACTGATTATCAAGAAGATAATAAATAACTCCGTTGTGCTTTGCTTCAAAAATTCCGCAATACTGGCGGCGCCATGCTACGGGAACACAGATGTGAGTTATAAACTTCATCGTATCCTTTAATTCCTGACGAATCGTATCATAAAGAGGCATTACAACTCGGCAACCGATAAGTCTTTTTCTCAGCGCCTGAGGCAAAGAGCCTGCAACATCGCCGAGACCACCGCTCGCCATAAAAGGCAGAGCTTCGCTTGCTGCATATAAAACCTTCATAAGAAATCACCCTTTCTTGAAAATTTGCAAAAATCAGATTACGATGCCTTTTCCGATGTATACGGGGAATTTTTCATCGCCCGAGAGCACCTTGTTCGGCTTGATGACAACATTCTTGTCTGCAACAACGCAGTTGAGAGAAACATCATCGCCGATATAAGAATTCTGCATAAGAACGCAGTTTTTAACAACCGCATCCTTGCCGATATGAACACCGCGGAAGAGGATGCTGTTTTCAACCTTACCCTCAATTACGCAACCGTCAGCAATAAGAGAATTTGAAACATCGGAGCCGAGACCGTAAATTGCGGGAACATCATCCTTAACCTTTGTATAAACAGGATTTGAACGGCAGAGTGCGTTTCTTGTTTCCTTATCAAGCAAAGCCATATTTGCTTCAAAATAGCTCTGCATAGAATCAAGAAGCTTAACAAAGCCCGTTACCTCGTAGCCGAAAATCTTAAGCTTCTCAACATTTCTCTTAAGAATATCATCCGTAAACGAACGGAAGCCAAGGCTTGTTGCTTCGTTGATAAGTCTTTCAAGCAAGGACTTTCTCATAAGTACAATATTTATTGAATAATTTTCAACGCCGTCCTTAAGTCTGCGCGAAACGGAATTAACCTTGCCGTTTTCTTCAACACCGAGGATTGCAAGCTCGGAAATTTCGGGAGTTTCACCGTTGACATAAGCAATCGTGATATCCGCACCCTTCTCCTCGTGATAAGCAAACATCTTGGTAAGGTCGAAATTATAAAGTGCATTGCAATCGCACATAAGAACATACTCTTCGTCAGAATGCTGAAGGAAGTTCATAACACCTGCAACAGCTTCAATTCTGCCTGAGTAAAGTCCTGTATTTGCAGAGTTGAACGGAGGAAGGATATAAAGACCGCCGTTCTTTCTTGAAAGATCCCAGGCTCTGCCGTTGCCGACATGGTCCATAAGAGACTGATAGTTGCTCTTTGTAATAATACCAACCTTGCCCATTCCGCTGTTTACCATAACAGAAAGGTTAAAGTCGATAAGACGGTAGCGTCCGCCGTAAGGCACTGAGCCCATCGAACGCATTGATGTCAATTCATTAAGATAATTATCAAAATTGTTTGAAAAAACAAGTCCGAGTACATTATTGGCTCTCATCATTCTGCCCCCTTTACATCTTCGCCTATCATTGCCTTCGGCTCAACGCAGGCACCGCTGCCAACATTTACATTAGCGCCGACAACCGCAACGCCCCAATCCTCGATGTTTTCCATATCTTCGGGACGCTTACCTACGCAAGCACCGCTTTCAACCGTAACATTCTCTGCTACGATAGCGTACTGAACCTTTGCGCCTGACTTGATAACACTGCCGGGCATAATGATTGAATCCTTAACGATTGCGCCCTCTTCAACATTAACATTCGCAAAAAGAACGGAGAAATCTACTTCGCCTTCAATTTCACATCCCTCGGCAATCATTGAATTCTGAACCTTTGCCGTATCTGCAACATAATGCGGACAGGTTACAGGATTCTTTGCGTAAATCTTCCAGCTTGAGTCCGTAAGGTCGAGGTCAACCTGAGGATTAAGAAGGTCAAGGTTAGCCTCCCAAAGGCTGTCAATTGTTCCGACATCCTTCCAGTATCCGTCAAATTCATAAGCAAACATTCTCTCGCCTGCTTCGTGCATTGCAGGGATGAGGTCATGGCCGAAGTCATTGCTTGATGAGGGGTTTGCCTCGTCGTCAAGAAGATACTGACGAAGCTTCTTCCATGAGAAGACATAAACGCCCATAGACGCTTTATTCGAACGAGGATTCTTCGGCTTCTCTTCAAATTCTGAAATCGAGCCGTCATCGTTGACGATCATAAGACCGAAACGGGATGCTTCCTCCCATGGCACTTCGAGCATTGCAATCGTACAGTCAGCATTCTTTTCCTTATGGTAGCTGAGCATCTTTGAATAGTCCATTTTATAAATATGGTCACCCGAGAGGATGAGGACATATTCGGGGTTGTATCTGTCAATAAAATTAATATTCTGATAAATAGCGTTTGCGGTTCCCTTATACCATTCAGTGCCCTGAATCTGCTGATACGGAGAGAGGATATGAACGCCGCCGTCAGCTCTGTCAAGATCCCATGCCTGTCCGTTGCCGATATAATCGTTAAGCTCAAGAGGCTGATACTGAGTGAGAACGCCCACGGTATAAATACCTGAGTTTACACAGTTTGAAAGCGGGAAATCGATAATTCTGTACTTTCCGCCGTAGGGTACGGCAGGTTTAGCGATGTTTTTTGTCAGTATCCCGAGTCTGCTTCCCTGTCCGCCTGCAAGGAGCATTGCGATACATTCGTGTTTGCGTGACATTAAATGCTGCCTCCTTTTATTTTTTTGCCGCTTTCGCGGCATTTTCGTTTGTATTTTTTCTTTTTCTTGAAGCCGGAGCTTTAAGATATATTACACTCAGACCCGGAAGGTCAAGCGAAATGCTGTTTTCAAATCCGTGCAACGGTACTTTTTTGCTCTTTATACTGCCCGTTGAACCCTTGCCGTTACCGCCGAACTCTTCGGCATCCGTGTTGAGAACGACCTTATAGCTTCCCGCTTTCGGAACGCCGATACAGTAATTCTCCCTGCTGACGGGCGTGAAATTGCAGACGGCAATGATTTCTTTTTTATCCTTATCAATTCGCCTGAAGGCTATAACGGAATTATCAACATCATCGTTGCTTATCCAGTTGAAGCCCTCCCAGTTATAGTCAACCTCCCAGAGAGCGGGGGTTGATTTATAAAGCTCGTTGATTGTTTTTACAAAGTGCTGATGCTTCCTATGAGCCTCGTAGTCAAGCAAGAGCCAGTCAAGACCCTGTTTATAATTCCACTCGATGAACTGGCCGAATTCCTGACCCATAAACATAAGCTTTTTGCCCGGATGAGCCATCATATAACCGAGGAAGGAACGAACACCTGCAAATTTCTCTTCATACTCGCCAGGCATTTTATTGATAAGCGAGCATTTGCCGTGAACAACCTCATCGTGCGAAATCGGCAGAACAAAGTTTTCGGAAAACGCATAGAAGAAAGAGAAAGTCAGGTTGTTATGGTTAAACTTACGGTAGATGCCTTCCATTGAGAAATATTTAAGGCAATCGTTCATCCAGCCCATATTCCATTTGAAATTGAAGCCGAGACCTCCGTCACAAACAGGTTTTGATACCATCGGCCAGGCTGTGCTTTCCTCTGCAATCATAAGAACATCGCCGTATTCACGGAAAATTGCCGTGTTAAGCTTCTGCAAAAACTCAATTGCTTCAAGATTTTCGTTGCCGCCGTTTTTGTTCGGTCTCCAGTTTCCGTCCGTTCTGCAATAGTCGAGATAGAGCATCGACGCAACCGCATCAACTCTCAGACCGTCTATATGATATTTTTCAAGCCAGAACATAGCGCTTGAAGTAAGGAAGCTTCTGATTTCGTTTTTGCCGTAATCAAAAACTCGCGTTCCCCATTGCTTATGCTCACCCTTGAGCATATCCTCATATTCATAAAGCGGCTGACCGTCAAACTCATAAAGACCGTGAGCATCCTTCGGGAAATGAGCAGGTACCCAGTCAAGAATAACACCGATGCCTGCTTCGTGGCACTTATCGACAAAATACATAAAGTCCTTCGGCTCGCCGTATCTTGAGGTTGGCGCAAAATATCCCGTTACCTGATATCCCCAAGAGCCGTCAAACGGGTGCTCGCTTATCGGCAGAAGCTCGATATGAGTATAGCCCATTTCTTTAACATATTTTGTCAATTCATCGGCAAGCTGACGGTAGGAATAAAAAATTTCTTCCCCGTGAACCTTCCACGAGCCGAGATGTACCTCGTAAATATTAATCGGGCTTTCATATGCCGATTTTTCTTTACGCTGCTTCATCCATTTTGAGTCTTTCCAGGTATAACCGCCGATATCGTAGAATTTTGATGCCGTATCAGGTCGGGTCTCCGCGTGAAAAGCGTAGGGGTCAGCCTTCAGGAGCCTTCTGCCGTCCTTTGCAGTGATGCAGAATTTATAGTTATCAAACTGCCTGATGCCGTCAATATAACACTCCCAGATTGAACCGTCCGAAAGGCGATACATATGATTTGCATCGTTATCCCAGCCGTTGAAATCGCCCGTAACGCTTACTGCAACCGCGTGAGGCGCCCAGACGCGGAAAACAACTCTGCCGTCCTCTGCCTGATGCGCTCCGAGGAATTCATACGCTTTTGCGTTATTTCCCTGATGGAACAGATAAACAGGAACATCATTCGGGTTTGATGCGGGATTATTTCCCTTGTTCATTTTCAATCCCTCCTTCGTATAGGCGGACTTATCCACTTATACATTTATTATTTTACCAAAGCGATTAACAAAATTCAAGATATTTTGACTATAATATTCAAAGGATATGTAGAAAAATATCGACCATTTTGTGTATTTTGTTACAAAAAAAGGACCGCCGTGCAGGTTTACAAGCCTGCACGGCGGATAAAAACTATTTTTTAAAATCAAAACAAGCCTTTGATTGCCTGCGGAAGAAGAACTGCGATATAGCTGTAAAGCATTCCGAGAATCTCAGTAACGATGTTTACAATATAATCATCGATGTTTGAGAAGTTATCTGTCGGAAGGTCTGTTGCTTCGATCTCAGGCTTCTGAGAAAGATCCTTTTTGATTGCGTACTGATCGATAAGAGAAATTTCTTTTGTCTCGTCGTCAACAAGGTACGACTTGATGATAACCTTATCGCCGTCAACGACCGTTGTCATAAAGCAACCGCCCATATCTCTTGTTGAAAGATCAAATGCGCAAGCCTCGCCGATAGGATCAATAGCATCCTCGTTAAGGCCGTATCTCTTTGTACCTGCTGTTGAGGGAAGGATATGAACCGTACCGTCCGGATTGTTTGCGAATGTGATTTCTTCGCCCTTATAGTTCTCTGTTACATATGTAACATCCTTAACGACCTCATCACCGATAACGGGGTGTGAACGGTAATAAACATGGTCATGACCTGCATAAACAAAGTCGATATCAAGCTCTGCAAAAATCTCGCCGAGAACATTTCTCATAATAATTGTATCAGGCTTGTTGATATTCTTACCCTCTGAGAAGAGAGCTCTGTGCATAAACACAAATTTCCAATCAGCGTCAGAATTGGTCATATCATTGATGAGCCAGTTTCTCTGAGACTGTGACATCGGATACATATCGTTAGTATTGAGAACAGCAATGTGAGCATTACCGTAATCAAATGAATAGTAAACGCCGTTTACCCAATTAACATTCGACTCTGTGTTCTCGTTTGAAAGGTTGAACATTGAGTTGAAAACATTGATATTAAGCTTGTTTGTGATGTTACCGTCATGGTTACCTGCAACGGGAGCGACGGTTGTTGACATATTTGAGAACTGGAAGTTTTTGAAGTACCAGTCCCACTCTTCATTTGTATTGTCGTTAACATAGTCGCCGAGCGTTGTTGTAAATTCAGCATCGGGAAGAGTTGCTACCGCACCCTTGAGAGTTTCTGAAGCTTCAGCAAAATTTTCGTCACTGCTTGCCTGAACATCGGCAATTGTGATAAATGAGAACTGGTCGTCACCGTCATCCGTTCTGAATGTACCTGCATCGCTCCAGAGCTTCTCTGACTTGTCGCCAACACGGTATGTATACTCTGTGCCGGGCTCGAGGTCAGAAACCGTTACCTTATGGCAATACTGATCACGGTGAACATAAACATTGTCTGATGAATATGTAGCAGCGTTAGCGAACGAGCCGTTATAATCGCTTGTTTTAACGATCTGAACATCAGCGTCTGAATAGCTCTCTGTGTACCAGCAGAAGCCTCTTGATGTCTGAGAATCGCCGTTAAAGGTACAGCTTACTCTTTTGATTGCATCTGTTTCTTCGGCAGATGTTGAAATTGCCGAGATGCCGAAAGCAAGAGTCAGGCAAAGAACAACTGCGAGAAGCTTTTTAGAAAACTTTTTCATTTAAAGTGTCCTCCTTAAAATAATTTACAGAAACATTATACACCATTTGTCAATGCACGGATAAGTGTAAAAAACCGTTTTTCTTTTGTGCAAAATTACAAATCAGTTTCTATTCTGAACTTTCTGAACATAACATTCTTGCGATAGTGAGTGTATGTCAGATAAACATACTCTCCGTCCGTTATCGCCGCCGGATATGAGAACTCCGCATCCGTATCCTCGTCCTTTTCAACCTCGACCGCGGGAAGAAAAGTTTCGCCGTTATCCTTTGTTACGGCATAAGATATGATGTTTCTGTCTCCCCAATCGGCACAGGCAATAGGATTATGGAAAACGGCAACATCGCCGTTCGGAAGCTTAACGCAATCGATACCGCTGTTGTTATTCGGAAGCTCTGCTTTTTCTGCGGGTGACCAATCAGTAAGATTATCGGAGAAGCTTCGCATAACATAGCCCTCGGTCGAGCGGAGAAGAGCGTACACCCTGCCTTCAGATTCCCACACAGTCGGCTGTATTACACCCTTGCCGACAGCATTTTTATGGTCAAAAAAGATTAATTCGCTCTTCTGCCACGATTTGCAACCGTCGCGTGAAAAATCAATAAATGCGTCCCACTTAGTGTTTGTTTCAACCGATGCAGGCGCAACCACCGTTCCGTCAGAAAGCTCAATTGCCTTATTCTTGACGGGGCCTCTGCCTCCTGTCTTGTCTCCCGGGACAAGCTCCTCTGCATCTGACCAGGTGATGCCGCCGTCCGTTGATTTACGAAGGAAGGTCTGCCATTTTGTTATCTTTTTTCCTGCCTTGAAGAAGAGGAAAATTGTTCCGTCCTTTTCAAAAAGAACGGGATTCCAGCAGGGAACATCATCTGTAAATGTCATCTGCTGAGGGTCAGACCACTTTCCGTTTTCGTTGACGCAGAGGTAAATTCTTACATCATCGTCGCCTTCCTTTGTGCCTGCGAAGAAAGCACAAAGAATCTTATCCCCTACCTTAAGGAGTGTTGATGCGTGGCACTGGCTGAAGAATTTATCCTGCTCAAAAACCAATGATTTTTCAATTTCAACTAATTTCATAATTATACCTTTTATCTCTTTGAAAGCACTTTCGCTTCGTATTTTTCAATTTCTTCAAACCAGCTCTCGCCAACGGGTACACCGCAACGGGCGCAGTATTCATTCCACACATCTGCAAGAGGATATGTTTTAAGCTCTTCCTGAAGAGCAAGGAGCTTCGTTGTGTTTGCGCTGTCCTGCAAATCACGGAGCATTGCGTGCGGAGTGAGAAGAGCGTTGAGCATAGCCTTCTGCACATTGCGAAGACCGATTACCCAAGCGGCAACGCGGTTGATTGAAGCATCGAAATAGTCCGTTGCAATAAATACACGGTCAAGAGCATCATTGCTTACGATTTCCTTTGCGATTTCTTTTGTCTCGTCGTCAAAGATAACAACATGATCACTGTCCCAACGGACGCCGCGTGTTACATGAAGAGCAATCTTCTCGTTGAAAAGAAGAAGAGATGAAATCTTATCGGAAACAACCTCTGTCGGATGATAGTGTCCGTTATCCATAAGAGGAGTGATGCCTTTATAATTAACATATGAAAGGCTGAACTCTGCAGAGCCGACTGTGTATGATTCAAGACCGATGCCGAAAACCTTTGATTCAAGAGTGATATAAACCTTGCTCTTGTCATAGGGTACCTCAAGGATTTCGTCAAGAGACTTCTTGAAGCGAGCTCTGGGTGAGAATCTGTCTGCCGGGATATCCTTGTATCCGTCGGGAATCCAGATATTCATAACGCAGGGAACGCCTGTTTCCTCTGCAAAATACTGAGCAATCTTAAGGCAAGCCTTGCCGTGGTTGACCCAGAAAGTGCGCACTTCTTCATCCGGCGAAGAAAGAGTAAGATTATCCTTTACCATCGGATGAGAGAAAAATGTCGGGTTAAAGTCGATACCCATTCCCCTCTCCTTAGCATATTCAACCCATTTTGCAAAGTGCTTCGGCTCGATTGCGTCTCTGTCTGCAAACTCGCCGCCTTCAAAAATCGCATAGCTTGCGTGAAGATTGAGCTTCTTCTTGCCGGGGATGAGAGAGCAGGCCTTATCAATATCTGCCATAAGCTCTTCGGGAGTTGTAGCCTTGCCGGGGTAGTTACCCGTTGTCTGGATGCCGCCTGAAAGAGCCTCCTTTGAGTCAAAGCCGACAACATCGTCGCCCTGCCAGCAGTGCATTGAAATCGGCAAAGCCGAAAGCTTTTCGATAGCCGCTTCGGTGTCGATACCTATTTTTGCATATAAATCCTTTGCATATTCGTAACGCGTCATAGTTTAACCTCCGTTAAAGTTCGTATACGAGAAAATTTTAACACAGTTTAACGAAAAAAACAACAGTTGATTATGTCCCTTTTTTGGTTTAGAATAACAACATACTACAGACGAGGTGACTGAACTATGGGAAAAATCATTGCCGTTGGCGGCGGACGCTACGATGACGGCGAAATCAAAAACATTCTTGAATACATCGCATCCTGCGCAAAAAAAGAAAATCCTGCCGTCCTCTTTCTTCCGACAGCAGGCTTTGACGACATTGAGGGCGACGAGCATATAAGGGACATTTTCCTCGGCTGCGGCTGCAGCTTTGACTATCTTTTTCTGACGGATAAGTCTCTCACGCGCGACGATATCCGCGAAAAAATCCTCTCTGCCGATGTTATCTATGTCGGCGGCGGAAATGTTGAATTTATGATGAACACCTGGAACGAAACGGGCGCTTCGGATATCCTTCGCGAGGCTTACGAAAAGGGCATCGTTATGTCCGGCTACAGTGCAGGCGCCGTCTGCTGGTTCAAGGAAGGTTATGACGATTGCGGACCTGACAGAAGCTTTATTTTCTGTGACTGTCTCGGCATCCTGCCTTACAGTGCCTGTCCTCATTTTGAAGGCAACGGCTGGTATAATTTCAAGGACGAAATCAAAAGCCGTCCCCTTTCGGGTGTCGGAATTGAGAACGGTGCGGCACTCATTTATGAGGACGGAGAATTCAGCACAATGCACGGCAATGATGTCGGCTATGTGTGGTTTTTCAACAAAGATGAGAATTACGAGGGCAAAACTCTCTGATTTTAATTGACTTGATTTTCCGATTGTGATAAAATACTTGCACATTATTATGAATATTTCAGGAGGTATTCACTATGAAAAAGATTCTTGCAGTGCTTCTTGCTGCTCTGATGATGCTTTCTCTTTCATCAGTTTCATTCGCAGCAGATAACAGCAAAAACGGCGCTCTTCAGTTCGGCGAAGACGGAAAGTTTGAGATAATGATCGTTGCTGACCCTCAGGACGGCTTCCCCATTGAAGAAGACTTCAAAAACGCTTTCAACCAGGCTCTCGACAAGGCTCAGCCCGACCTCGTTATCTTCCTTGGCGACATCGTTATGTCTGCTGAAAAAGACGAAGAATACTGGGCAGGTTATGCCGACCTTCTCAATCCCCTTGTTGACAGAGACATCCCGTTCACACTCGTTTTCGGTAACCACGACGACCAGGATGCTCACAAGGGCTCAACAAAAGACGAGAAACTTGCAAAGTATATGGAATTTGACAACTGCCTCGCTTACGATGCAGACCCCGCTCTCCACGGTTCAGGCACACACAACCTTGAGATCCTCTCATCAGACGGTTCAAAGACAGCTTTCAACCTCTGGATGATGGACAGCGGCGACTATATCGAAGGCGGTTATGACTGCGTTCGTGCTGACCAGCTTGAATGGTATGACGGCGTAAGCAAAGAGCTTGAAGCTGCAAACGGCGGCAAGGTTCCTTCACTTATGTTCCAGCACATCGTTCCTGCAGAGGTAGCAAAGGAAGTTATGTTCACAGTTAAGGGCGACCTCGGCGCACTCGGCTCAACAAACTTCTCAGACGGCACAGCAGCTACATACCTTCCCAACATCTGGGGCTTTGAAGAAGGCTGGATGTTTGAGCAGGCTTGTCCTTCACCTGACTGCGAAGGTCAGTGGGATGCAATCACAGAGCGTGGCGACGTTCAGGCTGTTTTCTTCGGCCATGACCACATCAACTCATATGTTGCAAACATCAACGGAATCGATGCAGTTAATGTTCCCGGCTCAACATACAACTCATACTATGATATGACAGTTCAGGGCTTTATGATGATCACTCTTGACGAGAACGACCTTTCAACATATGAAAGATCAATGATCTACACATCAGACCTCGCTCTTGAGGAAGGCTCAAAGCTTCCCGAAGGCAATCACGGTAAGGCTTACTATTGGTTCGCAGGCATCCTCAGAAACCTTATGAACGGTATCGTTAAGGTTATGAGAGTTGTTCTTTACCCGTTCTTCTTCTGGGCCGCATAAATTAAAAATAATAAAATCGCACAGGGAAAACCCCTGTGCGGTTTTTGTTTGCAGTTTTATATCAATTTCAGTCCGAAAAATCCCTATACTTTATAACTCGTCCGTTATCATAATAAACATTAGATATCTTTGATTCCTTCAATATATATGAAAGATTATCGTTGAATCGGTTAAACTTACTTAATACTTTTGCAAAACTGATAACCATCCAGACAAGTCCTATATCAATAAGAGTGATGGCCACAGAAAATGCTGAAAAATCATCAAATAAAGCAAACAAAGAAACAACCGTCATAACAACGCAAGTCGCAACCATAGACAACATTGTAAGCACCGAAACAAAAAATAATTTCTTTTTATCCGAGTTTTTATGATATCCATAATAAACCTTATTGTCACCATTTAGCTGCAACATACTAAATATTAAAATAGTGTAAAAATGATAATATCTTTCGTTTATAGTAATACGCTTCGGAGCGTTTTTGATGTCAATATATAAATCAAAATTGATTAACAAAACTAACTTGATCCATATTTTTCTTAAAGCTTCATTGTCAAAATATTTCGCCATACACAAGCGTGTGGAATTATTTTCAGCTTTAAATATTCGCAATGTGTCAGTTTCTTCGGCTTCTATTGTCTGCATACTATCTGCCGAAACAGTTTGTTGTTTGCCCTGAAACTCAACAATTATATTCTTTTTCGTACAGTTATTTATTGTAAAAGTTTTCATTCGAGTTCCTTTCAGTGCTTTTATTAATGTAATTATACACTTCCCCCGAAACCGTGTCAACAAATGCCGAATACAACTTAATATTCCCACGAAAAATCAGCACAGATTTTTGTTGCTATCTTTTACAAATACAACATTCTTTGTTTGTTAAATATTCACTAAACTAAATTTTAATAAAATACAAAAAAACTCTTGCAATTTATAATATAGTATGATACTATATCCCAAAGTTAATAAAAAATTAACGATAGAGGCGCATCGCATTATCAGTAGCACCTGCTTTTCAAGGCTCCGGCAAGGCTTACGGCAGATGTGAAAGGAATCGTTGCCGAAGGCAGCCAAGCCAAAGGCTGTGCTGGTAGTCGGGAATAAGATCCCGCCTATTGTCGCATATTGCGGAGAGCTATCTTACATTTTTTCACGGCAGTATTGCCGGAACAAATTCGGGTAGTCGATGCAAATCGGCTATTTTTTATTGCTTATTACCTAAACAAAGGAGTTTTTAAAATGACAGAAAACAGCATTTTCAGAGGCGCCGCTACAGCCCTCATCACACCGCTTAACGCAGAAGGTATCGATTACGAAAACTTCGGCAAGCTCATCGACTGGCAGATCGACGAAGGCATTGACGCTCTCGTTATCTGCGGCACAACAGGCGAAGGCTCAACTCTTTCAGACGAAGAGCACAGAGACGCTCTTGAGTTTGCATACAAGCGTGCGGCAGGCAAGGTTCCTATGATCGCAGGTACAGGCTCAAACGACACTGCATACGCAATCGACCTTACAAAATTCGCTTGCGAAATCGGCTACGAAGGTATGCTCCTCGTTACACCGTACTACAACAAGGCTACTCAGAACGGTCTTATCAAGACCTTCACGGCTATTGCTGACGAAAGCACAAAGCCCTGCCTTCTTTACAATGTTCCTTCAAGAACCGGCTGCAACATTGAGCCTGCAACATACGGCGTTCTTGCTGACCATCCGATGATTACAGGTATCAAGGAAGCAAGCGGCAACATTTCAAAGATCGTTGAGACAATGGCTATCGTCGGCGACAGACTTGACCTCTACTCAGGTAACGACGATCAGGTTATTCCCCTTCTTTCTCTCGGCGGTTCAGGTGTTATCTCCGTTCTTTCAAATGTTCTTCCTAAGGAAACATCACAGATGTGTCACAAGTTCTTCGAAGGTAAGACAGACGAAGCTCTTAAGATGCAGCTTGATTACCTTCCCCTTATCAACGCTCTTTTCTGCGAGGTTAACCCGATTCCCGTTAAGGCTGCTATGGCCGCTATGGGTTACGGCGAAGATTATCTCCGTCTTCCCCTTACTCCGATGGAAGATGCACACAAGCAGAACTTACTCGCTCTTATGCGTCAGCAGGGGTTGAATGTATGATAAATGTACTCATCAACGGCGCGTGCGGCAGAATGGGTAAGGAAGTTGAAAAAATAGTTGAAGCTTCCGAGACTATGAGCGTCGCCGCGAAGGTAGACAAAATGGCGGCTGAAAGCGGCTGTTACACGGATATAAACGATTTTTCCGGAAAAGCTGATATTATCATCGACTTTTCAAACCATCTCGGAACAAAGGAGCTTCTCGACTATGCCGTGAAGAATAATATCCCGACAGTTGTTGCAACAACGGGACACACTCCTGAGGAGCTTTCTCTCATCGAAGAGGCAGGCAAAAAGATTGCAGTTTTCCACTCTGCAAATATGTCACTCGGCGTAGCTCTTCTTTGTGAGCTCGCAGTCAAGGCGGCGGCTACAATGCCCGATGCTGATATCGAAATCGTTGAAACTCATCATAACCGCAAGCTCGACGCTCCGAGCGGTACGGCTCTTATGATTGCAAACGCAATCAAGGCAGTCCGCGAAAAGGCTCAGTTTGTTTTCGGCCGTGAGGGCAACGCAAAAAGAGAGAAAAATGAGGTCGGCATTCACGCTGTAAGACGAGGAAATATCATAGGTATTCACGAGGTTCTCGTTTCAACAGACAGCCAGACCATTACCCTCAAGCACGAAGCCCACTCAAGAGCATTGTTTGCAGAGGGCGCAGTTTCTGCGGCAGAGTTTATTCTCAACAAGCCTGCAGGACTTTACAATATGAACAGCATTGTTACGGAATAAGGTGTTTTTATGATAAGAATTGGTATAGCAGGTTACGGTAACCTCGGAAAAGGAGTTGAAGCTGCAGTTAAAAACAACCCCGATATGGAGCTTGTTGCAGTTTTTTCAAGAAGAGACCCCGATTCCGTTAAAATAAAAACAGAAGGTGTCAAGGTATATCCCTACGATAAAATCGCAGACTATAAAGACGACATCGATGTTATTATAAACTGCGGCGGAAGCGCAAGAGACCTCCCCGAATCAACTCCCGCAATTGCAGAAAACTTCAATGTTATAGACAGCTTCGACACTCATGCAAAAATCCCTGAGCACTTTGCAAATGTTGACAATAGTGCAAAATCAGGAAACAAGGTTGCAATCATCTCCGTCGGTTGGGACCCGGGAATGTTTTCCCTCAATCGCCTTTATATGAATGCAATCCTCCCCAACGGAAACGATTACACTTTCTGGGGTAAGGGCGTAAGCCAGGGTCATTCGGACGCAATCAGACGAATTGAAGGCGTCATTGATGCCCGTCAGTATACAGTACCCGTTGAAAGCGCTGTCGAAAGCGTGCGTAACGGCGAAAACCCTGAGCTGACAACAAGGCAGAAGCATACAAGAGAATGCTTCGTCGTTGTTGAAGAAGGCGCAGACAAGGCAAGGATTGAAAAGGAAATCGTTACGATGCCGAATTACTTTGCCGATTACGATACAACAGTAAATTTCATCTCCCTTGAAGAGCTTCAGCGCGACCATATGGGTATCCCCCACGGCGGCAGAGTTATCCGAAGCGGATTCACGGGATTTGACCTTAACACAAAACACACAATCGAATACAGCCTCAACCTCGAATCAAACCCTGAGTTTACAGGCAGTGTTCTTGCGGCATATGCACGAGCCGCATACAATCTCAGCAAGGCGGGCGATTCAGGCTGTAAGACTGTTTTTGATATTGCTCCCGCTCAGCTCATTGATAAATCGGGCGAGGAAATAAGAGCGCATATGCTATAAGGAAGAAGGAAGTCAAATGATCTGCAATAACCTTGGTGTTAACGAAAACGGTCATCTTACCTTTGCAGGACACGATACGGTAGAGCTTGCCGCAAAATATCAGACCCCTGCATATATAATGGACGAAAACAAAATAAGAGAAAAGTGCCGTATTTACAAAGGCGCAATGAGCGAATTTTTCGGCGGAAAATCAATGCCTCTTTTTGCAAGTAAATCTCTCTGCTTCAAGAGAATTTATGAGATTATGAAAGAGGAAGAGATGGGAATCGATGTTGTTTCCCCCGGTGAGCTTTACACGGCTGTCAAGGCAGGCTTCCCGATGGAAAACGCATATTTCCACGGAAACAACAAAACTGACTTTGACATCGCTTTTGCAATCGAAAACGGCATCGGCTATTTCGTCTGCGACAATGTTGAAGAGCTTAACGCAATCGACCGCGAAGCCGCAAACAAGGGCATAAAGCAGAAAATTCTTCTTCGTCTTACTCCCGGCATCGACCCTCATACCCATGCAAAGATCAGCACGGGTAATGTCGATTCAAAATTCGGCGCCGCTATCGAAACGGGTCAGGCAAAAGAGCTTGTTGAGCTTGCTCTTTCAAAAGAAAATATCGCTCTTATGGGATATCATTGCCATATCGGCTCGCAGATTTTTGAATACGACCCCTTCTGCGATGCGGCTGTTATTATGATAAAATTCCTCGCGGATATGAAGTCTCAGCTCGGCTTTGAGGCAAGCGTACTCAACCTCGGCGGCGGTATGGGCGTTAAATATGTTGAAGCCGACCCCGAAATCGACTATGCAAAGAACATCGAAGGAATTGCAGACCTTGTTAAGGCTGAATGTGCAAAGCACGGCGTTAATATGCCGACTATCCTTATGGAGCCCGGCAGAAGCATCGTTGCAGATGCAGGACTTACGCTTTATACTGCAGGCACGCGCAAGGAAATCAAGGGCTTCAAGAACTATGTTTCAATTGACGGTGGTATGCCCGACAACCCGAGATACGCTCTTTACCAGTCTGCATACACGGTTATGGTCGCAAACAAGGCGAACGAGCCTGCCGACTATGAATGTACGGTTGCAGGCCGTTGCTGCGAAAGCGGAGACCTTATTCAGGAAGGCGTAAAGATCCCTAAGCCTGAAAGAGGCGATACGATAGCTGTCCTTACAACGGGCGCATATAACTTCGCAATGAGTTCAAACTATAACGCAATCTGCAAGCCTCCCGTCATTATGCTTGACGGTGAAAAGGATTATGTTGCAGTTAAAAGAGAAAGCTTTGATGATCTTATCGCAAGGCAGGTATAAACAAAATATATAAAGCTAAACGGAGACAACTTCTTTATGAAGCGTCTCCGTTTCTTTTTGATTATTCAACCGACTTGATTATGCCCAGCGGATAGCAGGCTGCTGCCTGTTAAGCTTCCAAACCTTTAACGCCTTAGTTAATTTCACTGCTGAGAGCATAACGAGCGCATCAACGGCAAACATAATCATTGAAGATAAGATATATCCCCATCCTGCTACCTCTGAGATGAACACAACCGCTATCACGGAGGCGAAAAGAAGCACTGCGGCAAGACCTGCAAGAGCCGCGTTTGCAAAAAGGCCGAGCCTTGTATCATTATCATAAGATGCTTCGAAAACTGAGTAGCTGCCCGTGTAATTTCTTCCCTGTGAGTAGTAGTTTCTGTTCATATTCGTTATCCTCTCTTTTGTGAATTTATTTGTTTATCTCTCCCTGTGATTTAAAGTATACACGGCAATGAATCGAAGCTGTAAAAACAGTTTTACCTAAAAAACGGCGGAAGACCGAAGTCCTCCACCGTTTTTTAATAAGACATTACTGTCTGTGCTGCGGATAGTTCTGATTATAATTCTGCGGGGCAACACTCTGCTGAGGCGCATTATAATATCCGCTATTTCTAAGATATTTGTATTTTCCTTCGCTGTAGTATGGATATTTAGCCTTCATAATGCAGTACGACACAATTATTCCAATCAAACTTAAACCCAAACCCGGCAAAAGACTGAAAATCTGAATTCCTTTGTAGTCATAGTATTCATCCATTGCTTCCATTTCTTCATCGCTCAACGCAAAACTAAATGTGCCGTTCATTTCATTGAGTGCCTGCTGTGTTTCAAGCATTTCATATCTGTCCTTTGCCTCTTCTGCTTTCACTGCAACAAATACAAATGAGCACGCAGAAATAATCAGACCGATAATTATACAACAGATTTCTGCAATAACCGCCTTTTTATAAATGGATTTAATGTTGCTTCTCTGCTCATTTGTAAGCTCTGCAACTTGCTGTTCGATTGGTTTTGCCATAAAAATAACCTTCTTTCCCGGGAGGCACTCCCGACTGATGATATAGATATGTATAACACAAGACCGGCTTCGTGTTTAAAACACACAAAACCGGCCTGATCTTTATTTGTTTCCTGCCAATGTCAGTGCGTACTTAAGAGCCTCCAGCTCGACCGCATCAAACTGAGGATTTTTGCTCTTCGCGAGCTTTTTCTCTGCTTTCTTTATCATCTTCAGCAGTTCCTTAGCCTTCATCTGGCCGAAAGCTTCGGCTCTTCGCTGAATGTATGCGTTCGCGTCATAATACTTTCCTTTATATTCAAAAGAACCCGGATCTCCCGCCGCTGTTTCACAGGAGCCAAGAAGCTTTTTAAATCTTGTATAGCCTATAAGTGAAGTGATGGCCCCTACCAGAGCACCGACAACAGCCGCCATCAAAATCCGTTCCATAATACTTTCTCCTTCCTTTTGCAGTAAGATTATGCTTTGCTTATTTCGTAAACATCTACGCTGTCAAGCTCATAGCTTGTTGCATGGATATAATACTTTCCGTTTGCTTCATAGGCATAATAATAAGAATAGCCTTCAATAATCTTTTTGCCTGACAAAGTATCAACAAGCCATGCATCAGACCCATCTTCCGATTGTGCTCTTATGAGCCACGGAGCAACTGAATTACCGTCAATAACATAATCCTTGTCAGCAAAGGAATAATACAAGCCGTCGCTGTTTCTTGAAACTGCAAAATGAGTTGAATAGATTCCGACGCCGTCGTTATTCTTGCATTGGAAAAGAGCAGTTCCGTCATATTTTATAAGAGCTTTACCGTCATTTCCCGAAATATACCACACACCGTTTGTCACACTGTCTTTCTGAATTGTATGATAATCGCCGTCAACAATAAGGTTTCCGTTATAGTCGTAAATCCTGCCGTTTGAAATGATAAATTCTTCCGTACTGCTGTTGATTGAAGAATCAAACTCCTTGCTGATTGCCTTACCGCTCTTATCGACGATAAAATATTTCTTAGAGCTGTCGTGGATTGCAAAACGGTCTTTTCCCGCAGCATAAACGGATACATAGCTCTCACCTGTATATTCGAAGAGCTTTGCTCCGTAAGCATCATATACGGTAACTTTTTTGTCGCTCTGTATACTGTAGCAGTCATTTTCAAGAATTCTTGCGTTTGAAGGAATTGCATTTCCTCCGGGGCCGACTTTCTTTACTTGCTTTGAATCTGTTGTATATTCAAGAGCAAACCCATTCGCTGAAGGCTTATAAGCCTTCGTGCCTGTTGCACCGGGAACCGTCTTTCCTGTTTCCATATCATAAATTTCCCATGTACCCTTGCACAAAACATCGCCTTCTTTGTACTGAGTCTGATATTTGTCATCTGAGAAATATACCAGAGCTTCTTCTTCGTTTTCAGTTATTTCAGTTATTTTGTCTGCTCGGTAATAACGGTCATTTATTCTGGTGAAGCTTGTATAACCCATTGGAATGATTTCTTTACCGTTTGCATCAACCATGCCGTCCGCATTGAAATCGTCAATAGAGTCTGCTTTCGAATAATCGGTTTTGCTGACAACAAAATACTCGCTCTCATATCCGCAAGAAGTGTATATCGCCCCCGTATCGTGCTTGCCGTCTGCGGAAATAATACCGAACTTACCGTCAGCCGTTTCATAAACAACACCCGTTGGAGAACTGAAAGAAACATCTTCATTCTTCTTGTAAGAACCAATCTTTTTGGCAGTAATGCCCTTTGTTATATCAATCTCTACCGGTTTATTGTTCTGCACTGCTGAAGCTGCCGTTGTTGTTGTCGTCTCGCCGTCTTTGCTTTCGCCGTCACCTTTGCCGCAAGCCGCAAACATCGTAATCATAGTTGCCGCGGACATAAGGAGCGCCAGAATTTTCTTTACTTTCATATTTAATCTCCTTTCAATGAAACAAATTGTTTCATTGTACATAGTCTACCAAACAAATTGTTTCGTGTCAAGAAAAATGAAACAATTTGTTGTATCATAGCGATAGAGAAAACTGCAGGGTGGTGAGCAATTGGACTATACAAAAAGACTTTACGACCTCAGAATTGACAACGATCTGCGGCAGGAAGATGTTGCTCGGATTTTAAAAGTCACTTCTCAGGCATACGGGATGTATGAAAACGGAAAGCGAAGCCTGCCGATTGTAGGTTTGTCAATGATGTGTTACAAAATTAGAAAACTTCGCCGAAGTTGATAAAAGCCTTGATATAATCAGCGGGAGATTTCCAATTTAACGGACGCATTGGGAAATTGTTGTATTTTCTGCTGTGAACAGCTAATT
>JAGAVE010000011.1 GCA_017942105.1 Clostridia bacterium | reverse complement strand
TATCCAGGTTTACTCAACGAGCGGCGAAATGGCACCCGAAAATCTTTCAGCTCAGCAGAGAAAGGATTTCCTTAATCTTGTTAAGGATAACGGTCTTGTAATTTCAGCTCTCTGCGGTGACCTCGGCGGTGGCGGATTCGCATTTGCTGACCGTAACCCTGCAAAGATCGAAAAGTCAAAGAGAATTCTTGACCTTGCAAAAGAGCTTGAAACAGATGTTGTTACAACTCATATCGGTGTTGTTCCCTCAGATCCGAACCACGACAGATACAAGGTTCTTCAGGAGGCTTGCTTTGAACTCAGCCGTTATGCTGACAGCATCAATGCTCATTTCGCAATTGAGACAGGTCCCGAAACATCGGCAACTCTCAAAACATTCCTTGATTCTCTCGGCTCAACGGGTGTCGGCGTAAACCTTGACCCTGCAAACCTCGTTATGGTTACGGGTGATGACCCTGCAAAGGCTGTTCATAATCTTAAGGATTATATTGTACATACTCATGCTAAGGACGGTAAGCAGAATTTCTTTGTTGACCCCGAAATCGTTTACGGAATGGTTGAATCTCATATCGTTACTCACGATTCATTCATCGAAGTTCCTCTCGGTGAGGGTAGCGTAAACTGGAATGAATACCTCAAGGCTCTTGAGGATATCGGCTATAAGGGCTTCCTTACAATCGAGCGTGAGGTTGGCGACGATCCTGCACGCGACATCAGAAAAGCAGTCGACTTTCTTAACGCAAAGATGGGTGTTTGATTATGAAAATTTCTGTCAGCAGCTATAGCTATTCTGCTTTGGGTACAGACGATTTCAGCCGTATGCGCCTTGCAAAGGAGCAGGGATTTGACGGCATTGAGTTTGCAGAAATCAATCCTCCCGAAGGTGTAGCAAAAATTGACCACGCGAAAGCACTCAGGGCTCTTTCAGATGAGCTTTCACTTCCGATAACAAATTATGCAATCGGTGCTGATTTTGTAAATAAGGATTGCGACAGCGAGATCGAACGCCTTAAGGGTGAAGTTGATATTGCTGAGATTCTCGGCGTAAAGGTTATGCGTCACGATGCAACGGGTGGCCCTGAAGAGGAAAGATTTTCTCTTGAAGGCTTTGAAAAGTATCTTCCCGTTCTTGCGAAGGGATGCAGAGCCGTTACTGAATATGCGGCAACAAAGGGTATCAGAACTTCAGTCGAAAATCACGGATATTATTGCCAGCAGAGCGACCGTGTCGAAGCTCTTATGAAGGCTGTTGGTCACGAAAATTTCGGCTGGCTTGTCGATATCGGAAACTTTATGTGTGCCGATGAAAATCCGCTTGATGCCGTTAAAGTTGCGGTGAGTTATATTGCGTATGCCCATGTCAAGGATTTCTATTATAAAGATAAGTCAGAAGACCGCCCCGAAGGCTGGTTCAGAACAAGGGCAGACAACCATCTCTGCGGTTCGGTTCTCGGCGACGGTATTGTTCCGGTTAAAGAATGTCTTGATTTAATAAAGGGCGCAGGCTATGACGGTTGGGTTACTCTTGAATACGAGGGACAGGAAAGTCCTTTGACGGGAGTGCCGAAGGGCTATGAATTCTTAAAAAGCATTATATAACACAAAAACAGTCGGATTTCCGGCTGTTTTCTTTTTGCGGTTCAAGCGGTTTTATATTTGTTGATTTTTAAATATAATTTACTGTAGAGCTCAGATTTTTTTATACATTAAAGCATAAAAGTGTTGAATATTACTTGACACGGTACTTGATTTGCGCTAAAATAAAACGGATGATAGTTAAGTATGCCAAAATTTAGCTATCGCCAACAGATTGTTCCTGACAAAAACTTCTATACAATCTGTTGTATACAACTAACTTAAATCAAAATATAAGTTTGAAAAAAATCTAACAGGAGGTGCATTTAAGTTTTGAGTACAACAACATGGGTAATAGTCATCGTCGCTGCTGCGCTTGTGGCTCTTGCAATTGGTGTTGTGATTGGTATCATCTACCGTAAGAAGGTTGCTGAATCAGCTATCGGCTCTGCTCAGCAGGAAGCAACAAGAATTCTTAACGAAGCTATTTCAAAAGCTGAGTCAAAGAAAAAGGAAGCTATCCTTGAAGCAAAGGATGAGATTCATAAGCAGCGTACTGAGGCTGAGCGTGAAAACCGCGAACGCCGCAGTGAACTTCAAAGGCAGGAACGCAGACTTGTTCAGAAGGAAGAAAGCCTTGATAAGAAAATCGAGAATATCGAAAAGAAAGAAGAAACTCTCGCAGGAAAAATCAAGGAAGCTGAACAGAAAGCTGAAGAGATTGAAACAATCAAGCGTAGCCAGATTGAAATGCTTGAAAGAATTTCAGGTTATACTAAAGACCAGGCAAGAGATTATCTTCTCAAAACTCTTGAAGACAGTCTTATTCACGAAAAAGCTGTCAAGATTCTTGATTATGAACAGAAGACCAGAGATGAAGCTGAGGAGAAGGCTCGCGAAATTATTGCAACAGCAATTCAGCGTTGCGCAGCGGATCACAGTGCAGATGCAACGGTATCCGTCGTAGCATTGCCGAACGATGAAATGAAGGGTCGAATCATCGGCCGCGAGGGCAGAAACATCAGAGCCCTCGAAACAATTACGGGCGTTGATCTTATTATTGACGATACTCCCGAAGCAATTACGGTTTCCTGCTTTGAGCCGGTTCGCCGTGAAATTGCAAGACTTACTCTTGAAAAACTTATCGCGGACGGTCGTATCCATCCGACAAGAATTGAGGAGCTTTACGAAAAGTCAAAGCGCGAAGTTGAACACACAATCAAGCAGACAGGTGAAAGAGCCGCAATTGACGCAGGTGTCAACGGAATTCATCCTGAGCTTATCAAACAGCTTGGCAAGCTGAGATACCGTACAAGTTACGGTCAGAATGTACTTAATCATTCATTGGAGGTTTCTTACATTGCAGGTCTTATGGCTGCGGAGTTAGGCGCAGATGTTAAGACGGCAAAGCGTGCCGGTCTTCTTCACGATATCGGCAAGGCACTTGACCACGAAATGGAAGGTACACACATTGAACTCGGCGTTGAGTACGCTAAGAAGTACAGAGAAAACGAAGCAGTTACTCACGCAATTCACGCTCACCACGGTGATGTTGAAGCTAAGACGATTGTTGCTTGTCTCGTTCAGGCAGCCGATGCGGTCTCAGCCGCAAGACCCGGTGCAAGGCGCGAAAATCTTCAGAATTACATCAAGCGACTTGAAAAGCTTGAAGAAATTACAAGCTCGTTCCCGTGCGTTGAAAAGTCATACGCAATTCAGGCAGGCCGTGAAGTCAGAATTATGGTTAAGCCTGAAGCTGTATCTGATGACCAGATGGTATTGGTCGCAAGGGATATTGTTAAGAAAATCGAGGAAGAGCTCGAGTATCCCGGTCAGATCAAGGTCAATGTTATTCGTGAAAATCGAGTTATTGACATTGCTAAGTAATTTTAGATAGAGTTACAACGAAAATTAAGGTGTTTCGGTAAAACGAAGCACCTTTTTGTATTTTAAAATATTGAAAATACAAAAGAGTAGTGATATTATGATAGCAGAATTATAATCGGCAGGTGTTCCAATTGAAAGTTAAGGAAATAATAAAAAATAATAAAGTTACGGTTTCTTTTGAAGTCTTTCCTCCGAAGGAATGGGGTAAGGTTGAAAGCACGCGAGCTGTCATAAACGAGCTTGCAAAGCTTTCGCCCTCTTTTATGAGCGTAACATACGGCGCGGCAGGAACGACGAGCGGCTTTACGACGGAGATTGCAAATTCCGTCAAGGAAAACGGCATAACGCCTCTTGCTCATCTTACTTGCCTTACTTCAACAAGAGATAAAATACACACGGTTGTAAATGAGCTTAAGAATAACGGCATTGAAAATATTCTTGCTCTTCGTGGAGATATTCCGAAGGATTTTGTTTTTCCTGATAAGCAGTATTATACATATGCAAGTCAGCTCATTGAGGAGATTCATTCGCTTGGTGATTTCTGCGTCGGCGGAGCTTGCTATCCGGAAATTCATCCTGAAAGCGAAAAC
>JAGAVE010000074.1 GCA_017942105.1 Clostridia bacterium | reverse complement strand
GACCGGGATGGACGCACCGCTGGTGCACCAGTTGTCATGCCAATGGCACGGCTGGGCAGCTAAGTGCGGACGGGATAAACGCTGAAAGCATCTAAGCGTGAAGCCCCCTCCAAGATAAGATATCCCATAGCATAAGCTAGTAAGACCCCTCAAGGACTATGAGGTTGATAGGCTGCAGGTGTAAGAGTAGTGATACTTTCAGCTGGGCAGTACTAATAGGTCGAGGGCTTGACCATAAGGAATTATTGGTTCAGGTACGAATAAGCGAAAAGCTAAACTCACTTTACTACATGTCTTTGTTCAGTTTTGAAGGTGCGTAACCAATATAGACTTAAAACCGTAGCATCTAGCTACGGTTTCTTTTTTGCAAAACACTTGACAACATATGTATACATATATACAATAGATTTATTAAAAGTTAGGAGGTAGTTTATTATGATGGGTTCACCTATGGTTCTTATTTTTATATTACCTTTATTAGCCTTGGAATATGTATTTACAGGAATTGGAAGTTTATTAGGAATAGATACTGAAGCTTTGAATGCATTACTCGGTTCTGTTGATTGGGAAAATGCTTTTAAAAGTGAAACAATTGTTCAGGCATTTGCACCTGTCCTTGAGTTTTTTGCTCAATTTCTTAGCTGAACAAATTCTTCTTTAATTTCTTTATAGTTCAAAACGGAGCAGATTTTCGTCTGCTCCGTTTTTTATGTTACTACCTGAAATCAAATAATTCCTTAGGTGTTATTTCGAGAACCTCGCAAAGCTTGAAGATAACATCAAAGGACACTCCGACCTTTCCAAGTTCGATTGCGCTTATATGGCTTCTGTCTATATCGGCGAGTTCTGCTAACTGAAGTTGGGTCAATTTTTTCTTTTTGCGGTAAAACACAACATTCAAACCGAATTTTTCGTAAAGTTCTTTGTATTCCTGTTTCAAAACTATCCCACCTAAAATACTTAATATTTATATTTTATGGACATTAACACAAATAATAAACCTTGTCACAATCGCATAATGCTACTGACACAAGTCAAAAGTTGAGTTATAATGACAATTGCGAGACGAAATGCAGAGAATATGTCGGTTTTTGATTTTAAATCCGGTTGTATTTATATGTTCTTGCTATCGTTTTACACTGATTTTAAAATGTAAATGGAGGAAAAATCGATGAAAAAATTTTTAGCTTTATTTCTGGCGATGGTGATGTGTTTGTCTTTTGTTGCCTGTGGCGAGGATAAGAGTGAGGAAGCTAAAGCAAATCAGGTTGACCTTACTGCCGAAAACATTGGCTCCTATCTGAGCTTTTCTTCAAAGGTTAAAGAATGTGAATTCTATGAAGGTTATGGTTTTTCAGGTGGTTATTTCGGTGCAAAGGGTGCTGCAAGTATACTTGTTGAAACAGTAAATAAGAGTGGTTCTGAGTTTAAAAATGTATCAATCACTTGTCAGATTTGGGTCGGTGGTGGTTTGAATTGCGGTTGGGAATTCACAAGCGGAAATAAACGCAGCGAAGTAGAATACAATATGTCAGCTAATTACAAAGAAATTACTTTTGATCTTTCAAGCGACGGAAAATGGTCAACAACAGCGAACCTTGAATGGGAAAACTATAAGGGTGAATGGAGCGACAATATGCCGATTTATGACGAGTTATCCGATACTGATATCAAGGTTGAAATTATCAAGGTATCTGGTTCAGTTACTGTTGATGAATGATTCTGATTAATACTCAATATCGCATCTTGCTTTTATGTAAATGGACTAATGTTTTATACAGTTCTGTGTCCTGAAGACTTAATCAAAAAAAGAGTGGCTTTTCAGCCACTCTTCGTTTATTTATTGGGGTTTAATTAACCAAAATATCTCTCAAGAAGACCCTGGAATGCCTTGCCGTGTCTTGCTTCGTCACGAGCCATTTCGTGAACTGTATCGTGGATAGCGTCAAGGTTAGCTGCCTTAGCTCTCTTAGCAAGGTCAAATTTACCTGCTGTTGCGCCGTTCTCAGCAGCAACTCTGAGCTCAAGGTTCTTCTTTGTTGAGTCTGTTACAACTTCACCGAGGAGCTCTGCAAACTTAGCTGCATGCTCAGCCTCTTCATAAGCTGCCTTCTCCCAGTAAAGACCGATTTCAGGATAGCCTTCACGGTGAGCAACTCTTGCCATTGCAAGGTACATACCAACCTCTGAACATTCACCTTCAAAGTTTGCACGAAGGTCCATAATGATGTCTTCAGAAACACCCTGTGCTACGCCTACAACGTGCTCTGCTGCCCATGAAAGATTGTTTTCTTCCTGCTTTGTGAACTTCTCTGCAGGAACCTTGCACTGCGGGCAGAATTCAGGTGCTGAATCTCCCTCGTGAACATAACCGCATACGCTACATACCCATTTTGCCATAATAATTTACCTCCAAATAAATTTAAATAATTAATTTTTTATATTCAATGCAGACATCCGTTACATACACCGATGAATGTTATCGTATGTGATGTAATCTTTCCGTCTACAAAGTTTACTGCTTTTTTCTCAATATCCTCCAGCAAGGGGTAGGTGACATCGTAAAGTCTTTTGCACTCCGAGCAGAGCATATGATAATGATTATTTGCGTTGCCGTCAAAGTGATCAGCACCGCCGACCGAGATTTTCTGAATCGTTCCGTCATCGGAAAGCATATTCAGATTTCTGTAAACCGTTCCGAGGCTGAGATTAGGCATCTTCATTTTAAGAGCCAGGTAAAGCTCCTCGGCTGTCGGGTGGTCATGCCTTTGGCACAACTCATCCATAATTGCATCGCGTTGCTTGCTGTGTTTCGTTACTGCCATTGTATGACCTCCAATCAATAATGATAATTGTTACTATTATTATAATTGATTTAAGAGATTTGTCAATACTTTTTTGAAAAAATTTTTGACTTTTTTTCTTTTCTAAGTTAATATGTATCAGTAATATCAATTTTATAGCAAAAGGATGAAAATAAATGAAGAAATTTAGCGTTTGCCTTTCAATTATATTAATAATTATTTCAGTTTTTTCTGCCTGCAACAGTACGCCGGCAGAAGGTGATGCAACTGAAGCAGGAACTGCAGCAACAACGCAGAAAGCTCCGATTGCAGTTGATCCCGACTTTGAGGACCGTACTGTCGGCAGTGTTCAGACGAGTGAAAAGTACGGCGGAGATAAAGATTATTATATTGAATATTACGATGAAGACGGCTTGGTCACGAAGACGGCGGTTTATGAAAACGGTAGGATGGTGTATTATTTTACGGTTGCTCTAGCTGATATAATGGGAAATGCTAAACAAATCGATTATTATACACCCGGCGGCAAATTTGTCGCAACGCAGAAGGACGGATGCTTTTACGATGCCTCCGGCAAGCAAATGAGTGAAACTGAATTTGAAAACAGACTGGGACTTTAAAGAACAAATGCTGTGCGCCGAATTTTGGCACACAGCATTATTTTTTTAATTGATTTTAGTTGTTTTGCCCTTTACAACATGATATTTATCTCTCGTTGCAAGAGTAAGAAGAGGACCGTCGGACTTGAGATTGTCCGTATAAACATCTCTGATTGTATATCCTGCGGCATCCTTTTTCATACGCTCGATTTTTTCTCCGTCCTTGCAGTTAAGACCGATTGCTTTGCCGGTCTTTGGGTCAAATTCAGTTGCAACGATCAGATCGACACCGAGTTTATCGCAAATCGGTTTTATCTGAAAAACGGGAGAAGCTGAGCAGACGATGGTTTTTACACTCTTATCTCTGTTGAGAAAATACGGGTTGATTTTATGCTCGTATTTTTCCCAGAAAAGCTTTGTTTCTTTCTCGCAGTCAACACTTTTCAAGGGTCCATAAAAAGTTTCCTTGAATTTTTCGGTGGATATTTTTCCGAGACTGAACTTGATAAGCGTTATAATGTGACCGGGGAGATTTAGCAGGAAACGGGGATGTCTTCTCAACTCGAAAAGATAAAAATATGTACCTGATTCGCCGTTGAATATTGTTCTATCAAAATCGTAAAGATCAGCAATCATTAAAATTCAACATCCTTTTTGCCGTCAAGAGTAACATTGACAGTCTTTCCGTCGTAAACGATTTCATAATCACCCTTGCCTTCAAGAGTGAGCTTTGTGAGCTTGTTGTTTGCCCAATCGATGTCAACCTTTACTCCGCCCTTTGCAGTAAGACCGTGAATATGACCGTCTGCCCACTTATCGGGAAGCGCAGGGAGGATAAGGATTCTGTTTTCAAAAGACTGCATAAGAGCCTGAGCGATACCGCTTGTAGCACCGAAGTTACCGTCAATCTGGAACGGGGGATGGGCGTCAAACATATTCGGGAATGTGCCGCCTCTGCCGCTGGGGTATCTCGGGTTGATATATCTCAACTGGTTGTCGATAAGCTTGATAACCTTTTCTTTGTCGCGAAGTCTTGCCCAGAAATTGATTTTCCATCCAAGGCTCCAGCCGGTACCGTTGTCTCCACGCAGTTCAAGTGTTCTTCTTGCTGCCTGAGCGAGTTCAGGGGTTTCATCAACTGAAATGAGGTCTGCAGGGAAGAGTGAATAGAGATGAGAAACATGACGGTGATACTGGTCAAATCCTATCTCATCCTTGTACCATTCAAGAAGCTGACCCTTTGAGCCTGTTCTGAACGGGAGAAGCTTATCGTTTTTCTCTTTGATTTCAGCAATAACATCGCTGTCTGCTCCGAGGATTTCAGCTGATTTAAGAATGTTTTTGAAAAGGTCACGGATGATGCCCATTGTCATATAAGTTGTTTCGCTGACTGAACAATCCTCTCTGCCGATTTTGTATTCGTTTTCAGGTGATGTTGAAGGAGCGAAAATGAGATATCCGTCCTTATCTTCAATGAGAAGATCGAGGCAGAATCTTGCGGCAGATTCCATTATCGGCAAAGCCGTTTCTTTGAGATATTCCTTGTCAAGAGTGTATTCATACTGCTCGTAGAGGTGACGGCAGAACCAAGCACCTGCCATCGGCCAGAATGACCATACGGGGTTACCTTTTGAAGGTGTCGGAATTCTCCAGAGGTCAACATTATGATGAACGCAGAAGCCGCCTGCATTATAGTAATTTTTTGCAACCTCTTTACCTGAAACGGAAAGCTCTTTGATGAAATCAATAAGAGGAGCGTTCATTTCGGGAAGTGAACAAGGCATAGTCGGCCAGTAGTTCATTTCAGTGTTGATGTTTGTTGTGTAGTTAGAACGCCAGGGTGAGCACATTTTAAATGTCCAGATACCCTGAAGAGTCATAGCCTGAGAGCCTTTTCTTGAACCTGCAATAGTAAGATAACGACCGTAGTTAAAAAGAAGACAGTAAAGATCATTGTCATTATCCTTGTTGCGAAGAAATTCGTGAAGTCTGCGGTTTGTAGGAGTACCGTCTTTCTTGCTGTTTCCGAGATCAATTGAAACTCGGTCATAATATTCCTTATGATCGGCAATGTGTCTGGCTTTAAGCTCCTGAACGCCTTTTTCTGCAGCAGAAGCAATGTTCTTGCGGCAGATGCCCTCGTAATCCTTGGTTGACTCGTAAAGCGGCTTATCCCAGGCTTCAAAGTTGCTTTCAGCGGTAAGGATGATATGTGCATATGTAGCGTCAGAGACATTGAGATATTTCTTCGTAGCTTTGCACTGACCGTCGGTTATTACCTTGAACATACAGCAGAATTCGATACCCTTTTTCTCACCCTCATAGTATTCGGGATCGGGGATCGGATCTCTTGAAAAGCCGATTTGTGAGGGGCAGACACCGCGAAGAATGTATGTATCACCGCATACTTCAACATCATATTTAAGGTCGCACTTTATCATTGCGTTGAAATCAAGCTTTTTCTTTCCTTGTGCAGTCATTGAATAAACAAGGACTTTATCGGGGTTGCTGATAAAGCCTTCTCTTGTGTACTCTGTATCGTTGGCTGTGAACTGAGCCTTCGTAACCGCTGTTGCGATGTCAAGCTCTCGCCTGTACTTCTTGGCGCACATATGAATGTTTGATGTGATGATGAGCTTGCCGAGCTGGACATACCATTCGCAGTCATCTCCGGTGAAGTTTTCTTCGATATAATCTCTTGATTCGATCATTTTTCCGTCAAGAGCAAGCTCGCGGGCTTTGAAGAAATGCTCAGCTTTGTTTTCAACAGTGTATTTATGTGAATAACCTGACCAGAGTGTGTCAAGGTTCAGACCGATTGTTTCTTTGTCTGCACCGCCGAAAACCATTGCACCGAGGCTGCCGTTACCAAGAGGAAGCGCCTCAACCCACTCCTTAGCAGGATGATTGTACCATAAAATGTGTGAACCGAGTCCCATTAAAATTACCTCCGTAATTAAAGTATGAATAAAGTATACATTATGTATATAATTAAAGTCAATTGCTTGTCTTGCAATTTTTGCTTTTTTATTATAGAATATATAAGTATTACTGTGTTCAGGATTGGAGAAGTTATGGCAGATAAGGTTTTGATAATAGGAGCAGGCGCAGCAGGGCTTATTGCGGCCGGCACGGCATCGGGTATGGGTAAGGATGTTACGATACTTGAACGCAACGAAAGACCTGCAAGAAAGGTTGTTATTACAGGTAAAGGTCGTTGTAATGTTACGAACAACTGCAAGGAGCTCAGTGAGCTTATCGCAAATGTTCCCGTCAACGGTCGCTTCCTATACAGCGCTTTTTCTAATTTTATGCCGTCAGATACAATCGAGCTTATCGAAGATATGGGTGTCCCTCTTAAATGCGAAAGGGGAAACCGTGTTTTCCCTGTTTCGGATAAGGCTCTTGATATAGTTGATGCTCTTGTGCATTACGGTACGGATGACGGAGCCGAGATAGTCAATGCAAGAGCAAAAGAGCTGATAATAGAGGGCGGCAAGCTCAAAGGTGTGCGCACCTTTGATGACGAAGAGTTTTATGCGGACAGCGTTCTTATCGCAACCGGAGGAATGTCATATCAGGCGACGGGTTCAACGGGTGACGGTTATGATTTAGCTCGCCAGGCAGGGCATACGATTGTTGAACCGAAGCCTTCGCTTGTACCTCTGAATGCGCATGAAGGCTTTTGCTCGGAGCTTATGGGTCTTTCTCTTCGCAATGTGGGTATGAAGGTTATTGATACAAAGAAAAACAACAAGGTTGTCTATGAAGATTTCGGAGAGATGCTATTCACTCATTTTGGCGTATCAGGACCGATGGTACTTTCAGCAAGCTCTCATCTGCGCGAAATGGAAAAGGGCAGATATCATATCCTTATAGACCTCAAACCGGCACTTGACTTTGAACAGCTCGACGCTAGAATATTAAGAGATTTTTCAGAAAATACTAATAAAAATTATATCAACTCCCTGGGTGCGCTTTTGCCCAGAAAACTGATTCCCGTAGTAGCAAAGCTCAGCGGAATCAAGCCTACGGTTAAGGTGAATCAGATAACGAGAGAGGAAAGACATCGTCTCGTTCAGCTTCTTAAGGAGTTTAAAGTTACTGTTAAGGGTTTCCGACCGATTGATGAAGCAATAATAACCTCTGGCGGTGTCAGTGTTTCGGAAATAAATCCGAAAACAATGGAATCGAAGCTTCTTGAAGGTCTCTATTTTGCAGGAGAGGTTATCGATGTTGACGCTTACACGGGTGGCTTTAACCTGCAGATAGCTTTTTCAACAGGTAAACTCGCAGGCGAGAATATATAATTAACGGAGGATTTATTATGGCTATAAATATCGCGATCGACGGACCTGCAGGTGCAGGAAAAAGCAGCATAGCAAAGCTTGCTTCAAAGGAACTTGGATATATCTATGTTGATACAGGTGCGCTTTACAGAACTGTGGGCCTTTATTCAATCCGCAAAGGCATAGATACTAAAGATGCAGAGGCGGTTACGGCAACTCTCGGCGATATCGAGGTAAAGCTCGGTTTTGTTGACGGAGCACAGCATGTTTTTCTCAACGGTGAAGATGTCTCAGAGGCAATCAGAACACCCGAAGCTTCAATGGGTGCTTCAAATGTTTCGGCAATTCCCGCTGTCAGAACATTCCTCTTTGACCTTCAGAGAGATATTGCGAAAAATAATAACTGCATTATGGATGGCAGAGATATCGGTACAGTCGTTCTCCCTGATGCTCAGATAAAGATTTTTCTTACGGCATCGCCCGAGGCAAGAGCTGAGAGAAGATATAAGGAGCTCATCGAAAAGGGCGAGGTAGTCGATTTTCAGGATGTTCTTGATGATATCAACAAGCGTGACTATCAGGATTCTCATCGTGAAATCGCTCCTCTTAAGCAGGCTGAGGATGCAATTCTGCTCGATAACAGCGGATGCAACCTTGAAGAAGGTAAGGAACTCCTGCTTTCAATCATAAGAGATAAACTTAACTGAGGTAGCATATGTCCTATAATTTTGATTACAGCAAAACGAAACCCCGTTTTACCTATAAAATATTAAGACCGTTAGCAAATATTATTGTCAGGTCAAAGTATAAGGTTGAATATATCGGTGCGGAAAATCTTCCCGAAAAGGGAGGCTTTATCCTGGCTTCAAACCATATAACGGCGCTTGACCCGGTCATTATTGCAATTGCCTGCAAAAGACCGTTGCATTTTATGGCTAAGGAAGAAATTTTTAAAAATAAAATCGCAGGCTGGTTTTTCACCCGTCTCAACGCTTTCCCGGTAGACAGAACCAAATTTGACGAAGAGGCAATAAACTATGCGATAGAGGTTGTCAATCAGGGGAATGTTCTGGGTATTTTTCCTGAGGGTACACGATCTCCCGATTTTACCCCGCAGAAGGGTAAAGGTGGCACCTGTTACATAGCAAAGGTCTGCAAGTGTGATGTTGTTCCCGTTTCAATTTATACAAGCGACGAGGCGAAGAGCGGAACGAAGCTTACCGTAAGATACGGCAAGCCGATTCCTCACGAGGATCTTAAATTTAACCCGGACAGTATGAAGATGAAGGATTTACGCTATGCGACTAACCTTATAATGCAAAAAATAACCGAACTCTGGGAGAATGGTCATGGAAATTAAACTCGCAAAGACAGCCGGCTTCTGCTTTGGTGTTAACCGCGCTGTCGATATGCTTTATAAAATGGTTGAAAACGGCGAAAAGGTCTGCACCCTCGGACCGATTATACATAATCCGCAGGTGATTTCAGACCTTGAAAGTAAGGGCGTTAAAATAGTATCGGATGAAAATGATGTTCCGCAGGATACAAAGCTCGTCATCCGTACACACGGTGTCGAGAAAAAAGTCATCGATAAACTCAATGAAAAGAATGTTGATTTCTGCGATGCAACCTGCCCGTTCGTTCGTAAAATTCATAAGATAATAACCGAAAATTCTAATGAAAATACGCTTGTTCTGATTGCAGGGGATGAAAACCACCCTGAGGTGCAGGGCATAAGAAGCTATTGCAAGGGCGAAAGTATAGTGTTCAGAAACAGCGATGATTTGGAAAAAATTGCCGAAAACGGTGAAAAATATTTCGAAAAAGAAATAATTGTTGTCTGGCAGACGACTTTTAACACCGTAGAATACGAAAAATGTTTAAAAAAAATAAAAAAACACTATACAAACGCGAGAATATTTGATACAATATGTAGTGCTACTAACGAGCGTCAGGAAGAAGCAATGCGTTTAGCCCAAACCTGCGACGCTATGATTATAGTAGGAGGACGGCAAAGCTCAAATACAGCGAAGTTGAAGGCTGTATGTGAGAACTGTTGTCCGACCTATCTTATTGAAACTGCAGAGGAACTTCCTTCGATTGACCTCAGCGGTTGCAGAAAGGTAGGTGTCACCGCAGGAGCATCTACTCCGGCGGCAATCATAAAGGAGGTACTTTCAACAATGTCGGAAAACACAAACGCAATCGAAAACGTTATTGAAACAGCAGAGGAGGTGGTAGTTACTTCTAACGCTGAAGATATGAGTTTTATGGAGGCACTCGAAGAGTCTCTTAAAAATATGAGCACAGACCAGAAGGTCCGCGGTATCGTAACAGGTATTTCTCCGAGCGAGATTCAGGTTGATATCGGCAGAAAGCAGACAGGCTATGTTCCTGCTGACGAGTACAGTGCTGATCCTACAGCTGATCCTATGAAGGAGCTCAAGATCGGCGATGAAATCGGTCTCATCATTATGAAGACTAATGACCAGGAAGGCACAATTATGCTTTCCAAGAAGAGATATGATGCTCAGGGCGCTTGGGACAAGATTGAAGCAGCTAAAGAGAACGACGAAGTTCTTACAGGTACAGTTACAGATGTTATCAAGGGCGGCGTTATCGTTGTTACAAACGGCGTAAGAGTATTCGTTCCCGCATCTCTTGCAACAGCATCAAGAGGTGATTCTCTTGATGATCTTCTTAAGACGAAGGTTGACCTTAAGATTATCGAAGTTAAGGCTGATCGTGGCCGCAAAAAGGCTGTAGGCTCAATTAAGGCAGTTCTCAGAGAAGCTCGCAAGGCTGCTGAAGAAGCATTCTGGGCTCAGGCTGAGGAAGGCCAGGTTTACCAGGGTACAGTTAAGTCTCTTACTAACTACGGTGCATTCGTTGATATCGGCGGCGTAGACGGTATGGTACATATCTCAGAGCTTTCCTGGAAGAGAATTAAGCATCCGTCAGATGTTCTTGCTGTAGGTCAGGAAATTGAGGTATTTGTTAAGGCACTTGATAAGGAAAACAAGAAGATTTCTCTTGGCTACAAGAAGGCTGAGGACAATCCTTGGGAGATCCTTCGCCGTAACTATCCCGTTGATACTGTTATCGAATCAGAAATCGTTGGTATGACAACATTCGGCGCATTCGCAACAGTTATCCCGGGTATCGACGGTCTTATCCACATTTCTCAGATTGCTGACCAGCACATCAGCAAGCCGCAGGATGTTCTTAAGGTAGGCGAGAAGGTTACTTGCAAGATCACAGCTATTGATTTTGACAAGAGCCGCGTAAGCCTTTCAATCCGTGCTCTCCTTGCTCCTAAGGCAGAGGAAGAGGCAGTTGCTGAAGAAGCTGCAGAAGCAGTTGAAGAAGTTGAAGAAGCTCCCGTTGAGGAATAATCAATAAAAATCAAGAGTGAGGAAACAATTCCTCACTCTTTTTATCTGTTTATTTCAGGTTTATCGGTGCGGCAGAGAATATAATCAATACTTACATTATAAAAATCGGCTAAAGTAACAAGCGTTTCGGTCGGAGGTACTCTTTCTCCGTTTTCAAATTTGGATATCAGTGCTTGTTCAATGCCTGTCTGCATTTGCAAGGAAATTTGCGTAATTCCTTTGCTTTTTCTTAATTCGCTTAATCTTGTATTCACAATATCACCCTATGACATTGTGTCATAATTTGTGGTTGACAATTATGACAGTTTGTCATATAATGTTTATGAAAGAAATCATTGTTTATTCAATGGTTCAAATTTGAAAGGGGGATAAGGTATGTTCATTTTTGAGGCAATATACAATGTTCTTGAAATGATTATGAATTTTTTCCTTATGTCAGGTATTGGTTTAGGATTCATTATCACGAGTTTATTTTATTAAAAGATTTGTTACATAATGTGATGCACTGTCGGCTTTGTTCCGATGGTGCATTTTATTTAGCTGATGAGCATATGAATCTTTTATAAGTAAAATTTAACTTTACTAATTCGAAAGATGTTGCAAAAGTGTTGCGAAAGCTGTATTAAAATCAGTATTATGACAATTGACATCGCAAAATTTGAGTGATAGAATGTTATACAGTGTTTACAAAATGTTAAGGAGACTAATGATGGTTTTTTCTTTGAATTTGCTTTTTCTTTTCATTGCCGCAATGGTAATTTCATCGATTGGCTTTAAAAACTATGTATGGTTCATTTCAATCGGATACGGTCTTTCTATCGCAGGAGAGGGAGCGTTGATGCTTATTCTCTATCGTGATTCTCTGAGTATCGCAACGGTGATCTGCAGCGCTCTTCTTATTATCTACGGTCTTCGCCTCGGCGGTTACCTTGCTTTCCGTGAAATGAAAAGCTCTTCGTATAAAAAGAATATGAAGGGCGAAATCAAGGAGGGTTCATCGGTTCCGTTTGGCGTAAAAATCGCAATATGGGTTACTTGCGCATTGCTTTATGTTACTCAGGTTTCAGGTGTTTTCTACCGTTTTGCAAACAACGCACCTTCAAATGTATGGGCATATGTCGGCGCGGCAGTTATGCTTCTCGGTCTCGTTATGGAGTCTGTTTCTGATATTCAGAAAAACAAGGCGAAGAAAGTCAATCCCAAGCGCTTTGTTGATACGGGACTTTATAAGTTTGTTCGTTGCCCGAATTATCTCGGCGAAATGATATTCTGGACGGGAGTTCTGCTTTCAGGTATCGGTGCAGTGTCGGGTTGGCAGTGGGTGATTGTTGCGATTGGATATATCGGCATCATTTTCGTTATGTTCAGCGGCGCAAGAAGGCTTGAAATTCGTCAGAATAAGAATTACGGCAGCGACCCTGAATATCAGAAATATGTTAAAACAGTTCCCATTATGGTTCCGTTTATTCCGCTTTACAGCGTGGAAAAGTATAAATGGTTAGTAGCCTGATTGTTTCCGGAGGAAAGTAAATGTCAAATAAAGCATATCCCTATTATAAAGTAGCAGAGCCTGAGAGCCTGAGAGAGTTGGTTAGCTTTTGCGCTGATGAATACGGCGAAAAAACAGCCTTTTGGTACAGAGAGAAAAAGCAGGAGATCAAAAAGTCTTATATTGATGTTCAGAAAGATGTAAGAGCTCTGGGTACATATCTTCTCAGCATAGGCTGTAAGAACAAGCATATCGCGCTTATGGGCGAGAATAGCTATGAATGGATGATTTCTTATTTCGCTGTTGTGAACAGCGGAAATGTTGTAGTGCCGATTGATAAAGAGAATGTCGCTGAGGATGTTAAATTTCAGCTTAGGCAGAGCGACGCGGAGCTTTTCATTTATTCGGATACTTATTCGGATATTGCTGAATATTGTGGCGCAGAATGTATCAATTTTAACTCTTATAAGGATTTAATTGCGCAAGGAAACAAGCTTATTGAAGACGGAGACGAAAGCTTTGATAATGTCGAAATAGACAACAAGAAAGAATGTGCAATTGTTTTCACTTCAGGAACGACCTCCGCGCCAAAGGGCGTAATGCTCAGCCATTACGGACTTGCAAAGGATGCGGTTATCAGCTCTAAAAATCTTTATATTCCCGAGGGAACGGTTTCTTTGTTGCCGTTTTACCATACCTTCGGATTTATGGCTTGTGTGCTTTGTCAGATGCTCAGAGGTTTTAAGGTTTATATCAATACAAGCTTAAAAAGAGCTTTTGACGATATAAAGTATGCACAGCCGAAGCACCTTTCTGTTGTGCCGATGCTTCTTATCGTTATTTACAATAAGATATGGAGCAATGTCCGCTCAACGGGAAAAGAGAAGCTTTTTAAAACGATGATAAAGGTCAGCAACGGTCTTCTTAAGGTCGGAATCGATATCAGACGCAAAGCGTTCAAACAGGTTTTTGATGCCTTCGGCGGTAATCTTGAAATGCTTATCACCGGTGGCTCGTCGATTGATGAAAAATATATCAAGGGCTTCAGAGATATCGGTATAACGGTTACAAACGGCTACGGAATAACGGAATGTTCACCGATTGTTGCGACGATGAGAAATGAACACTTTGCACCGCAAAGTGTAGGCGCAATCCAGCCTGAGCTTGAAGCAAGAGTTGTTGAAGGCGAGATTCAGATAAAAGGACCGACGGTCTTTCTCGGATATTATAAGAACGAAGAAGCAACTAAAGAGGCTTTTGACGGCGAATGGTTCAAAACGGGTGACCTTGGAAGTATTGATGGGGATGGTTTGCTTTATATTGAAGGCAGAAAGAAAAATCTCATCATCCTTTCAAACGGAAAGAATGTTGTGCCCGAAGAGATTGAAACTCTTATTATGAACAGTATTCCCGAAGTTAAAGAAGTTGTTGTTTACGGTGAGGATGATAAAATCGTTGCTGAAATATATCCTGATATTGAAATCGAAAATGTTCAGGGAATCATCAAGGAAAAGGTAAATGAAATAAATCAGAACCGTCCGCTGTTCAAAAGAGTGGAAAAGGTAAAGTTTACCGATACGGAATTCCCTAAAACGACAACTAAAAAGATTAAGCGAACGCATGCATCTGTAAAATAAAACAAGCAGTATTGAGAATGAAACTCAATACTGCTTAAATTTTTATCTTTTTTGCATCGTGATGATTTTTTTGTAGAAATCAACTGCGCCCTGAAGGGTGTTACATTCAATGTTTTCGTTAAGTCCATGCATACCTTTCATTTGCTCGGGACCGTAAACAACTGGGGCAAAGCGAACGCAACTGTCGCAGATTTTGGAATAGAAACGGGCATCAGTTGCGCCTGTTACAACATATGGGCTGCAACCAACACCGGGGAAACATTCATTGATAGCTGTTTCAACCATTTTAAATGCCTCGCCGTTGATATCAACGCAAGGTGAGGGATAACCCTTATAAACAACCTCGGTCTCAATATTGTATTTCTTAGCAAGGTTTGTGATAACCTCAAGGCTTTCGTCGGTTCCTTGATGAGGAATGTATCTCATATTTGCACAGATTGAAGCCTCTTGCGGAATAACATTATAACCGTTTGAGCCTTCAGACATAGTGAATGCAATTGTAGTTGAAAGCATTGCGCCGGCCTGAGCGCTTATCATCGGAAGAAGCTTCTTCATAAGCGGCTTGAACAGCCAAAGGTTTCCGAAAATAAGTCTTAAACCAAAGCCTGCGTATGGGGAAAGCTTTGAAAACATTGCTTCAACTTCGGGCATAAATTCAACATTGAACGGGTTTTTCTTATCAACCTGAGCAACGAATTTCGAAAGTCTTGCGATGGGCGTGTTTTTTGGAGGTGCACTTGCGTGTCCGCCGGTTGAACGGGCGATAAATTTAACATCGCCGTAACCTTTTTCAAAAACGCCGACCATAGCAAAGTTGCCCTTGATTCCAGCTATCGGATCCTGAATGATTCCGCCGCCCTCGTCACATACGAGGAAAAGCTTGACACCTTGTTTATCGAGATAATCGACGATTTTAGGAGCGCCGTCGCCGCCGATTTCTTCCGTACAACTGCTTGCAATGTAAACATCGCAGTCAGGTGTGTAGCCTTCCTTAAGCAGCTCCTCGGCAGCCTGAAGGAAAGCCATAACGGTACACTTCGTGTCCGATGTTCCGCGTCCCCAGACCTTGCCCTCGGCAACTTCACCGCTGAACGGAGGGTACTTCCAGTCGCCCGTAGCCTCAACAACATCCTGGTGGCTCATAATAAGAATCGGTTTTTCGCTTGACTTTCCCTTCCATTTAAAGAGAAGGTTGCCGTCAATTTCAGTTTTCTCAAGTTTCTCGTGAACTGTCGGGAAAAGCTTTTCAAGTACCTTATGAAAGCCGAGGAATTTGTCTGTGTTAACCTCGCCGCGTTTTGAAATAGTTTCATACTGCACCATTTCAGAAAGCTTTTTAACATATTCATCGGTGCGTTTCGGGTCGGGGTTCGGCACATAGTCCGCTTTTTTAGTTTTCATCAGTGCTGTTCTGAGTACCGCAACAAGGAGTAAAAGGACAAGTATTGCTATAACTGCAAGTACGGCATAAAGAACATAGTTCATAATATCGCCTCTTTTTGATATGATAACAATGATTATAGCAGAAATAAATCTCGCTTTCAATCTTATTCGTTATATTTGTTAACATAAATTTCACTTGTATGATCGGATGTATTGTGATATAATGTAAACGGAAATTTTTGCAGTTTAAGATTGGAGGATGTTTTATGGATATAGGAAAGTTAGCGGCTTCGGCTGTTAAAAAGATTGCTACGCGCAAGGGCAATAAGCTCAAAAAGAAGGGTCCGGCTCCCGAACTTGAAAAAGTAATGCCGACGACAATTAAGAATAATAAGGATTCAAAGTACGATGTCGGCTTCGCTATGCGCGAAATTATGCCCGATGATTTCGGCAAGAAAAAGTATTACATAGCAGGTCATAAAATGGCTCAGGATATGACAGGTATTCACGATAATCTTACGGCAAGCGCAATGTGGCTTGGCGTAGGTGAAGAGGGCGGTATCATTATGGTAACTGCTGACATTATCGGTCTTACCAATACTGAGGTGTCTCTTATCCGCGCAAGCCTTGCAGATTTCTGCGAGAAGGTAAAGTGTAAGGCAATCAATATCTGCTGTACTCATCAGCACGCAGGCTTCGATACTGTTGGTTATTGGGGCAGGCTTCCGTTTACGGGTAAGGTCGATACTTATATGAATAAGATTTTCGCAACAATTAAGGAAATCTGCATCGAAGCTTATGAAAACAGAAAGTCGGGCGACCTCTACCTCGGCACAACTCATGTTCCGGAGGCGCAGAATGACAGAAGACCTCCTTTCGTTCTTCACGATGTGCTTACGAGATTCCGCTTTGTACCCGATGACGGTTCAAAAGAAACATGGCTTCTTAATTTTGCCGCTCATCCCAATACCCTTGGCGGCGGTAACACTCTTTGCAGTGCAGACTATCCCTATTTCCTTCGTGAAGCAATCTATGCTGAGAAGGATGTAAATATTCTCTTCGGTATCGGCGCGATCGGCGCTGTTGACCCGGGCGAATTTGATGATGAGGAAGACAGATGGGTAAGAACTGAAAAACAGGGTAAGGCACTTGCCGCAGGAGCGCTCAGAATTGATAACGATGAAAAAATGCCTGCAGAGATAACAGTCCTTCAGCAGCCGTTCTATTATCACGCAGATAACGGTGTTCTTGCTTTCCTTGCAATGCTTAAGGTTATGAGCTCAAAGATGGTCGCAAGCGATGAGTCAGAGCTTGGAATGGCTCTCGTTTCAGAAATGACATATATGAAGATAGGCTCTCAGCAGGTGCTCATTATTCCCGGCGAAGCATTCCCTGAGATTGCTTACGGCGGTGCTGCCTCTGCAGAGGAGTCTCCGACGGGCAGAGGCCCGGAAATTAATCCTCCGTCATTCGTTGAAGTCGCAGGAGATGAGAATCTTCTTGTATTTGGCGTAAGTAATGACTTTACGGGTTATGTTGTTCCGCCGAATGATTTTATTCTTCATAAGACTGAGCCGTATCTCAGTACAGCTAAGGATAAATTTGACCGCGGTCATTATCACGAAACAAATTCACTCGGCTATTCAGCGGCAAAAACTCTTTCAAATACTTTTGCAGACATAATGAAGAGAGTGAAATAAACGAGGTTTTTATGAAATATAAGTATGAATTGCATTGTCATACGGGGGAGGTCAGCCGTTGCGCCGCCTGCCCTGCGGAAAAAGCTGTTGAGATTTATAAGGCTAACGGATACAGCGGAATGGTCATAACAGACCATTATTCGCCGCTGACTTTTCTCGACAGACATCTTTTCGCGCCTCAGAAGGAAACGGATTTCTATTTGAGGGGTTATGAGAAAGCTCTGGAAGCAGCAGGTGATGATTTTACCGTTCTGCTGGGAATGGAGGTTCGTTTTTACGGTAACGGAAACGATTATCTCGTTTACGGTATGACACCCGAATTCATAAGAAAATACGGAAATCTTATGACATATTATCCTCGCAGGTTTTATGAGCTTTGCAAAGAAAATGATATGATTTTTCTTCAGGCTCATCCGTTCAGACCGTATATTTTCAGAACAAATCCAAAATATCTTGACGGTTGTGAAATATACAATGCCAAAGCAGGCGATTCTGATATCAACAAAAAAGCCGAAGCCTGGGCAGAAAAAAATAATATGAGAATTCGCGTCGGCGGAACGGATTTTCACAGAGAGGCACACGCTGAACATCTGAGCGGTATCGTCACAGATGAAAAAATAAGCTCGAATGAGGATTTACTGCGTGTTCTCAGAAGCGGTGAATTCGAAATCATAAAGTAAGTTTAAAGAGATGGGGAAAGAGGATGAAACGCAGAAATTCTGTAACGCCTGAAGAAAAAGCTGAGAAAAAAGAGCTTAAGATTCAGAAAAAAGCAGAAAAGAAAATAAAAAAGAAAATCCGTGCAAAGGTGAGAAGAAAAAGATTTGCCGTTGTGCTTGCTGTTTTGTTTTTTGTACTCTCCCTGCAGACGGGTTCAATGTCTCAAAAAGAAATTCGCCCCGTTGTGAAGGAAGGGCAGTTTCAGTGCGACTGGTTTGATGAATCCTTGGTTTATTCGTATACCTATTCCGATTCTTATTTCGAACGAAGCGCCTATGAGTATAACCACGAGCTTGCTTTATATGCTCTTTGCGTATCAATGGCATCTTTTAAATCCTTTGACAGCTCTGTTCCGGATGAGCACATCCGTAAGATGCTCAATGAATGCGGCTATGAGGTTGAATCATTCGCTTACGGCTCCGAGGGATACGATGAAATCGCTCTTGCTGTCGGCAGAAAGGACCTTGAACTCAACGGTGAAAAAACGACCATTCTCATCGCGGCAATACGAAGCGGTAACTATGGTATGGAGTGGGGCGGAAATGTCCGTATAGGAACGGGGGTTAATCACGAAGGATTTGAAATTTCAAAAGATAAGCTGATGCTTTATTTTAATGAATATTTCAAGGATTTTGAACCCTACGGTACGGTCAAGCTTCTTATTCCCGGATACAGCCGCGGTTCCTCTATAGGCAATCTTTTTGCCGCTGAGCTTATTGACGGCAGATATAAGGAAACTCTCGGTGATGAAGAGGACTATATTGCAAAGGCTCAGCTTGAAAATGAGAATATCTATTCTTATCTTTATGAAATTCCGCAATGCACGAGCGACCCGAAGGCGGGGGATGAGATTTATTCAAATATTATCAATATAATAAACCCGAGCGATTATGTTCCGATGTTTGTTATGGATAATTTTGATTTCACATTCTACGGAAGAAAGTATTATCTTCCGTCCGCATCCCGATGCGAGAATTACGATGAATTATATACGGCGGCGTGTGATGAGTTCAGCTCGTTTATGTCTCATACGGGCAAAAAGCCGAATAAGTTTTTCTATTCTGAAGAGGAATCTCTTTCCTGCGAGGCTATATTCAATCATCTTTTCTATTCTCTTGCGAATGATGTTATGATAAGCAGGGAGTATTATGCTGAAAATCTTGAAAAGCCGATGATTTTCTTCGGCGGTCAGTATCTTGGTAAGAAGAGAGATGCGGGCGACTTTCTTGAAACGGTCGGCGTAATGTCTTATTCAACTCTTCAGTGTGTTTTGCCTTCAAAATACAATCAGATTAAGAATAACGGCTATATCGTTTATCTTGCGGATTGTGTTGAGGCAAGCGAAGCGGGAGCAGACTTAACGGACGAAGAAATTGAAGGCTTCTTTGAAATAATTGATAAGCTTCTTAATTATATTGAAATCAATTTCGGAAGCGTAAAATCCCTTATGTCGCAGTTAAATACGGTTGCTAATATTCATCAGCCATATGTTCAGATGACCTGGATGAGATTGCTGACTGAGGAGCAGATGCTTGAATATAACAGCGATATAGATGCTCCGCTGCGTCTGAATTGCTATATCCTCTCGTTGGATAAAGGCAGTAAGGGGAAAATAGACTTTGAATACAGTCTTCCCGATGCTGAGGTTAAATGGTCAAGCGAAAATGAAGCGATTGCAGGTGTTGATAAAGACGGCGTGATCGTTGCAAAAGTCAAAGGCACAACCAGGTTAAAAGCTGTGCTCTGCGATTCTGACGGCAGGGAAGTCGCAACAAAATATGTTGATATTGAAGTAAGATAATATTAAGACCGCGGGCTTAAGCTCCGCGGTTTTGCATTTTTCTGAGTGTGATATTTTTTATCCAGGATATTTCTTCGTTCTCGATTGAGTCGAAAATTTTCAGAAGTACAAGGTATATAATTATGCAGAAAGCAGTTGAGGAAACTGCATAAGCTTTATCGCTGATTCCGACAACGGCAGAAAAAGTAATATCTTTTAAAGCACCGGAGCTGATTATGCAACCGACGGGGATAACGATATCCTTGAAAAGGTCAATTCTTACTTCGCTGACTATCGTAAGCCGCCTGAAGCTTAGCGCAAAGTTGATTATTTCGCTGAGAAAGACGACAAAAATATATCCCTTGACTGAAAGTATGGGAACGAGAATATAAACAAAGACAACGCAGATGCCGGCGTCAATAATATTGTATCGCATATAGCTCATCTGCTGGTCAAGCCCTTTTAAGATTCCGTCGATGGTCATATCCATATACATTATGGGAATAAGAGGCGAAAGCAGACGGGTGTAAAAGGCTACCCGTTCTTCCGAATAAACTGCGAGCGAAATTTCCTCTGCGTTGAAAAAAAGAATTCCTGCAGTGCCTATTGAAAACAGAAGGGCGATGTGAATAACTCTCGCTGTCATATAGCTTATGCGAGTGTGATTCTTTGCTGCATACTGTGTAGAAATTTCAGGCACAAGCAGTCCTGAAAGCGATGAAAGCAAAGCGGAAGGATACAAAATCAGTGGCAAGCTCATTCCGTGAATTATTCCGTATGTTGCCATTGCTCCCTGAGGATTTATTCCGGATTTTCTGAAACCGACGGGGATGAGCAGATGCTCGACGGTCATAAGAATTGAGCGCATCTGCGAGCCGACGGCATCGGGGACGGCAATGCGAAGCAGTTTTTTTGCGATATCCGTAAACCTTCCGTTTTTACCGTTTTTGCTTGTTATCCTGTAAAGGGTATATGATGACAGCATTGAAAAAATCTCAGCGCTTGTTATGCCGAAAACGATCGCGACGCAGGAAGCTTCCAAACCGTAATTCACAGAGCTTTTCAGGGCGAAAACTGTTATGGTTATTTTAAAAATCTGCTCGCATAGCTGTACGAAGGTGTAACGAAAAACCTTGCTGATTGCCGTGAAATATCCGTTAAGTGCAGAAGATGCCGAAATAAACGGAAGGCTAAGGCTGAGAATTTTGAGAGACGATACGCTTCTTTCGTCACATATCCATTTTGTTCCTATAAACGGAGAAAAAACGAAAAGTATAATTGCAAAAATTGTACCGCAGATAAGAGCGTATAAAAGGCAACTCTTCATAATACGCCTTTCTGATAATCTGCTTTCAGAAATATTGTCGGCAACAAGACGCATTGACGCGAGCTTGATTCCTCCTGATGCAAATGTAATTGCCATAGCGTAAACCGTGCTTATCAGTTGAAAAAGACCTATTCCGTCTGAACCTATTTTATCCGTAAGATATGCGTTGAAGCTGACGGCAACCGTCCTCATAATAAATGATGTTGCAGTCAGAAGTAATGTGTTATGTAAAAGCTTTTTCGCACCGGACATATAATCACTCCGAGAAAATTATATGCTTTCAATTGTGTTTTAAGAATTGAAAATGAATTTCTTATGTGATATAATTCACGAAAAGGGGGCGCTTTTATGAAAAAACTTTTAGCTGTTTTTCTTTCAGTTGTAATAGCCTTTTCTTTAAGCCTGCAGATCTTCGCGCAGACAGATGATGAAAAATGCGATTGCGGAAACATTCCTGTGATATTTGTAACGGGATTTGCTTATACTGAACTTGTTGCGAATGCAGGCACACCGGATGAATACGGAGCATTCGGCGTTGAAACCGAAGCTATAACCGATATGATAAAAAGGCTGGTTCTGCCTTTGGTTGAGCTTATCTTTACGGGTAACTACGATAAATTTGCTCATAAGCTCAGCGCTGAAGTCAATAACCTTTTTTATGATGCAAGCTGTGACGAAAACGGAAATCCTAAAAATCCTACGGTTGATATCGAAATCTACGAGCCGCCGTCACCTTATCACTACAGAAATACAAAATCAACCTTCCGTTACGATTGGCGTAAGGATGTTTTTGATATAGCTGCTGAGCTTAATGATTACATTGAAGAAACAAAACGCCTGACGGGGCACGATAAGGTCGCTCTCAGAGCTGAAAGTATGGGCGGAGCCGTAACAATGGCTTATCTGTATACATACGGCTATGACAGCGTTGAAACTGTAATTATGCAGTCATCGGCTTTCGACGGAATTGAAATGATGACTTCTCTTTTCGTAGGCGATCTTTCACTTGATGCGAAGTCTGTTATGAATTATGTCGGCAATTTCCTTGAAGGCAATTCGCCCGAAATGGTCTTTTACCGTGCACTTTACAATACCCTTTCAATGCTCGTTTATCATCCGGTTGTAAAGCTTCTCGGCGGTCTTATCGGGAATATTGAAGATGTTGTCTATGAAGATTGCATAAAGTCCCTGTTTGGCTATATCCCGGGAATCTGGGTGTTTGTTGCAGAGGATTCATACGAAGAGGCAAAAGCTTTTATGCTTGATGAAGAGGTAAATAAAGAACTGATAAAGAAGATTGATAAATATCATTACGAGGTTATGAACCGCAAGGAAGAAATAATAGAGGAAGCGATGGCAAATGGCGTCAACTTTGCGATTATTTCAAATTACGGTAAGGCTGCCGTTCCTCTCGGCGATGAGAGTAAAAACCAGAGCGATTTTCTTATCGATACCAAGCACACCTCCTTCGGTGCAACCTGTGCACCGTATGGTGAAAATCTTGGCGAAGGCTATGAACAGAAATTTGACGACGGACATAATCATCTTTCTCCCGATAATGTGATTGATGCCTCAACCTGCGCTTTCCCTGAAATCACCTGGTTTGTCAAGGATATGATGCATACCTGGTACTCTGACGGCTATAACGAGTTTGCTTATACACTTATTTACACGCCCGGTCAGGAAACGATACATACATATCCGCAGTATCCGCAGTTTCTTCTCAATAATCAGCAGACGGAGGCTCTTGAACCATTGACTAAAGAAAATTCGGATACTCAAAGCACTGATGTTGATTTCATTGCTCTTTTGAAATTGTTAATTGAAAAAACTGAAAAATAAAACAGTGAAAAGGTAGAGACATTCTCTGCCTTTTCGTCATTTTTATCAAAATCAAAGTCGCATTTAGTGCAATTTGATAGTTTTGAAAAATCGACCATTTTTTGCTGGAATTCATCTGTTTACTGTGCTAAAATTACAATGTAATTTTTGATAATTCAGGAGGTATTTTTATGAAATTCAAAAAAGCGGTGGCGGTAATGCTGTCAATGGTGATTCTTGCAACGGGTACCGCTGTAGGTGCTTACGCTGCGAACGATGTTGACTATACCATCAACAGCCCGTATGCGAATGTTGATTGGTCAACTTATAATCAGTATAAGGCTGACCTTCACAGCCATTCAACTGTTTCTGACGGCGATCAGACGATCAGGCAGCAGGTTGAAAAGCACTATGAGCACGGCTTTGATATTATGGCTCTGAGCGACCACGGAACGGTTGATTACGGTTGGGATAAGGATACTCAGGCTAAAACTATCCGCGTTGTTCTCTCAATCAAGGAAGGAAACCGTCCTATTGATTTCCTTAATGCTTCAGGTGTTACGGATGCAGGCTTAAAATATACTTATGCAGATGATTATTATAATCAGTACGATGAAAACGGAAATGCTCTTCATACGATGATGAGAGTTCCTTTTGCAAATGAGCAGAACCCGACATCGTTCAACAACGCTCATGTTAACACTTGGTTTGTTGATTACGGCAATGATGTTGTCGGCGGCACGAGCGATTACAGAACCCCTATCAAAAATGTAGATAAGCTCGGCGGTCTTTCAGTTATCAATCATCCGGGTGAGTATTCGAATGCAAGGGATGAGGAATGCTACGAGGATGCATACGATATGGATAATATTCACTATCGCTATGTCGTGAATAAGTTTGCAAACCTTCTTCTTGATTTTGATTCCTGCATCGGTATCGATATCAACAGTAAGGGCGACGGCAGAACGCGTTTTGACAGAAAGCTTTGGGATATCCTTTTGCAGAAGGTTGTTCCTCACGGCAGAAATGTCTATGCTATCGCAACATCTGATGCACACAATCCGGATATCGTTAATTCAGGCTATACCTGGATGTGTATGCCGGAGCTTACAAATGAAGCACTGAGAGCTTGTATGGAAAATGGCGAATTCTTCGCAGCAAGCTATTATATGGGTAGCCGTGAGGAGATCAAGGCTTGGGCAGCGGAGCTTTCTGCGGCAGGCATCGCTCCTGAGTTTGCGGCAGAGCTTCAGTCAACTTATGAAACTATCGTTGAGGAAGAAAAGAACGGCGGTCAGGATACAAGGTTTGAGTTTGACCAGAATGCAGCAGTCCCGATGGTAACGAGCGTTTCTGTTAATGAAAATGATGATACTATCACAATCGGCACAAAAGACGCTTATCTTGTTCATTGGATTGCTGACGGTGAGTTTATCGCAACAGGTAATTCAATCGACCTTGACGATTATTCAGATAAAATCGGTTCATATGTAAGAGCTGAGGTTATCGGTGAAGGCGGAGTTATCTATACTCAGGCGTTTACTCTTGATTATGAAGGTGCTCCCGAAGCTGAAGATGAGTTCTTTATTGATCTCGGCTTGCCTGCAACTCTTATCTGCGATACGATTGTTAAGCTTCTCGCGCTTGTTCTCAGAGTTACGGGAATCATTTCTTTGGGTAACCTTTTTCTTAAATAATTATTAATTCAGGCGGTGTAAAAATGGAAAGAAAAGTCAAAGTCGGTATCATCGGCTGTGGCGGTATTTGTAACGGCAAGCATATGAATGCGCTTACAAAGCTCAGCTATGTTGAGATTGTTGCTCTTTGCGATATCATTGTTGAAAGAGCTTATGAAACGAGAGATAAGTTTAATCTCGGCGAAAATGTTGCAATTTATGAAGACTATAAAGAACTTCTCAAGGATGAAAGCATCGAGGTTGTTCATGTTCTTACACCCAACCGTTCGCACAGCTTTATAACAATCGATGCGCTTGAAGCGGGAAAGCATGTTATGTGTGAAAAACCGATGGCGAAAACTGCGGCTGAGGCTCAGGCAATGCTTGAAGCTTCGAAGAGAACGGGCAAGAAGCTTACGATTGGTTATCAGAGCCGTTGGAGAGATGAATATCTCTATCTCAAAAAGGCTTGTGAAGACGGTGAACTCGGTGATATTTATTACGGCAGAGCGATCGCTCTTCGTAGACGCGCAGTTCCCACTTGGGGTGTTTTCCTCAATGAATATGAGCAGGGCGGCGGTCCGCTTATCGATATCGGAACCCACGCTCTCGACCTCACCCTCTGGCTTATGGATAACCATGAGCCGAAGATGGTAGTCGGCACATCCTATAAAAAGCTCGGCAAGCAGGTCGGCACAGCTAACGCCTGGGGCGATTGGGATACGGAAAAGTTCACGGTTGAAGATTCTGCATTCGGCTTTGTCGTTATGAAAAACGGTGCGACCGTTTCAGTTGAATCAAGCTGGGCTCTTAATATCGCCGACCCGATGGAAGCAACAGTTATGATTTGCGGCGACAAGGGCGGTGCAGATACAATGGGCGAGGATGATCTTCGAATCAACTTTGTCAAGAACGGCCGTCAGGTTATTGAAACGCCCAGTTTCGATTGCGGAGGTGTTGCTTTCTATGACGGTGACAGCACTGACCCTGAGGTTCTTGAAGCAAACGGCTTCTATCAGGCGATTATGAATGACACAGAAGTTCCGACAAAGCCTGAGCAATCATTGGTCGTTACTCAGATTCTCGAAGCGATTTATGAATCCGCAAAGACAGGAAAACCCGTATATTTTGATTAAATAATTTTTAAGGACGGTCAGACTTAACGGATGTATTCTTTGAGTCGGCCGTCTTTTTTAGGAGATATAATTATGTATAAATATGACAGTACTTATTGGAATAACGCAAAATTAATTGCAACGCAGATGAAGCCATATGCGGATTTTGAAAATTCGCCTTGGTGCGATGATGCAGAAAAAGCAAAGTTTCAGTTTTCCGATGTTCGGTGTGATGACGGTATGCCGATGTTTGTAACTGATTTTGATGTTGAAAGCTTTTCAACGGCAAAGCTCAGCTTTACGGCTCTTGGTTGTGTGGATATCTATATCAACGGTAAAAGAGTAGGCTATGATGAGCTCAAACCCGGATGGACGAATTATAACAAAAGAGCTCTTTACTATGAATATGATATAACTTCATATATATCGAGCGGAAAAAACAGAATTCTTCTCGTTGCCGCTCCGGGTTGGTATCAGGGCAGAATTTCAGGAGGATACTACGGAGTGCATATGCCTGCAGTTATGGCTTGCATAGCAGTAGAGAATGATAAGACGAAGAATGTTATTATAACGGATGAAGGCTGGAAGGCAACCTGCGGCGGTCAGATTCGTACTGCAGATATTTGGGACGGTGAATACCGTGACGGCAGATTTGACGGTTATGAAAAAATTTCCTGCGCTGATTACGATATCTCAGGATGGAAGCAGGCGGATATCTGCGATTATTTTGATGGTGAAATAACCGAATTTGTAGGTCCGACGGTAAAGGTAAGGGACGGTCTTAGTTTAAATGCAAAGAAGCTGACGGTCTATGAAACAACCAAGGATAACGGTACAAAGTATGGTGAAATCGATGTTATCGCAACACCCGAAAACCTTCCGTTAACATTAAAAGCAGGTCAGAAGCTCGTTGTTGACCTTGAGCAGGAAATCGTAGGTTGGGCAAAAATCGGCGTTAAGGGTGCAAAGGGCACTGCTGTTAAAATCCGTTATGCGGAGTTTATCAACGACTCAGGTGATGAAGAAAGAGGAAATGACGGTCCGAAGGGAAGTGTCTATACTGTTAATTTCCGTTCCGCAAAGGGTAAGGCTCACTATATTCTCTCAGGAGAAGGAGTGGAAACATACAGACCGACCTTTACTTTCTTTGGCTTCCGCTATGTTGAAATTTCGGCCGATAATGATATTGAGCTTTCTTCATTTGTAGCTGAGGTTGTTGGTTCTGATACAAAAGAAATAGGCCATATGGAAACCTCCGACGAGCTTGTTAACAAGCTTATTTCGAATATAATCTGGGGTCAGAGAAGCAATTATCTCTTTATCCCGACGGATTGTCCGCAACGCGATGAAAGACTTGGCTGGACGGGTGATGCTCAGGCTTTCAGTGTTACGGCGGCTTATAATGCTGATGTGCTCGGCTTTTTCAAAAAGTGGATGCAGGATATGCGTGATGCTCAGAGCGATGAAGGCGCTTACGGTGATATCGCACCGCGCGTATCATACTGCAGTGCAGATAATGCGACAGCCTGGGGAGATGCAGGTGTTATAATTCCGTATAATCTCTATAAGCTCTATGGCGATAAAGATTTTATCAAAGAACACTATCATTCAATGGAGAAGTATATTGCTCAGCTTATTGAAAATTACGGCTTTGAAGGCCCGATTCCCCGCTACGGCGACTGGCTGGCGTATGATTATTGTAAGAACGAATATCTTTCATCAGCTTTCCTTATCCGTGATCTTGATATGATGGCATTTATGAGCGAAGAGCTCGGCAAGGAAGACAGAGCTGAGCATTACAGAGCGTTGAGAAAAGAGGCTCATAAGTATTTCGTTGATACATTTATGAAGGATGGCGAGCTTATCGATAAAACGCAGACGGATTATGTTATCGCTATTGCATTTGATCTTATCGACGGAGAGTATCTCAAAAAAGCATCGAAGGAGCTGGTTCAAAAAATCAAGGATAACGGCAACAGACTTTCAACGGGCTTTGTCGGCACATATAATCTCTGTCCGGCTCTTTCAAAGATTGGTGAGGATAACCTTGCATACACCCTTCTTATGCAGAGAAATGAACCCTCGTGGCTTTACAGTGTTGATCAGGGAGCGACGACAATCTGGGAACGCTGGAATTCATACACGCTTGATAAAGGCTTCGGCGATGTAGGAATGAATTCTTTTAACCATTATGCTTACGGTTCCGTTCAGGAATGGATGTATCGCTATATGGCAGGTATTGAAACAGACGGCGTTGCGTTTAAAAACATTCTTCTTCAGCCCAGAGTTGATACAAGAACGGGTGACGAGCTTCCGGAAGGTCAGAAGAGAATGAAGTGGGTTCGTTGCTCGTATGATTCGGTTGCAGGTCTTATCGAAAGCAACTGGTCAAACGATGAAAGTTTTGTGTATGAGTGCACAATTCCCGAAGGCTCTGCGGCAACCCTTCTTTTGCCCGTGTTTACTAATTCCGTTATTATAAACGGTGTTGAACATAGCTTCGAAGATTTTGAAAAGCAGGACGGTTGCGCTGTAATCAAGCTCGGCTCAGGCAGCTATGTTTTTGAGGAAGTGTGATAAATGGCAGAAAATAAATCTTTGTGTCTTGCTTTGGGTATGCAGCTCGATGTGCCTGTTGCTGACCAGCCTGAACTTCTTAAGAATGCAGGCTTTGACAGGTTTGCCTTTGACAGAGAAAAAAGAGGTACCTCAGAATTGACTGAGTTGCTTATGAAGAAGGCGGAGATATTAAACCTTGCCTGTGAATATATCCATGCGCCTTTTTACGGGATGGATGATATCTGGCACGATGAGAGCGGCGAGCTTGCAGAGATTATGCTCCGAGATCTGTATGCGACGATTGACGATTGCAGTAATTATTCCGTGAAATATGCAGTTTTTCACGCAATAATCGGAATGGATAACTTCACGCCGACGCAGCTTGGTCTTGAACGCCTTGATGATGTTGTTGATTATGCTGTTAAAAAGAATGTATATCTAGCCTTTGAAAATACTGAGGGCGAGATGTACCTCGAAGCTGTTATGGATCGTTATAAGGATGTGTCAAATGTCGGATTCTGTTTTGATTCAGGCCACGAGCTTTGCTATAACTATGGTAAGGATATCCTTTCAAAATATTGCGACAGATTATTTGTTACGCATCTTAACGACAACAGAGGAATGACAGGCGGTGAGCTGACTTTTTATGATGACTCGCATCTTCTTCCTTTTGATGGAATTGCCGATTGGGACGGTATCGCAAAAAGGATAAAAAACGGCAATTATAGCGGCACGCTTTCTTTCGAGGTTATTTCGAAAGGCAGACCTACACGGACTGATAACGATATTTATAAAGGTCTTACGGCGCAGGAGTATGTCAATAAGGCTTATTCAAAAGCAGTGGAGTTCCGTGATATCTTAAAGTCAATATAAAAATAACCCTGAAACAACGATTAATTGTTTCAGGGTTGAGCTTTTTAAGGTTTCGAATTATTCTTCTGCTTTAGGTGCGAAAACATATTTGAACACAAGAGCTGCAAGTGCTGCGCCAACGAGAGGAGCGATGATAAATGCCCAGACATGGCTCAAAGCAAGTCCGCCTTCGAGAACTGCGGGAGCAAGGCTTCTTGCAGGGTTAACGGATGTTCCTGTAAGGGGAATACCGATAATGTGAACGAATGTAAGAGTAAGACCGATTACAATGCCGGCAATGTGTGATGTCTTCTTACTTGATGTAACGCCGAGGATGGTCATAACGAAAACAAATGTAAGAATAATTTCAACAACAACTGCTCCTGTCATTGAAAGGCCGACTGCGCTGAGTTCACCGTAACCGTTTGAACCAAAGCCTGAAAGGTTTGAATTTTTTGTGATGAAAAGAAGGATACCGCTTCCTGCAAACGCACCTGCAATCTGTGCGATTACATAACCTACGAAGTCTGCAAAGCTGAGACCGCCGTTGATAAGAACGGCAAGAGAAACGGCCGGGTTAACATGGCAACCTGAAATGTGACCAATTGCATAGGCTGCTGCTACGATTGAAAGACCGAAAGCGAGAGCGATTGCAACGACGCCGAGAGTTCCGCTTCCTGCACCGCCGGAAAGACCTCCCGTGACGACTGCAGTACCGCATCCGAAAAGAACAAGAACCATTGTGCCGAAAAATTCGGCAAGATACTTTTTGATGTTCATAAAATTACCTCCTATTAAAATGTGTTTTATTTATTATACCATTACAGAAAATAGCTGTCAATGAAATTGATAATGAAAAAACACGCAAAGCACTTTTTGATTCTGCCAAAGAACAAATCAAGCTTGCGAAGAGGAATTACGATAATATTTTTTCTTTGATAAAATAATTTGGAGATTGCGAGAAATCTGAAGAATGGCGAATGAAAGTGGGTGATATTCGATGTATCACCCACTTTTAATATTGCTTTTACTTTTATGTTTTTGCAACTTTTTCATATCAATAATATCTACATATATGCTTATGCAGGTTTATCGTCAGCTTTCATTGCCAACGGCTGTGCGACTGGTGATACTGAGGCGGACATGGACAGTTAACGAGTATTGTATCCTCGCCGATTATATCTATATCACACCAGGGGATGATAATGTCTTCGCATTTTCCGAAAAAACCAATCATTCTGGCTTTTCCGTATATTACAAGTGAGACGAGCTTGCCGTTTGCGATGTCTATTTCAACATCATCAACATTTCCCAGTCTTGCACCGTTGGTTTTGCAGATAACTTCTTTGTTTCTTAATTCAGCAATACAGCAACTCATACAAAAATCAACCTTTCATTTTGTTTGTTATTTATAAGGGCATAATTATTGTAAATTGTTTATTTTTGTGTTAGAATGTATCTGTACAATAATATTATGAAAGGTGTGCGATTATGAAAAAAATAATTTCACTCATTCTTTCAGTAGTTATGGTCTTTTCGGTCGGCACTGCGGCTTTTGCAGCTCCTGCAGACGCAGAGGTTGAAGCTCCCGAAACGGTTGTAATTCCTGACGGTATCAACGAAGCTGATTTAGGCTTCATTATGGATGAATTTGCTTTCTGGTTCGGTACTCTCGGTCTGGACAGTATGAAATTCCCTTCGTCGGCAGAGCAGTTCGGCGATATGTGTCTTAAGTTCCTTTACGGCATTGTTGACCTGGTGATCGATGTAGTGCTTAAGGCTATCAACTCGATTATTCCTTCGGTAGATTTTGCTGATAAGGATACATATGTAAACGATCAGTTCTATGCAGGTATGGACGAGTATCTCGAAACACCTGCGCAGGGTGCAGTATGGAGCCTCGGCTATGGTAGCGGCTCAATTCAGACGGGCAATGAGCTTGATGGTAAGCATTATGTCGGCGGTAGCCTTTCTTTCCCTGACCCGAAATCAGCAACAGCAATTTATGACGATCAGCGTGTTCGTTGTGTGGCTCTTAATGACGGTAGCGGCAGAGGTACTGTTGTTATTGCAGTTGTTGATGGCTTCGGCATTTCAAATACTGATGTTGCAGGTATCCGTGCACAGCTTGAGGATTTTGCAAAGGCAAACAATATTGTTGGTATCAACATTTCTGTTCTTCATCAGCATAGCTGTGTAGATACATTCGGTATGAACGGCGATCTTCTCAAAATGGTTTTCACCAACCCTGCGGCTAATATTGCAAACAATCTCTTTGGTGCAGATGTAAAGCTCCTTGACGGTCGTAATCCTGAGTTTATGGAGAATCTTTATAATGTAACGGAAGATGCAATCGAGCAGGCTGTTAATTCAATGACAGAAGGTAAGATGTATTATTCTTCAACAGATGTTGAGGACCTTATCAGAGAAAAGAGAGATCCTTATGTTGTTGACTCAGATCTTCACCGTTTCCGTTTTGTTCCGTTTGATGGCAGCAAGGAAACCTGGATTGTTAACTCTTCAATTCATTGTGTAGGTAACGGCGCTGCAGGTACTGAGATTACAGGTGACTATCCTTACTATATGGAGCAGGTCATCAATGAGCGAGAGAATGCTAACTTTATGATGGTTCTTGGTGCGGAGCTTGCACTTTCATCTGATTACAGTCCTCTTGAACTTCCTGAGGAAACATCAAGCATTGACGGAATCAATGCTTACGGTACAGAGCTTGCAAACCGCCTTATTGAGGATTCAACTCCTGAGGTTGAGGTTGCTCCGCTCCTTAACTATAAGATGGCTCAGTATTATGTTCCCGTAACAAATCAGATTCTTCTCTTCGCAGGCAAGCTTGGCGCGATTTCAAATACGGTTGTCGGCCTTGATGCAAGTGACCGTGAAGCTGAAATTCTTACGGAGATCGGTTATCTTGAGTTAGGTACAGATCTTGCGGTTGTTCTTGTTCCGGGTGAGCTTGAGGCTGCTATTGCATTCGGCGGTTGCCTTGATGCAGAGAACTCATGGACATATGAAGATTTTGACTATCCTTCAATGCAGGAAGTAGTAGGCGAGGATAAGAAGCTTATCGTCTTCGGTCTTATGAATGACCAGGTAGGATATATCCTTCCCGATAACGAGTTCAAGAGCCTTCTTGCAGGTGAGAATGAAGAAATCGTTGCATCAGGTAATAAGGCAGGTTCAAGCACGATTGAAGCTTTCATCAGCCTTATGGATGAAATCAAATAAATATTGATATAAAAAATTAAGGGATTGTCGTTTTGACAATCCCTGATTTTTATTATGAGGGCCGAAAGGCCGTTTATCAGAACTTTCTTGCGATTGAGTTAGCTGTGATAAGTCTGATAAATGTGCGGAATGAAAAGAGAGACTTTTCTTTCGCGATTTCGCTGAGTATTGCTTCTTCAGCCTCATAATACATTTTTTCCTGTGACATATAATTCATTCCTTTCTTTAATTCGGTAATTTTCTTACCGTGGCCTTATTATAGCACCAATAAATCTGCTTGTCAAGCGTTTTGCACAAAGAAAATATTAATTGTTTGTAAATAATAACGAAATAAGGTGTTAAATGATGTGAATAATATCAATAAAATAAGTTAGTTATATGGTTATTTATTGTTAATAATAACGAACAAAAATAAAACAGTCTTCGCTTTTTTAGGCGAAGACTGTTGATTTTTGATAATTAATAAACTTTAAATTCAGAAATTGTAGCAAATTCTCTGGTTTTTTCAATTACGAGTTTAATTCTTCTCGCTTCCATAGGATGAACAAGGCATATTTTTTTTCTTCCGATTGTCGTACCTTTGAAAATTTTGTGCCAACGCTTGTTGTAGTAATAATAAAGAGAAAACTTTTCAATCTGCTGACCTGTTGCGATGTTTTCGGCAAGAACGATTTTGTCAATCGAATGAACCTCTTTCATATCAACAGTGATTACCGTTTTTCTGCTGTTCGGGGAAGATTTAAAATATGATTTGCCGGAATTAATGAATTTTTCTGAGTGAAGCTCGTCACTGCAGACATTTGCCTTGAATTCGGCGCCTTCAGTGAAGTTCTGCTTGAATTCAAGCTCGAGTTGAGCGCCGAGAGTGATAAGCTGCTCAAGGTCGCGCTTGTCAATGCGGCCACTGTGAGAAGGGGAGACATTGAGGATGAATGTCCCGTTGTTTCCGACGGATTTGAAATAGCTCATAACTGCGGTTGACAGAACCTTCAGATTTGGTGTTTCGTGGTCGTGGAAAAACCAACCCGGACGCATCTTCATATCCATAATCGCGGGATACCACACAAGCTCTTTTGCTTTTTTGATTTTTTTGCGGCTGCCGAGGTCAGGCTGAACAAGTAAGGCCGCAGGAGCGTCGTTTATAAGCTCCTTGGGGACAACGCTCCATTCGCTTGCTCTTCCGATTCCCGAATGATTTCCGCACCAACGGATATCTGGTCCGCAGTTGCATATCATTGCGTCAGGCTGAAGCTCGCGGATAGTTTTGTAATATCTGTCCCAATCATATTTCTGCTTTCCGCTTTCGTCGCGTTCAAACCATACGCAGAAAATATCGCCGTAGTTTGTGCAAAGCTCAGTGAGCTGGGCGACAAAAAAATCGTTGTATTTTTCTGTTCCGAAAGTCGGTTCAAACATATCGTAAGGGGAGATATAGATGCCGAACTTAATGCCCTCTTTTCTGCATTCCTCGCTCAGCTCCTTGACCATATCTCCTTCACCGTCGCGCCAGGGTGAATTCTTTACGCTGTGCTCAGTATATGAGCTCGGCCAAAGGCAGAAACCGTCTGAGAATTTACAGGTTAGAACAAGTCCTCTCATTCCTGCAGACTTAATACCCTTTACCCACTGCTTTGCTGAAAAATCAGCCGGCTTGAAATATTTTTCAGGCTCGCGTCCCGAACCCCACTCGTTATTTGTAAAAGTGTTCATTCCGTAATGGATGAAGGCTATGAACTCTGTATCCATAAAATCGAGCTGTGCCTTCGAAGGAACGACTGCGTTAGCTTTTTTTATGTAGCTTTTAACTGCCATGACGATAACTCCCAAAAGATAGTAAAGTACAGTTATTGTACCATTATTCGTACTCAATTGCAATATGCACTTGTTGCAAAACGGGTATTTTTATAGTATACTTTAATCATAAATTCAGCTTCGGAGGATTTTATGCTCAGACTTATAACGGGACGCATTTCAGGCGGTAAAACAACGAGGATTTATGAGAAAATTAAATCTATGGTCAATAAGGATGAAAGTGTAATGCTTATCGTCCCGGAGCAGTATTCTTTTAAAACGGAAAAAATGATGCTCGAAATGCTCGGCCCGCAAGGTGCGGACAAGGTCGAGGTGCAGAGCTTCTCTTTCCTTGCGGAAAAGCTTTTGAAAAAATACGGGCTGAACTCCCAACCTCGTCTTGACGACAGTACGAGAGCTCTTATGATGAGCCTTGCGCTGGAGGGCGTAAAAGATTCGCTGAATATCTACGGAAAGCATAGGTACTCTGCCGCCGTTATAACGGGAATGGTTAAAACAGTTAAGGAACTCAGACAGTGCTCGGTCTCTGCACAGATGCTCAGAGACGCATCGCTTAAACTTGAAAACGGGATTCTTAAATCAAAGGTTGATGAGCTTTCTTTGATTATGGAGGCATATACATCTATTGTTGAAAGGAGCTATTTTGACGAAGAATGTGCTCTTGATGCTCTTTGTGATGTTGCCGATGAATACAAGGAGTTTAAGGGTAAGACGGTTTTCTTTGACGGATTCCGCGGCTTTACGAGCCAGCAGTTGAATGTTATGAAGCGTATCATTGTGCAGTCTGAGGAAGTGTATATAACTCTTTGCGTGGATAGAGATTCCGGAGGCAATGATTTTTCGTCTTTTGCTCATACCAAAAGGACTCTGCGTAAGATTTTGAGGCTTGCGAATGAAGCTGATGTCGCGGTCGCACCGTTTGAACTTGCAGATGATTTTGTTGAAAAAAGATATACCAATCCTGAACTGTCTGCTCTTGAAAAGAGTCTTTTTGAGGATGAATATGAGCCCTATAATGAGCAGACAAAAAATATTACTATCTGCTCCGCTGAGGATTTTGAGAGCGAGTGCGATTTCGTAGCTCATACGGTCAAAAAGCTTATCAGAACTGAAGGCCTGAGGTGCAGGGATATTGCGATTATCAGCCGAAGTGAGAATAATTATACCCGTCAGCTTCGCGCGGCGCTTAAGAAGAACGGAGTTCCTGTTTTTGATGACAGACGCCAGCCTATCGCAACTCAACCTCTCGTTGAATTTCTGCTCAGTGCTGTTGATATTGCTGTCAACGGTTTCTCTTGCGACAGTGTTATGCGCCTGCTCAAAACAGGTCTCACTAACCTTTCTGTCGAAGAAATTTCAGAGCTTGAAAACTACGCCCTTATGTGGCAGATAAACGGAAATAAGTGGCTGGAGGAATGGACGGCGCATCCCGAAGGTCTCGGCGAAAAGATGCTCGAAAAAGATTTTGTCAAGCTGGATAAAATTAATCTTTCAAGAAAAGCTGCTGTTGAAGAGCTGCAAAGGCTGAGGCTTGCGCTCAAAGCTTGCAACGGTCTTTCAGCCGCCGAAGCTGTTTACAATCTGTTTGTAAGAATGAATGTACCTGAAAACCTCAAGTGCCTTGCTCAACAGCTTTATGAAAAGGGCGAGACGGACCTTGCGAATGAGCAGGAAAGAATCTGGGATGTCGTTATAGAGATTCTTGACAGAATTGCATCCTCACTTGAAGAGGTTACGCTTCAGCCGAAGAGATTCAGCGAACTCCTCAGTCTTGTTGTCTCAATGTATTCAATAGGCAATGTGCCTCAGGGAATTGATGAAATAGTAATCGGCAGTGCGGATAGGGTTAAGACGACTGCTCCGAAGGTGGTTTTTGCCGTCGGAGTTAATGATGGATTGTTTCCTATGATACCTGCGGCGAATGGAATTCTTTCGGATGATGACCGCAAAATTCTTTCTGAGTTAGAGCTTAAAATGGACGATAACTTTGAAGAAAAGATGATGGAAGAGCGTTTTATTGCTTATAACACTCTTTGCAGTCCGTCAGACAAGCTTTTTGTAACTTTTTCAAGAAAAGATGTTACGGGTGCTCAGCTCTCTCAGTCTGAGCTCGTTACGCAGATTATGCGAATTTTTCCGAAAGTAACTTTTGTTGATACGGTTGTTACTCCTGAAATCGACTTTGTTGAGGGTGACGCTTCGGCTTTTGAGCTTATGGCTAAGCTTACTCCTAAAGGCGGCGTTATGAAAAAAACTCTTGAAAAATATTTTTCTTCAAGAGATGATTATAAGGATAGGCTTTCATCCTTGAAAAGGGCAGTGAAAAAAGAGGATTTTATAATAGAAGATAAGAATATAGCGAAGAAGCTTTTTGGGATGAATATGTATATGTCCGCTTCCAGGGTAGAGGTTTTTCATAAATGTCCGTTTCAGTATTTTTGTAAATACGGTCTGAATGCGAAGCCGCGAAAGGTTGCGGAGCTTGACCCTATGCAGAAGGGAACGGCAATTCATTATATACTTGAAAATCTGATATCGATATACGGAAGCGAAGGCATTTGCGCTATGTCTAAGGAGCAGAGAGACAAATGCGTTGTCGATATGCTTGAAGATTATTTTAATGAATTTCTCGTTCCGGGAGAGAATATGGGCGAAAGATTCGTGTATCTTTACCGTCGGCTCGGGTTTGTTATCTGTGAGGTCGTGGACAGGCTTGTCGAGGAGTTTTCGGTAAGTGAATTTGAGCCTGTTGCATTTGAATTGAAAATAGACAATGATGCTGAAATTCCCGCTTATGAAATCCCTCTCAGCGACGGAGGAATACTTAAAATAAAAGGTTCGATAGACAGAGTTGATGTTATGACTCAGGGGGATGAATCCTTCGTGAGAGTTGTTGATTATAAGTCGGGCGGTAAAAAGTTTGATCTTAATGAGGTTTTCAGCGGACTTAATATGCAGATGTTGATTTACCTCTTTGCTATATGGCGAAGCGGATTCAGGGATTATAAAAATATAAAGCCCGCAGGTGTTTTATATATGCCCGTAAATGCACCTTTTGTAAATGCCGGGCGCGATGAGGATGAAGTCGATATCAAAGCTGAAAAGCAGAAAAGTGCCAAAATGAGCGGAATGATTCTTGATGACAGCCGTGTCATTTACGCTATGGACAGCCGACTTTCTGGTAATATTGTCCCTGCTTATGTGAAGAAAGACGGAGAAAATTCGGGTACACTTATTTCTCTTAAGCAAATGGGTCTGCTTATGAAAAAGGTGGAAAAAATTCTCGAAGATATGGCACTCAGCCTTCATAACGGTGAGATTTGTGTCCGCCCGTCTTATTCAAAGTCAACGGCAAGCCCGTATAACGATGTTTGCCAATATTGCGATTATAAGGAAGTTTGCGGTCTTGATGACGATACAAAGAAAAATGAAATCGATAAATTAAAGCATGAGGAAAGTCTTGCTGAGCTTGGAGGTGAGGATGATGCCTGAATGGACGCCTGAACAGAAAAAAGCAATAGATTCGCGGAACGGAACAATCCTCGTTTCGGCCGCCGCAGGCTCAGGTAAGACGGCGGTTCTGGTCGAAAGAGTAATACGCCGTCTTATGGACAAGGAAAAGCCGTGTACGGCAGATAAGCTTCTTATCGTTACCTTTACGCGCGCGGCAACTCAGCAGATGAGAGAGAGGATATTTAAAGCTATCAGCGATGAGCTTCGTAAAAATCCTTCGGATGAGCATCTTAAACGCCAGCTAATGCTGCTTCCTTTTGCAAAAATCAGTACGATAGACAGCTTCTGTAATGATATTGTCAGGTCGAATTTTCACGAGCTTGAAATCTCTCCTGATTATAAGCTCATTGAGGGTGTTCAGCTTGAACTTCTCAAAAATGATGCGGTAAACAAAACGCTCGATGAGTTTTATGCGGAAAACTCTCCCGAATTTTGCGAGCTTATCAACATTCTTGTTAAGGGAACGGATGATTCGTTGCTTGCAGGGCTTATCAAAACCTTGCATAATCATTCGAAAGCGTTTGCAAGGCCGGAAATGTGTATTGATTCATTTGCTTTGCCGTACCGCAACAATGAACCATTGAGTGAAAGCCCGTGGGGCAGGATTATTCTAAAGTATGCCGCTGATGTTATGGTGAAATGCGGGTCTTTGATTTCGAATATGACGGCTTGTCTCGAGCGAGATGAAATCGTCAACGAAAAGTACGGCGCCTGCGTTCGTGATATGGCAAGTCAGGTTGGTGAACTCGGACAGCTTGCGGAAAAAAGAGAGTGGGATTCGCTCAGAGAAGCTTTGTATTCGCTTAAATTTCCGTCGCTCGGAAGGCTGCCGAGGGGATATGATTCGCCTGAGGCTGAGTTTATCAAAAAACAGAAAAAGAATATCTCCGAACAGCTTTCAAAAAAACTGTTGCCGTTTTTTTGCGTAACCGAAAATGAGCATAAGGATGATATGAGGTATTTTAAACCGATCGTCGAAAAACTAATCGGACTGGTCAGGCGTTACGATGAAATTCTTTGGGAGGAAAAGAAGAAAATCAATAGTGTTGATTTTTCAGATATTACTCATCTTGCATTGAAGCTTCTCGTTTCGTTCGACGAAAACGGAAATGCCGTAAAAACTGATCTTGCAAGAGAATTTTCCGAAAGATTTGATGAAATCTTAGTCGATGAATTTCAGGATATTAATGAATTGCAGAGTACGCTTTTCAGTGCCGTTTCAAAGAACGATGGCAATATGTTTATGGTTGGCGATGTCAAGCAAAGTATATATCGTTTCCGTCAGGCTATGCCCGAAATTTTTCTAAAACGAAGAGAAGCTCTTGAAGATTACATAGATGATAATTATCCTGCAAAGATAACTCTTGACAGAAACTTCCGAAGCAGAGCGGGAGTTACTGAAAATATAAATTTTGTTTTCAATCAGCTTATGTCAGAGGATGCAGGCGGACTTGAATATGATGAAAAAGAGTCTCTTGTTGCGGCGGCGAGCTATGAAGAGTGCTCCTTTCCTCAGGCGGAGCTTCATGTAATCGGCTCGTTTGACGACGGAACGCACATCACCCGTGAAATTGAAGCTCAGCATATTGCCGAAACAATCAATTCGATTATAAAAGAGGGTATGGCTGTCAGCGATAAAAACGGAACCCGCCCGGCAAGCTATAAAGATTTTTGTATTCTGATGAGGTCAACGGGATCGTCAAAAGCTGATTTGTACGCTGAGGTTCTTGCCCGCAACAATATCCCTGCATATGTTTCAAATAAAACGGGATTTTTCGCTTCATCGGAGGTGAGTACGGTTATCAACCTGATGAGGGTTACGGATAATCCCATTCAGGATATTCCTCTTCTTACGGTAATGCTTTCTCCGATTTACGGCTTTACGCCCGATGAGCTTGCCGCGATGAGGGTTGATGAACGAAAAAAGCCGATTTATCATTGCGTGTTGAATGCTGCGGCAAACGGCAACAAAAAGTGTGTTGATTTTATTCAAAAGCTTGATAATCTCAGGATGCTTGCGTCAACTCTTTCCTGTACAGAATTTTTGCGTGAGCTTTATGATGTTACGGGGTTCAAGGCGATAGCATCGGCGCTGAAAAACGGATCTCAGCGTAATGCTAATCTCAATATGCTCCTTGATTATGCGCTGAAATATGAAGAATCAGGTAAAAGAGGGCTTTCAGGATTTGTTCGTTTTATTGATACCGTTCAGCGTCAGAAAGCTGACCTTGAAAGCGCATCGGATATCTCAGAGGCGGCAGATGTCGTTAAAATTATGACGATACATAAAAGTAAGGGCTTGGAATTCCCTGTTTGTATTCTTGCAGATCTTAATGCGAAGTTTATAAACGATAACAGATCGAGCATTTCTGCTTATCATCCTGATTACGGAGTGTGTTTTGTGCGCCGTGATTCTGAAAAAATGTGTACATATAAAACGGCAGGAAGCTATGCTCTGAATATAGCTGAAAAAAATTCATCCGTATCAGAAGAAATGCGCGTGCTCTATGTTGCGATGACGAGAGCAAAGGAAAGGCTTATTTGCGTGACTCGTTACGATAACATTGAGAGCAAGCTTGAGGATATCTCTCTTTGTATAGATGACGATAAGGAAAGGATAAATTCATTTGATGTAACGGAGAAAACATCTATGGCAGATTGGCTTGTTATGGCTTATCTTCGTCATCCTGATGCATCAAAGCTTCGTGTTATGGCGGGATGCGATGAGATGAAAACCTTACCTTGCTCGCAACGCCTTTTTGTAAATGTTATCAATTCTGTCAGTGAACCTGATAAAATAGCTGAGGCTGAAGAAAAAATCAAGGCTGACGAGGCTTTGCTTGAAGAGATACGGGAAAGGCTGGAGTATAAGTATCCTTATTCTGAGCTGGCGTATGTGCCGGCAAAGAGCAGCCCGTCAACTCTTGATGCTCAGGATTTCAGCACACGGTATTTTGCAACCCGAAAGCCGCAGTTTCTCAGCAAATCAGGCCTTAACCCGGCATCCAGAGGTACAGCGACGCATAAGTTTATGGAGTTTTTTGATTATAGTGCACCGTTCGATGTTGATGAGCAGGCGGACCGTATGGTTTCTGAAAGGCACCTTACAAAAGCTGAGGCTGAGGCTCTCGAAAGAGGAAAACTGAAAAAATTCTTTGAAAGTGATATTGCGAAAAGAATAAAAAATTCTTCAAAGCTTTTAAGAGAGAAGAAGGTTACTGTAGGTATAAAGGCCGGTGAGCTTTATCCCGAATTGCCTCATAATCTTTATGATGAGCTAGTTGTTGTTCAGGGCTATGTTGATTGTGCGTTTGTTGAAAACGGTGAGCTTATCATCGTTGACTATAAAACGGACAGGGGTGTTACAATGCAGGAGCTTTGCGAGCGCTACAGAAGTCAGCTTAAAATGTACGAATATGCACTTTCTGAGTGTACGGGAATGAAGGTAAAGGGTACACTGATTTATTCTTTTGAAAATGCAGAATATATTGCTCTATAAAAAAATAAAAAAACAGTTGCATTTTTGAATATTATGTGATAAAATAGCTTCTGCGTGAATATTACGAAAGAGGTGACACTAATGAAGGAAGGAATCCATCCTAAGTACGAAAAGACAGTTATTCGTTGTGCTTGCGGTAATGAGATAGAAACTCGTTCTACCAAGGAGAATTTGCGTGTTGATATTTGCTCAAAATGTCATCCGTTCTTTACTGGTAAGCAGAAGCTTGTTGATACAGGCGGACGTGTTGACCGCTTCAATAAGCGTTTCAATTTGTCAAAATAATTTGATGAAGATAAGGCGGTGCTTTTGCGCACCGCCGTATTTTTTAGGTGGTGACACAGTTGGAGTATAAAACGATTCTCAATCAGGCGAGCGATGAATTCATCGAAAGAAAATCAAGGTTTATAGGCTATATAAAGCCCGTAACAACTCAGGAAGAGGCGGTCAGCTTTATAAATGAGATCAAGTCAAAGCACTGGGATGCAACTCATAATGTCTATGCTTATGTACTTCGTGAAGGTCAGGTGCGCCGTTATTCAGATGACGGTGAGCCTCAGGGCACTGCAGGTATTCCTGTTCTCGATGTTCTTCTTAAAGAGAATGTTACTGACTGTGTAGTTGTTGCAACAAGATATTTCGGCGGAACCCTCCTCGGCGCAGGCGGTCTTGTCAGAGCTTATTCGCATACTGCAAAGATTGCTGTTGATGCAGGTCAGGTTATAACGATGAAGTTCTGCAAGGTGCTTAAAGTTACCTGCGATTATAATTTTTACGGCAGGCTTAATTCATTTATCCCTGAAATGGGTGGCGTGATTGATGATACTCAGTTCGCCGATAATGTAACCGTCACCTTTAAATTGCCCGTCGATGATGTTGCAACTTTCGACGCAAAACTTGTTGATATGAGCTTCGGAAGGTTCCATACGGAAGAAATTGGCGAAGAATTTAAATGTTTTTAAAATTTTTCAAATTTTTTAAAGGAAAAACAACTTTTTTGGAGTATATAATAAATAGAGAAGTAAAACAGGAGGGATGAAAGTGAAAACGGTAAGAGAAATCACTTGCGAAAATGAGCATAAAATTCTGAGCGCAAATGCGTCTTTTGCAGATGAAAGCCGCGGAAGATTGCGACCTGAGCCTGAGTGCGACCTTCGTACCTGCTTCCAGCGTGACCGCGACCGTGTTATTCATTCAAACTCCTTCCGCAGACTTAAACACAAAACGCAGGTATTCCTTTCTCCACAGGGAGACTATTACCGCACAAGATTGACGCATACCCTTGAGGTTGCGCAGATTGCAAGGACAATCGCAATTGCCCTCGGCCTGAATGAAACACTGACGGAAGCAATTTCTCTCGGCCATGATCTGGGACATACACCATTCGGCCATGCAGGTGAAAGAGCGCTCAACAGCGTTTGTGACGGCGGATTCCGCCACTATGAGCAGAGCCTGAGAGTTGCAGATGTTATTGAAAAAGAAGGAAGAGGTCTTAATCTTACTCTTGAAGTGCGCGACGGTATCGAAAGACATACTTCAGGTAAAGAAGCCTTTACTCTTGAGGGACGAATAGTCCGCCTTGCAGACCGTATTGCATACATAAACCACGATATTGACGACGCTGTTCATGCCCGTGTGCTGAAGGAATCGGATATCCCTGCAGATATCCGTGAAGCTCTCGGTCAGAATAAGTCTCAAAGAATCAACAAGCTTGTTCTTTCTGCAGTCAATAACAGTAAAAACGATATTATCCTCGGCGAGGACTGTGCGGATGCTTTTGCAACGCTGCATAGCTTTATGTTCGAAAGAGTGTATACCAATCCAGTATGCAAGGGCGAGGAAGTCAGAGCTGTTGAAATGGTCAAGTGGCTTTATGAATATTTCTTGTCCAATCCGGACGAAATGCCCTCAGAATATAAAATCATCCGAGAAAAAGAAGGCGTTGAGCGTGCAGCTTGCGATTATATCGCAGGTATGACGGACAGATACGCTGTGCACACCTTCGAAAGTCTTTTTGTTCCCCGTTCATGGGTAGTATTAAAGGGGGATTGAAATGGCGATAAGTGATGAATTCCTCTCTGAATTAAGAGCTAGGACGGATATCGAAAGTGTTATTTCTCCCTATGTGAATCTTTCTAAAAGAGGCAGACTTGTTAAAGGTCTCTGTCCTTTTCATAATGAGAAAACACCTTCGTTTACGATTTATACGGACAGCCAGTCGTTCTTTTGTTTTGGTTGCGGTGCAGGCGGAGATGCGATAACCTTTGTCCGTAGGATAGAAAATCTCGATTATGTTGAGGCTGTAAAAGTGCTTGCCGAAAGGGCGGGAATGAAAATGCCCGAGGATGGCTACGATGATTCTCTTGCAAAGCACAGGCAGAGGATCCTTGCAGCAAACAGAGAAGCCGCAAAGTTCTTTCACAGCACGATGATGTCTCAAAAAGGCAAGATAGGTTTGGATTATTTCCTAGGCAGAGGTCTTTCAATGCAGACGATAAAGCATTTTGGCCTCGGCTATGCGCCTGATGAATGGGATGCACTTTTGAAACATATGCGTTCAAAGGGTTTCACAAATCAGGAGCTCTATGATGCCAACCTCGTAAGAATGAGTAATAAGGGCGACAGAACGCATTATTACGATAATTTTAAAAACAGGGCAATGGTTCCTATCATTGACCTTAGGGGAAATGTAATTGCTTTCGGCGGACGAGTTCTTGATGATTCAAAGCCGAAGTATATAAATACCTCAGATACAATGGTTTATAAAAAAAGCAACGGCGTTTTTGCTCTGAATTTTGCAAAAAACGGAAATCCGTCGCAGATAATTGTCGCAGAGGGCTATATGGATGTTATAGCTCTTCACCAGGCAGGGTTTACGAATGCGATTGCTTGCCTGGGAACGGCTCTTACACAGGAGCAGGCGAGGCTTGTTGCGCGGTATGCTGATGAGGTCGTGCTTTCCTATGACTCTGACGAAGCAGGTCAGAAAGCGACGAAGAGAGCAATTGAAATCTTCAGTAAAACCGGAGTTAAAATTCGTGTTCTGAAGCTGACGGGCGGCAAGGATCCTGACGAGATAATAAAGAAATTCGGTAAAGAAAAATTCAGAAGCCTGATTGAAGGCGCTGCAAATGATATTGAATACAGTATTCTTCGTGAACGCGATAAATACGATCTCGATTCAATTGACGGCAAAACGAAATTTCTTACCGCTATAGCGGCAACGCTCGCTTCAGCAAATCCTATTGAGCAGGATGCCTATGCGTCAAAGCTTGCTTCGGAAATGCAGATAAGCAAGGACGCGATTATGCTCGAAATCAAGCGTGCGTATAAACGGAAAACGGAAGCGGAGAAGAAGCTCCGTTTTAATGAAATTGTAAAAGAGACCGTGATGCCTAAGGATAATATAAATCCCGATAAAGCAAAGCATTTCAGAGCCGCAAAGGCAGAGGAAACCTTGCTTTCAAGCCTTATGCTCAATCCTGATTTTTACAGGAAAATCAAAGACGAGCTGAGCGAAGACTTGTTTGTGACGGATTTTAATAAACGGGTTTACAAGGCGTTGTCATCCCGTCTTGACGATGGCAGAAGTATTGAGCTTTCAATGTTCTGTGCGGAATTCACTCCCGAAGAAATGGGCAGAATCGCCCAGTTTGAAGCGATGGGAGGAACTATAAGCAACACCGTTGCCGAGTGTAACGATTGTATAAAAGTTTTAAAACAAGAAAAATCAAAGAGTTCGGCAGTCAATGCCGCAGAGCTCAGCGATGATGAATTCAGAAAACTGTTTAAAAAAACGGACGATTAATAAAGGAGAACTGTTCATGGAAAAAGTAACACCAACACCGACAAATGAAAAAAAGTCACCCCTTAAGCTCTTGCTTGAAAAAGGAAAGGTGACAGGAAAGCTCACTTCTCAGGAAATTGACCAGGCTCTTATCGATATGGATATCGATATTGAAGAGCTTGACAAATTCTATGAAACTCTTGAAAATCAGAATATTGAGCTTATAGATGACCTTTCGAACATCGACCTTGAAAGCGTAGATTTCAATATGGATATGCCAAAATCTGCTGAGCTTTCAACTGAGGATGTTGATGATAAGGGTCAGGGTAATGATGACCCCGTTAAAGTTTACCTTAAGGAAATCGGCCGTATCCCTCTTCTTACAGCGGAGGAAGAAATCGAGCTTGCTGTCCGTATTGTTGATGATGACGAGAGCGCAAAGAAGAGACTTGCGGAGGCTAACCTTCGTCTTGTTGTTTCAATCGCAAAGAGATATGTCGGCAGAGGTATGCACTTCCTTGACCTTATTCAGGAGGGTAACCTCGGTCTTATCAAGGCTGTTGATAAGTTTGACTATACAAAAGGCTTCAAGTTCTCGACATATGCAACATGGTGGATAAGACAGGCTATAACAAGAGCTATCGCTGACCAGGCAAGAACAATTCGTATTCCTGTTCATATGGTCGAAACCATCAATAAAGTTAAAAAGACAAACAGCCAGCTTCTTCATAAAAACGGCAGAGACCCGAGCGCCGAAGAAATTGCGGCTGAGCTTGGAATGCCCGTTGCAAAGGTAAGAGAAATTCTTCGTGTTGCTCAGGAGCCTGTTTCTCTTGAAACACCTATCGGTGAAGAGGAAGATAGCCATCTTGGCGATTTCATCCCCGATGATGACGCTCCGGCACCGGCAGATGCAGCATCGATCCTTCTTCTTAAGGAACAGCTTGACGAGGTTCTCAAAACGCTTACTCCGAGAGAAGCAAAGGTTCTTATGCTTCGCTTCGGTCTTGAAGGCGGTCATCCGCATACTCTTGAAGAGGTCGGCAAGGAGTTTGATGTTACCCGTGAGCGTATCCGTCAGATTGAAGCAAAGGCTCTTCGTAAGCTTCGCCATCCCAGCAGAAGCAAGAAACTCAAGGATTTCCTTGATTGATAACAAATGCCGTTTCGCCGCATAGAATACTATGAGGTGAAAAAATGAAACGGCGCAGAAAAATAATACTCCCGACTGTTGCAGTGATTTTGCTCGCGGCAGTCGGGCTTTTTGTCTTTTTAGAGCTGAGAATAGATGGTGTAAGGGATGAGTTTTCGTCCCTCGAAGCAAAGAGCATAGCCTCATCTGCATTGTCCGAAGGTCTCGAAAAAACACTTGTTGACCGTAAGCTGAATTATGATGATGTTGTCAGCTTCACATATGATTCTGAAGGTAATATAAAATCACTTTCGATAAATACGGTCATTCTCAATACAATCGGTAACGAGATTGGTTCAAAAACAGATGAATACATAAATTCGGTAGAGGCTTATAAGGTTTCACTCCCGGTAACTTCGCTTTTCGGCAGTCAGCTTTTTGCAGGAATGGGACCCGATATCTCTTTTTATGTAACGATGAGAGGTATTACCTCTACTAAGTTTGAAAATCACTTTGAGGATGACGGCGTTAATCAGACAAGGCATCAGATTTTTCTGGATGTGACAGTGAGGATGAATATTGTCTTTCGCGGCGAGGTAACCGTTGTTGAATATAACTCGGATGTGTGCATAGCAGAGAGTATTATCGTGGGTGAAATTCCGTCAACATTTGCTGATTTTTAATGTTGTAAATCAATCGTGAATTTGGTATAATAATTTTATAATTACGAGAAAAATCTGATGGGAAGTGTCACTATGGCAGATTTTGAAAATTCAAAGAAAAGAGCTGAAGAGTTGAGAGATATTCTCAACTATCACAGCCATAAATATTATGTCGAGGACAGTCCCGAAATCGAGGATTTTGAATACGATAGGTTGATGCGTGAGCTTTCTGATATTGAGGATAAATACCCCGAGCTCGTTACACCTGATTCGCCGACACGAAGGGTGGGCGGCAACGCTGATGGTCAGTTTGAACCCGTTGAGCACAGCGTGCAGATGGCAAGTCTGCAGGATGCCTTCAGCTTTGATGAGCTCTATGCTTTTGATAAAAGAGTGCGTGAGGTTGTCAGCGATGCAGTTTATGTCGTAGAGCCGAAAATTGACGGTCTTTCCGTTTCAGTTGAGTATGAAAACGGTGTGTTTTTCCGAGGCTCAACGAGGGGTGACGGCATTGTCGGCGAAAATGTCAGCGCAAATCTTTGTACGGTCGGCTCAATTCCTCTTAAAATTAAAGAAAATCTTCCATCAATCGAGGTGCGTGGCGAGGTTTATATGCCCCGTGATGTGTTCGTAAAGCTTGTTGAGCAGCAGGAAAATAACGAGGAAAAGCCTTTCAAAAATCCCCGTAATGCCGCCGCAGGCTCGCTTCGTCAGAAAAATCCAAAAATCACGGCAACAAGAAAGCTTGATATATTTGTTTTCAATATCCAGAGGGTAGAGGGCAAGGAGCTGACGGGTCATAAACAGTCGCTCGATTATCTCAAAGAGCTCGGCTTCAAAACTGTTCCTTTCTACACGCTTTGCAAAAATATCGATGAAGCGATCGCTGAAATAAACCGTATCGGTGAAATCAGGGGAACTCTGCCTTTTGATATCGACGGTGCAGTTATCAAGGTTGATAATTTCGCCCACCGTGAAGTACTCGGAAGTACATCAAAGTTCCCGAAATGGGCGGTTGCATTCAAATATCCTCCCGAAGAGAAGCAGACAAAGGTCATTGATATCGAAATCAATGTCGGCAGAACAGGTGTTCTTACCCCGACGGCTGTTTTTGAACCGGTACTCGTTGCCGGCTCAACGGTTAGCCGTGCAACGCTTCATAATCAGGACTTTATTGCTGAAAAGGATATCCGCATAGGTGACACCGTAATTATCCGTAAAGCGGGCGATATCATCCCTGAGGTGCTTAATGTTGTCAGCCACGGTGAAAGCGCAGAGCCTTATACTATGCCTGGAATCTGCCCGTCGTGCGGCGCAAAGGTTGTCCGTGAAGAGGGCGAGGCCGCAGTGCGTTGCCTTAATACGGAATGTCCTGCTCAGCTTCTTCGAAATCTCATCCATTTCTGCTCAAGAGATGCTATGGATATCGAAGGACTTGGCGAAAGCAACCTCGAACTCTTTGTAAATGAAGGTCTGATCAGAACTCCTGCTGATATTTATTCCGTTAAAGAGGAGCAGATTATTCCTCTTGAAAGAATGGCAGAGCAGTCTGCGAAGAATATCGTTGAAGCTGTAAATAAATCGAAAGAAAATGACCTCTCAAGGCTTCTTTTTGCCCTTGGAATCCGCCATGTGGGTCAGAAGGCGGCAAAGCTTCTTTCAGAGCGCTTCGGCACGATGAGTGCCATTATGGACGCATCTTTTGATGATATTATGACGATTGACGGCTTCGGCAAGATTATGGCTGAAAGCGTTGTTGAATATTTCAATATGCCGCAGACAAAAGAGCTTATAGACAGGCTTATGGCGGCAGGACTTAATATGAAATCTCTCAAAGAAGTCAAGGATATGCGCTTTGCAGGTAAGACTTTCGTTCTGACGGGAACTTTGCCGACATATTCGAGAAAAGAAGCCGCAGATATTATTGAAAGCTTTGGCGGCAAAACAGCATCTTCGGTTTCGAAGAAAACTGATTATGTCCTCGCAGGCGAAGAAGCAGGCAGTAAGCTCAAAAAGGCAACGGACCTCGGAATAACGGTAATCAGTGAAGATGATTTTAATGAAATGATAAAATAGTTTGATTTTGATAGCAGGGCGGTGGTTGACCATCGCTCTTTTTACTTTATAAATTCAATTTTAACGGGATTTAAACATACGGCAGATTTGTTCGAAGCCGGTACTTTAACTCAAAACATAAACAAACCTTGCTGTTTTTGTTGCAAATCAGACTGCGTTATGATAAAATAAATTTGCCAAACAACATTTTAATAATACTGCGTAAGGTATGTGTGTTTTTATCGTAACAGGTAAAAACACAGATGCTCTGCTTCTGCATATACTTTGCGTGGTATACAGATGTTGTTTGGCGACAGTTGGGGCTATGTGTTTTTCGTGCGTAGCTTCGGCTGCGCACTTTTTATTTTATGGAGGTAAAAAAGATGAAAAAAGAGAAAACGAAAAAATTGTTGGCGCTGTTACTTTCATTTGTAATGCTCCTGAGCCTTGCGGCTTGCGGAGAAAGCGAAGAGGAAAAATCGGACAGCGATGCTCAAGCAGGAGCAAGTAACGGAAAAATTGTTGCTAATAATAAACTGATTGCTGCGGGGTATGGGCACACTGTTGCGCTTAAGTCTGACGGAACGGTAGTTGCTGCCCCGGAAGGGGAAGGATTCAGTGATGTATCCGGTTGGTCGGATATAGTAGCTGTTTCTGCGAGTTATAATCATACTGTAGGACTTAAGTCGGACGGCACAGTTGTTGCAACCGGCGGTAATTCCTATGGTCAGTGTGAGGTTGAAGGATGGACGGATATTATTGCGATTTCTACAGGGGGTACTCATACTTTAGGTCTCAAATCAGACGGTACGGTTGTTGCTACAACAATTTACGATTATAAGGTCGATGTAGAAGAATGGACAGATATAGTTGCAATTTCGGCAGGATACTATCTTGCCGTAGGTCTGAAATCAGACGGTACGGTTGTTGTAGATCCTTTTGAGGCGGAGATTAACGATGAAGTTAAGATCGAAGCTGAAAAGTGGACTGACATTGTTGCTGTTTGCGCAGGGGAAGACTATATTATAGGTGTTCGTTCGGACGGAAAGGTAGTAGCGACTGAAGATTGCCGGTGTCGTGAAGATTTATCAAGCTGGACTGATATAGCTACTGTTGTTTCGGGCGGTGACGAGATAATAGTAGGGTTGAAGAAGGATGGAACTATAGTTACTGCGGGCTACCGCGCGGAAGATTTTGAAGGCGGAGAAAAATGGACTGACATAGTAGCTATAGCGGCAGGAAAGTATCACATAGTAGGTGTTAAATCTGACGGAATCGTAGTTGCTCATCATTTTGATGTTCCACAAGGACCCGGTGGTGGTTCTACAGACTTCGGTCAGTGTGATGTCGAAAATTGGAACAACATAAAGTAGGGCGTGACGCTTGCGACACGCCATAAAATATCGCAGAATTAACGGTTCGTCGTAAAGCGTCGAACCCTACGAACCACGATTCGATCGACTCCGTAGGGGAACATATTATGTTCCCGTTAAAATAATTCGAAAACCACGGGCAGATAATATCTGCCCCTACGAACACGACTTAATATAAGCAAGTAGGGGATGGGTT
>JAGAVE010000073.1 GCA_017942105.1 Clostridia bacterium | reverse complement strand
GGTTTGCAGAGTTCTTTTGCCTCCTTAGAAAAGGAGGTGGCAGACCGTAAGGTCTGACGGAGGATTGATTTTGTTTTCCAATCCTCAGTCCTACGGACAGCTCCTTTGCCAAAGGAGCCCAAGAGGGAAATTTGTCATTCTGAGGCTGTGCCGAAGAATCTTTTCTTTTCAAGATCCTTCGCTTTGCTCAGGATGACACTGATAAAGATCTCGATAAAGCCGTAAAATATCGCAGAATATCGGTTCGTCGCAAAGCGTCGAACCCTACGAACCGCGATTCGGGCGACTGAGTAAGAGAGCATATTATGCCCCCGAAATCAGCACAAATCTACGGAAATATGATATCTTTCCATCTTCAAAAAAACTTTGTTATAAATTATGATTTTTTCTTTTTGATTATTACGAATGTAACACCTGCAGCAACTATGACAACTACCACTGCAACGACTACTATAACCACTACAGCTCCATTGCCGTCGGAAGTCTTTTCAGAACCGGAATCTGAGCTGTTGCTTGCAGAAGAATTGCCGGCAGCTAAACTTCCGGTCGGTGTATTTTGAGCAAAGTTCTTTGTCGCACTCATCAAATAATCATTATGTGCACCTATTGAAATCTTATTCCAATCAGCTTCAGAGCCGCCATAATTTACTTGAGAAAGAGCAAAGCAAGAACCAAACGCATTTTCATCAATATCAGCCACACCATTACCTATAGTTATGCTGTAAAGTTTCTTACATCCGCCGAAGGTTTCTTCTTTAATTGTTGTTATCCCATTCGGTAGAATTATATTTTTGATGGAAGAACAACCACTAAAAGCCTTCTCCCCAATCGTTTTTACACTATCAGGAATCGTCACACTTGTAAGTGACTCACAGGACAAGAAAGCATAGCCCACAATACCTATTGTTCCTTCCTTTATTTTATAATCTCCTGACAGTCCGCGTTGTGCCTCTACCAAAAACTTTCCGATGTATAAAACGCCGTTTTCCCAGTTATTTATATCATTATAAACACCCGTATCCCTAAACGCATCGTATCCAATTGAAATTACACTATCAGGAACAGTAACACTAGTAAGATCTTCGCAGGAGCGAAATGCACACACGGCAATTACCTTAGTTCCGTCTTTTATTGTATAATCGCCCTCCGGACTTCCGTCGAGCAAATATTCTCCACAATACAGAACATCATTTTCCCAATTTGATTCCTGTGCGGAAAACTCAGTCCCACCAAAAGCTTGGTTACCAATTTCTTTTACACCGTCTCCTATTGATACATTCGCAAGAGATTCACAGTGAGAAAAAGCACTACTTCCTATCTTTTCTACGCTATCAGGAATTGTAATACTCGTAAGAGATTTACAGTAAGCAAAAGCTTCAGCTTCAATTGTTTTTGCACCATTCGAAATTGTAATGTTCTCAAGAGCTTCGCATCTTCTAAATGCCGCTTCACCAATTGTAACCACGCTATCCGGAATTATTATGTCCGTCAGCAACATACAATGATCAAAAGCATAATCACAAATCATTTTAGTCCCGTCTTTTATTGTATAAACGCCGGACAAACTCGACTCTGCTTCTACAAGAAACTTGCCGATATATAAAACATTGTTTTCCCAATTAGCAGGATTGTTGTAAAATGCTGTATCAGAAAATGTGTAATTGCTGATATATTCAACACTATCTGGGAGTGTTATGTTTGCAATATTATCACAAAATTCAAACACCTCATCCTCAATGACTGTTACACCATCTTTAATTACCAGGTTTACTACGCTTTCATAGTCAAACATCCCGTCCTCTTCATTGTAGTCCCAAGTATTATTCGTCAGCGCACCCTTACCGGAAATTGTAAGTGTCCCTGTGGACTGTTCAAAGCTCCATTTAAGATTTTCTCCACAAGGGCCTGAAAGCCCCTCTGCAAACGAAATCGGCATACTCAGAAGCGCCAGTGTAAGGGCAACAACCGCCGCCACTATTGTTTTTAAAACTCTGATTTTCATTTTTTTCATCCTTTCACAGTTATAAAAAATGTTATAAATTCAATACTAATTCATAGTATCATCGCCATTTTACACCACATTTAGCGTAAAGTCAATACATCACTTTTGATGTGTCGTAATATTTTTCTGAGGTGATAAATTATGAAAAAGTATTACGAAATTATCCGTGAACTGAGAGAAGACGGAGACTATACTCAAAAACAGATTGCCGATATTCTCAACACTACTCAGCAGGTTTATTCGCGATACGAAAACGGGCTCAACGAGCTTCCTCTGCGTCACCTTGTTGTCCTTTGCAGGTTTTACAATGTTTCTTCAGACTATGTTTTAGGTTTAAACAGCAATAAATGACGGTCAGGTTACACCGTCATTTTTTATTTTTTCAACAAATTCAGGTTTGCAGAGTTCTTTTGCCTCCTTAGAAAAGGAGGTGGCAGACCGTAAGGTCTGACGGAGGATTGATTTTGTTTTCCAATCCTCAGTCCTACGGACAGCTCCTTTGCCAAAGGAGCCTAAGGAGGAAAGAATGGTCTGCGTCGCAGAAACATAATTATATGTCATTCTGAACGCAGTGAAGAATCTTTTTTCAAGATCCTTCGCTTTGCTCAGGATGACACTGATAAAAAACTCTGCAAACCCGAACTGTTGCAACACAATCGCCCGTAAAAACTCAAAGCAGGTATGCGATCAACATACCTGCTTTGTATATTTTTATTATTTAACGCCCTTGATTTTTACGCTGTACTGATATGTGCCGACCTTGAGCTTATACGGCTCATGGAGGCAAGCATTACCCGGCATATCGCCGCCGACACCTCTCTGACGGTGGTCGATATTAAGGGTAAGATAATTATCCTTTTCAAGCTCGTAAAGATGCTTTGCTTTTTCAAGCTTCTCCTGCGAATATTCACGAAGGCTGAAATCGAAGGTCTTATCTGCCGAAACCTCAAAACCGTAGCCATGAGAATTTGTTACGGTAAGACTTCTTGTATCCGTACGGTTACCGTTTTCCTGAGGACGCATATATCTGTGTTCAAGAGTTTCAGGTGTTGCGGTGTATTTACCGATTTTCTGTCCTGTCTTTCTGTCGATGTAAGCTTCATGCGGGCCTCTGCCGTACCAGGTTACATTTGAGAAGTCCTTCGAAAGACCGAGTCTGATACCTGCCTTGACCATCGGGAGCGCAATACCCGTCATAGTCTGGCTTAAATCAATACTACCGTCAACATTGAAGATAAACTGAGTTTCAACATCCTTTGCAAGCGGAGTTGACCACTTTATGAGAACGAAGATTGAGCCTGAAAGACCCCATACTTCGAAGCTCTTCGTTTTCACCATACGGCTGACACAATCCCATGTATAAAGAGGATTGATACGCTTAAACATCGGAGCGAAGTTGAAATAGTTTGTATCGTTATCAGTAAGAGGACGGAAGAAATTCGGGCGAAGAGTTAAGCTCGTATCGAGCACATTACCCTTGCCGAAATCAAGGCTGACAAGCTCGCCGTCATAGAATCTTGCTGTCGTCTCACCTGCCTTGATGTTATAAACACCGTCAATAACTCTGCAGGAAACAACGCCCTTAAGAAGCTTTTCTTCTTCCTTGATATCACTTACAACAAACTGGCTGAAGCTGATTTCCTCATCCTTTGCGTGCCACTCGTTCTTCGACTTGTAACGGAAGGAAATCGTAAGGATATATTCACCGACGCCGAAATTCTTCTTGTACGGAATTGCAACTCTCTTCTGCGTCTGCGGAGCTGTTCCGTCAAGGTCAAGCTTACCGCTTTCTACCTTTTTGCCGTCGCGTGTAATCTCCCATACTGCATAGCAATAGTCAAGAGTTTCGAAATAATTCTTATTCTTTATGCCATAGATCTGATTTTTCTTGTCAATCTCAACTGCACAGATATTTGAATAAACCTGCTTTACCTCATAGTATGCAGGGTGCGGGACACGGTCTGCACCGATGATTCCGTTTGCGCAGAAATAGAAGCTTGAGTTGCCTTCCTTGAAGTCGCCACCGTAGAGCCACTTCTCCTGACCGTCTTCAACAACGCGGATGGACTGGTCAACATAGTCCCAGATAAAGCCGCCCGTCATATGGTCATACATCTCGAAATCGTCAACATATTCCTTAAGATTGCCGAGGCTGTTTTCCATACTGTGTGCATATTCACAATAGATAACGGGATGAGTTTTGAAAATCTTTTCAGGCACGGGTTTATTATCTGCCGCAAGAGCATTCGCAACATTATCAAAGAGAGTTGTTTTGATTTCCTTCTGATTAACAAGATCTTCAACGATTCTCTCTGTCGGATACATTCGGCTGATGAAATCCGATTTTGTGAAATCAAAATCGCCCTCATAATGAATCGGATACAAATCACAGAGTTCAAGCATTGCTTCCTTCATTCTGCTGAAGTTTGTTCCGTCACCTGCCTCGTTGCCGAGCGACCAGAAGCAGATACAAGCGTGGCTTCTGTCTCTCATAATCATTCTCTCTGCTCTGTCAACAACTGCGGCAGTCCAAAGAGGATTGTCACCGGGGACATTCTTTCTTCTTACGCCGTGCGACTCAACATCACACTCATCCATTACATAGAAGCCTAGCTCATCGCAAAGCTCATAGAAATACGGGTCATCGGGATAATGGCTCGTTCTGATTGCGTTAATGTTTGCCTGCTTCATAAGATGAAGGTCAGTTATGAAGGTCTCCTTCGGCACTGCCCAACCGTGGTCGGGATGGAAATCGTGACGGTTAACACCCTTGATGATAACCTTCTGACCGTTAACATAGTAAACATTGCCGATAATTTCAACTCTCTTGAAGCCGATTCTTATCTGTTTTTTAACAATGCACTTTCTTGAATCATAAATCGCAACCTCAAGCTTATAAAGCTCGGGAGCTTCTGCTGACCATTTGCGTGCATTCTTTTCTATGTGCTTTATTTTAATCTCCTTACCCGAAGATTTTTCGTTATAAATCACCTTGCCGTCAAGGCTTACCTTGCAGGTAACATCAGCCTCTTTGCTGAGCGTAACTGTAAGGTCAAGGACACCGTCTGTAATCGTTTCATCAAGAGTTGCGGCGGCGTAGATATCATTGATTGTCACCTCAGGCTCAGCAACAATATAAACCTCGCGGTAAATACCCGAAAGTTGCCACATATCCTGATTTTCAAGATAGGTAGCGTCACTGAAACGCATAACCTTTGCGGCAAGAATATTCTCACCGTCAACGACATAATCCGTGATATCAAACTCTGCGGGAGTCATAGCACCCTGAGAATAGCCGACATATTTTCCGTTGATATAAACATAAAGTGCAGACTTTGCCGCGCCGAAATGAAGAATAAGCCTTCTGCCATCAAAGTTTTCAGGCAGAGTGAATGTCTTTCTGTAAAAACCTATCTCGTTTCTGCAATGGCTGACCTTCGGAATTTCGCTCTCAATGGTAGAAACCTGAGGAGGCATATAGGAGCAAAGGTAAATCGGCTTACCGTAGCCGAAGCTCTGCCATACCGAAGGCACGGGGATTTCGTCCCATTCGTTATCGTAAAATCCCGGTTGTTCAAAGCAGGCTGGCTCATCCTTTATACCCATCTGCCAGTAAAACTTCCAGATGCCGTTAAGGCTGAGCTTATATTTAGACTCGTCAAAAGAAGCCTTGTCCCTTGCATCAAAAGGCAGGGCAAGGTTATGCCCATCGAGCTTGTTCTCTTTGAAAAATAAAGGGTTTTCCCATTTGTGCAGTTTTGTACTCATAGTAAATCCTCCCAAGGCAAAATATTGCATATTATATTTATTATACATTGTATACGCCCTTTCGTCAAATAAAAAAACTGAGTAATTTTTTGTGGATTTCTGTTGTAAAAATTTCTTTATTATATTATAATAAATGAGTATTTTGAAATTGAGGGTGTTTTCAGATGACCAGACAAGGTTTTGACAATGAAAAATATCTCCGACTGCAGTCTCAGCATATAAAGGAGCGCATAAATCAATTCGGCGGTAAGCTTTACCTTGAATTCGGCGGTAAGCTTTTCGATGATTTTCACGCTTCCAGAGTTTTGCCGGGCTTCGCGCCTGACAGCAAAATAAAAATGCTTGAACAGCTTAAGGACCAGGCAGAGGTAGTTATCGTAATCAACGCGGCGGATATTGAGAAAAATAAAATCCGCGGTGACCTTGGCATCACTTATGACCTCGATGTCCTTCGTCTTATCGATGCTTTCAGAAACATCGACCTTTATGTCGGCAGTGTTGTTATGACGCGCTATCAGGGTCAGCCTGCCGCAGATGCATTTTGCAAGCGTCTTGACTCGCTCGGAATCAAGGTCTATCGCCATTATCCGATTGAAGGCTATCCCTCCGATGTTGAAAAAATCGTCAGCGACGAAGGCTTTGGCAGAAACGAGTTTATCGAAACTTCACGCTCTCTCGTTGTTCTTACAGCTCCCGGCCCGGGAAGCGGAAAAATGGCAACCTGCCTTTCTCAGCTTTATCATGAGCATAAGAGAGGAGTCAGCGCAGGCTACGCAAAGTTTGAGACCTTCCCTATTTGGAATCTTCCTCTCAAGCATCCCGTAAACCTTGCTTACGAAGCCGCAACTGCTGACCTCAACGATGTTAATATGATTGACCCGTTCCACCTTGAAGCATACGGTGAAACAACGGTAAATTATAACCGTGATGTTGAAATTTTCCCCGTTCTTGCCGCAACATTTGATCAGATTTACGGTGAGTGTCCCTATAAATCACCAACGGATATGGGCGTTAATATGGTCGGTAACTGTATTTTTGACGACGAAGCCTGCTGTGATGCATCGCGTCAGGAAATTATCCGCCGTTATTACACCGAGCTCTGCGCAGTAAAGAAAGGTCTCGGCAATAAGGAGACGGTTACAAAAATCAAGCTCATTATGAAGCAGACGGGAATTACGGCAGAAGAAAGACCCGTTATCGCAAAGGCTCTCAAAAGAGCAGAAGAAACAGGCGGCCCTGCAGTCGCAATCGAAATCGGTGAAAACGAAATCGTTACAGGCAAAACCTCTCTTCTTATGGGCGCAAGCGCAGCAGCAGTTCTCAATGCTCTTAAAAAGCTTGCAGGCATCGAAGAGGATGCGCTCCTTATCTCACCCGAGGTTATTGAGCCTGTCCAGGAGCTTAAGGTTAAATATATGGGAAATCACAATCCCCGTCTCCATGTTGATGAAGCCCTCATTGCTCTTTCCGTCTCGGCGGCTACAGACCCCAGGGCAAAGCTCGCAATCGAGCAGATTCCCAAGCTTCGCGGTATGCAGGCTCATGCAACGGTCATCCTCACAAGCGGCGACGAATCGATGTTTAAAAAATTCGGTGTAAACCTCACCTGCGAGCCTCAGTATCAGACAAAAAAGCTTTATCATAAATAAGTTTATTATTTTTCAGAATAAAAATCATCAATGAAAAGGAGTCTTTATTATGGCAATCCTTAACAACGCATTTTGCAGAGTATATCAGAAAACATTCAAGATGGTTATGCCCGTTTTCAACTGGGACGAGCCGGAGCTTCTTAAAGGCCCGGGCGCAATCAAGGACCTTCCTGCCCTCGTAAAGTCAAAGGGCATTTCAAATGTTCTCGTCGTTACGGATAAGGGTCTTATGGGTCTTAACCTTCTCGACAGTCTTTTTGAAAACCTTGAAAAGCAGAATATCAAGTACACTGTTTATGACGGCGTTCAGCCGAATCCGTCAATCGAAAACATTGAAGAAGGCAGAAGAATCTACCTTAAAAACAATTGCGAAGGTATCATTGCTTTCGGCGGCGGTTCACCTATGGACTGCGCAAAGGTTGTCGGTGCAAGAATTGCTAACCCGAACAAGTCTGTTTCTCAGATGAGAGGTCTGCTTAAGGTTGTTAAGAAGATTCCTCCGTTCTTCGCTGTTCCCACAACTGCAGGTACAGGTTCAGAGACTACTCTCGCCGCTGTTGTTTCAAATATGCAGACGCACGAAAAATACGCAATCAACGACCCTCAGCTTCGTCCGAAATATGCTGTTCTTGATCCTGAGCTTACAACAGGTCTTCCCAAGAAGATTACTTCAACAACAGGTATGGACGCTCTTACTCACGCAATCGAAGCTTACATCGGTCAGAGCGGCGTTAAGAGCACAAACGACTACGCAGAGAAGGCAACTAAGCTTATCTTTGATAACCTTGAAAAGGCTTACGAGGACGGCAAAGACATCGAAGCCCGTGAAAATATGCTCGTTGCATCTTTCTACGCAGGTATGGCTTTCACAAGAGCTTATGTCGGCTATGTTCACGCAATCGCACATAACCTCGGCGGTCTCTACGGCACACCTCACGGCCTTGCAAACGCAGTTATTCTTCCTCATGTTCTTGAATACTACGGCGAATCAGCCTATGCTAAGCTTGCAAAGCTTGCAGATATCGTTGGTATCGACGGCAGCAACGACAAAGAAAAGGCAGAGAAGTTCATTGAAGAAGTTAAGAGAATGAACAAGGCAATGGATATTCCCGAGCATTTCGATTTCATCAAGGATGAAGACATCCCGACAATTGTTGAACGCGCTCTTAAGGAAGGCAATCCGCTCTATCCCGTTCCGAAGATTATGGATAAGGAAGATTGCGCAACGGTTGTTAAAGCAATCCGCGGATTCTGATAATCAAAAAACAATCACTCTGAGTTTTTACTCAGGGTGATTTTTATACAAATTAAAAAATTGTATAATTGACTAATGCAAGATTTTGAAAGTATAATACTCTCTATAAAAAGAGGTGTTGAATTATGTTAAAGCGATTTCTCAGCTACTATAAGCCGCATAAAAAGATGATGATTCTTGATATGCTCGCTGCGCTGATGATTTCCGTTATAGGTATGGTTTATCCCGTTGTTACAAACAAAATGCTCAATGAGTATATACCTAACAAAATGTATAAAACCATCGTTATTGCAGGTATCATCGTTCTCGCGCTTTACTTTATAAGAATGATGCTCAATTACTTCGTTCAGTATTACGGACACGTTATCGGCGTGCATATGCAGTCTCAGATGAGAAAAGACCTTTTCGGTCATCTTGAAAAATTACCGTTCACATTCTTTGACAATAACGAAACAGGTAAGATTATGACCCGACTGACGAGTGACCTTTTTGAGGTTGTTGAGCTTGCTCATCACGGTCCTGAAAACCTGCTTATCAGCTCTATTATGATAGTTCTTTCTTTCAGTTATCTTATCACGATTGACTGGATTCTCACGCTTATCATATTTGCCTGCGTGCCGATTCTCGTTGTTGTTACCATCCATTGCCGTAAAGCGATGAAATCTGCCTTTCAGGACAGAAGAAAGAGCAACGCAATCATCAACGCCGCTGTTGAAAGCAGTGTAACGGGCATCAGAGTTACAAAAGCCTATACAAACTACGATGCCGAAATCAAAAAGTTTGAAAAAGGCGATGAAGAATTTGTCAGCTCATCTTACCGTGCATACAAGGCAATGGGTAAATTTCACTCATCAACAACCTTTATCACGGATGTTTTTAATGTTTTCATTCTCATCGCAGGCGGCCTCTTCCTTTATTCGGGAAGAATTTCCTTCGGCGACTATTCAACATTCATTGTTTCCGTCAACCTATTTATTCACCCCGTAAACACTCTTATCGGATTTATGGAGCAGTTTCAGAACGGTGTCAGCGGATTTAAAAGATTCTGCGAAATTATGGACGAGAAGCCTGAGGAAGACAAGCCCGATGCAAAGACACTTGAAAATGTTCAGGGCGAAATTGAATTCAGGAATGTCAACTATTCTTACGAAACAACAAAGGGCGTTCTTCACGATGTCAACCTGAAGATTGCAAAAGGACGCAAGGTTGCTCTCGTCGGCCCGTCAGGCGGTGGCAAGACAACGCTTTGTCACCTTCTTCCTAACTTCTACAAGCTTGAAGAAGAGGACGGCGCGATCCTCATTGACGGAACAGATATAAGGGATATTACTCTTGACTCTCTAAGACGCAACATAGGCATCGTTCAGCAGGATGTTTTCCTCTTTGCGGGAACGATCAGGGACAATATTCTTTACGGCAGACCCGACGCAACTCAGGAAGAAGTTGAAGAAGCCGCAAGAAGAGCGAATATCCACGAATATATTGAAACTCTTGAAAACGGCTACGATACAGAAATCGGTGAACGCGGCGTCAAGCTTTCGGGCGGTCAGAAGCAGAGGCTGAGCATCGCAAGAGTTTTCCTCAAAGACCCTGCCATCCTTATCCTTGACGAGGCAACGAGTGCGCTTGATAACACAACAGAAGTCCTCATCCAGCAGGCACTCGATGAGCTTTGCAAAGGCAGGACAACACTCGTTGTTGCACACAGGCTTTCGACCATCCGAAATGCTGATGAAATTGCCGTTGTCATCGACGGTAAAATCAGAGAGCGCGGTACACACGACGAGCTTATAGAGGCAAACGGAACTTATAAGAAACTCTACTCTCTCCAGTTCAGAGAGAATGATTTAATCGAATAAAAATTACACCTTGGAAAATCAATTCCAAGGTGTTTCTTTATTCTGCTTCACCGCGGTAACGGTAAAAAGTTTCGCCAAATAAACCTTCACATTCATCAATCACAATTTTATCTCCCGGAGAATGCGGGTATTTGGAATATATTGTAACTGAACACTCTTCTCCATCAGTTGAAATAAAGAACAGTTCTTCTTCATTAAAATAGTTCCGTCCTCCTATAACTTCTTTATCAAGGACTTCCGTTTCATATCTTTCAATAAGCTTCCACGAGCTTTCATTCACTACATTGTATAAACTAATCGAAAAAGATAACATTAACAAAGAAACAGCAATAATTTTTACAATTCTTCCTATCAGACTTTTTGTGAAAAATTTTCTTTCAAAAAAGATTAAGACGACCATTGAATTTGCAAAAACAACAAATCCAAACAATAGTGTTATTTCCCCACCAATTAAAAAGCCGTATAGCAGGGTCAGTATTACAGTTACTAAAAGTATTATTATATATTTCAATACACTTTTCATTCGTTACACATTTCCCTGTGAGTTGTTATCCACTTCAAACTATTGTTTTCAATGTAACTCAAAGTTTCAATATAATCTTCCTCGTCTCTGATAATATGGTCATATGAACCTCTTTGCCATATATTCTTACCGTATTCCTTATTGCAAAATCTTTTAAATGTGCTTATAAACCTTGCTATCAAGGAATCTGTAGGGACCGGCGTCCCCGACGGTCCGTTCGGCACACTTTTTATAGTAAGCATTATATGGATATGATTTGGCAGAATTATATACTTATCGATAGAAATATTATCATAAAAATCGGACATTTCTTTCAAGCGTTTGTCTGCAACTTTTCCATACTCTGTCAATTCATTTTTCGGACGGTCGAGGACGCCCGTCCCTACCCGTATAGTAGACAATTTTTTCTCTTCGTTTTCAGTACATATAGTAATGAAATATGAACCCGGATTGTTGTAGTTATATCCCTCAAGTCTGATGTGTTTTCTTTTTGGCAAAGTTGTATTTTCCATAACCTGAAAAGTTACTGTGCAGTATCGCCGGCAATAGCATCAAACACATTCGTACCGTCTACCTCTGCCGAATCTGCAACGGAGGTGCTGACGTTTCCTTGCTCATCGGTAGAGAAAACGATAGTCTTTCCGACTCCGTTCATCTTAAGAACAATGACAAGAAGAATTATAAAGATAAGAACGGACGCACCGATCAAAGACAAAACCAAAGCCTTGCCTTTCTTTTCACCCTCACGGGCTTTATAATATTTATCCATTCTTTTTTTGGTTGCTTCGTAGTCAAACTCTTTGTTTGGCTGTTTTTCTTTCTTTGCCATTATCATCAACTCCGAGTAAATTATAATTTAATTTTCGATTTTTGTCAATTACGGCTGAACGGTAACGGGTTTATCCTCGCTTTCGTGCTCAAACGAAATGAAATTATTTCTCTTTGCATATGCCCAACGCATATCAAAAACCTCACAGGCGCTTGCAGGCATATAAAGCTGACCTTCATCAAGGCGCTTAACCTTTGCTTCGAGCTTAACCTCTCCTCCGTCCGTTACTGCAATGTCACTGTCCTCAAAAAATTCAGCCTTCCTGCCGTAAACTTCAAGAGTAATCTTACCCTTTTCTTTAATTACGGCACCGCCTATGTAGCCGACAAGCACGCCGAGCGGAGCGTACCATACGCCGTCGATCTCGTGACAAGGAGTCGCAGACTGGCAGAGTCCGAGCTGAGCGCCCTTGAACATCATTCTTGTACGGTTATATTTCGGCGCAATTGCATAGGGAGTAATCTCATCGTTATCCTTATCGATTGTGCATTTATCAACAATTCTTCCGTCCTCAAAAACCGTTGAGGTAAGAGTCATCTTTCCACCATCAATTTCAACAACTGCGATTACGGAAACATCCTCTTCCTGCGTATAGAAAGCTGAATGCCATACCTTTGCAAGCGCTCTTGTACCCGGAGGATTTTTGCGCGAATTGCCAAGCATATAGTGAACAGTACCCATTGACGGGCGTTCAAAAAGCTCTTCATTTTTCATCGGGAAGCTTCGCGAGAAATTATGCTCGTGGCCTGAGAAGCAGAGGTCAAGCATTTCAAAGCCTTCACGCATAACGGGATAAGCGTCATAATTTTGGCAGTCTGAGCCTGAATAGCATATCGGGAAATGATACGAACCGATTTTCCACTGCTTATCGCAGTTCTTAAGGTCGTTTACCATCCATTCATTGACCTCTTCGGGGCCATTAACGCCGATAACCATAAAATGTGCATTACCATAATCGAAGGTATAGTTTTCCGTCTTCCAGTTTTCAGGGCCGTTATACGCATATGAACCCTTGAATTGCTTATCGAAGAACTCTGCCGGCTCTGCGTAGTACCTGCCGATTGCGTTTTTATAGTCCTTGAAGCCGCGGTTATCGTGATTTCCGAGAGTCATCATAAACGGGATATGCTCAACAACACCGGTAAGTCCGCTGAATGCACCGTTCCACTGAACCTCGTGCTGACCGCAGTCAGTATTATCGCCACCCGTCAGGATGAACCTTGCATCTGGATGCTTTTTAAGGGTTTCTTTTAAAATATAATTGAAATAGGAATAGTCCGGGCACTCGTGCGGTTCGCCCTGCTGCTGGTCTGAAACGCAGATGAACTTGAACTTCGTCAGGTTTTCAGGCTCTGTTTCAAAATAAAACTCCTCGCTGCGGTTTTCGTCATCACCGCAGGTATAAAAATATTTTGTTCCTGCTTCAAGGTCCTTGAGCTTTGCCCAGTACATATTGCTGATGTCAATATCACTTTCAAAAACTTCCGTCTCAGCATCGCAACGAAGCCACTCCTGAGAACCGTCCTTGCGATAAAGGACATAGCCTTTTTCAATATCAGTGCAGGTTCGCCAGGTCACATTCATCGTAGTTTTCGCATCGTCTGCAATGCTTATGAAAATATGGTCAGGCTGCTTCTGCGAACCTCTTATCGGCTTTTCCTTCATAGTATCCCCTACTTTCCGATTATAACCGTTGCCGGTTGCTTTTCATCAGACTCGCAGAAAATCTTCAGCATCTGCAGAGCCTTTGACATTTCAAGATGAGAAATATCGCTTTTTGAATCAATTTTTGCGAGTATGCGTTCATAAATCTTATCGCCCTGCGCAACATTTTCTGCCGTAACATAGCTGTCAAGCATACTGCATATAAGCTCTCCTTGCTGACGAAGACCGTCATTGCCGAGAGTTTTAAGATATCTGAAATATTTAAGCAGAGTTTCACCCTTAATAGTCTGATCTCCTGCCGTAAGAATGAGTGTAAAATCCTCAGCTTTATAATCAATCCGTTTTTCTACGGAATATTCAAGGCCACCCATACTGTTGATTGCCAACGCGAAGGTATCCGTATTTGACGCAACATATTTATCTATCGAAAAGCCCTCTGCGCTCTCAACCGCCGAAACAAGACCCTTCTCGCCACCCGTTGCAAGAGCGGAAATATAATCGGCATTATCCGGGTTAACGGGATAAACCTCAAAGCCCGGTTTTTCCATATCGGCATTGATAACCGCGAGGAAATAAATCTCGCTTCTGTCTCTGCTTGCCGAATATACGAGAATTTTCATCTGACCCTGAAGCTCACCCGGCAGGTCAACAAGCTGTTCTCCCGTCATATCCTCCTGCGCCTGAGTTGTTTCGTTTTTCAAAAAAAGGTCTTTGAGAAAATTACCGTTATTTTTAAACATTACGGCTATAGAAACCGAGCCTATCAAAAGAGCACAGACAAGAACGATGACCACGAGTTTAAACGAGCCTCTTCTCTTATCCTGCTTTGAAGTTTTAAATTTATTTGCAGCCATTCTATCACATTCTTCTTAAAATTACTGTTGATTTCGCCCCGATATCAACGAGCGTTCCTCTGACATAACTGTTGCCAAGAAGATCCTCAGCATTGCTCCACTCTTCCCTGACATAATAGGTTATCGGATGCGGATTACTGTTTGAAATAACAAGAACTGCATTTTCATCTTTTCTTCTCGCGAATGCTACACAGCCCGCAACGCAGGAAAGAATTTCAATCTTTCCGTCCTTGAAGCATTTGTTCGTGCGCCTGATTTCGCCGAGCTTTTTATACCATTCAATAAGCTCATCATTCTCTTTTCCCCACGGATAGCAGCAACGGTTGAACGGGTCTTTATATCCCTGCATTCCCGCTTCGTCGCCGTAGTAAATGCTCGGCACACCCGGCAGTGTAAACTGAAGAGCCGATGCCATTTTCATAAGATGCAAGCCGCTTCTGTACGCCCTTTCATCAAGAGAATGTGTGCTTTGCCACTCTCTGTCCCTATATTCACAGCTTTCTCCCGCAAGCGCCGTAATTGCCCTCATCGTATCATGCGTTGAGATATGATTCATAAGCACATCAAGAACCTGCTTGGGATAATTTTCAACAATAGTCATTATTCTCGAGCTGAAAAGCTCAGCAATTCCGAAACGGACAAAATCTATAACAGCGCCTGCGAAGGGATAGTTCATAACGCTGTCAAGCTGTTTTCCCGTAAGGTAACGCCTGCGCTGACCATAGCTGGATTTGTTTGACGCATCCTCCCATACCTCGCCCATAACAAGAGCATCGGGATTTTCCGCTTTAACGGCTTTTCTGAAATTATCAAGAAAAACATCGGGCAGCTCATCAGCAACATCAAGCCTCCAGCCTGCCGCACCAAGCCTCAACCACTTTCTTGCAATTCCGTTTTCACCCGTTATATATTCAATAAAATCGGGATTTTCTTCAATAACCTCAGGCAGAAGCTTTATCCCCCACCAGCTCAGATAATCATCGGGCCAGCTTTTGAATTTATACCAGCCGAAATACTTTGAGTCCTTTGATTGATATGCGCCGACGGTATCGTATCTGCCGTATTCATTGAAATACTTACTGTCGCATCCCGTATGGCTGAAAACGCCGTCAAGGATTATCTTTATACCCATCTCATCGGCTGATTTGCAGAGTTTTTCAAAATCCTCCTGCGTACCGAGAAGAGGGTCAATTTTCGTATAATCTCCCGTATCGTAACGGTGGTTGCTGTGCGCCTCAAAAATAGGGTTAAGATAAATGCAGGTCACACCCAAGCTTTTAAGATAACCAAGCTTTTCGCAGATTCCCTTAAGGTCGCCGCCGAAATAATCGTTATTAAGCACCTTTCCGTCCTGCGTCGGGCGCCAATAAGGCTCACCTTCACGGTCGTCTCGCAAAACACGGTCTTCGGGAACATCATCCTTTTTTTCGCCCGAAAAAGCAAAACGGTCAGGAAAAATCTGATAGATAATTCCGCCCTTTAGCCAATCAGGAGTTTCAAAGCCCTTGTCATAAACGGTCAACTGCCACAGCGCTCCGTCCTCGCGGATTTTTCCGATTCCGTTTCCGTAATTAAAAATCCTGCTCGTTCCCCACGGTGTATCGTATTCAAACCTGTATTCATAAAGGCCGCTTTCTTCGGGACAAAAGCTGACTTTCCACCATTCCTCGTGTTCGCCCTGCATACAGTCCCACTGCATACCGATGAAACTTTCGAAATTTTCCGTATCTTTTTTTACAACAAGTCTTGCGTGATGGCAACAAAAATCACGGGGCAAAACAATACGAAAATCAACGGTCTGACCCGTTTCAATTGCCCCGAAGATACTTTTGTGGTATTCATAACCTGAATTATACGGAATATACATTAAAATTACTCACTTATATCGTTATTCTGCATTTCGTCAACCTTATCTGCAGGAATCGTTACCTGATTTTCATAAGGATTTGTTGAAAGTTGCGTTGTTGTTACTGCAGTTGTTTTTTCCCCCTCATAGGGAGCTTTTGAAATTTCAAGCAAAGCATCAGTGACGATAAAGCTTGCAAGAGCAATGCCTAAAAATATGATTATAATAACAAGATACTTTACAAAAGGCTCCCATCTTGCTTTTTTATCCGTGCTGATGAAATATTTTTTATTATCGCTGTAAGAAGAACGGAATTCCGTATAGCTTCTCGGGCGTTTATTGTATTTATTCTTTTCCATTTTATCACCTTAGCTGCCATTATTTGATGGTTGAATACCTTGCGGGACGGTCATATACTTTAAAGTACAATAATCTTATGGGGGAGTTATTTTGGATATTCAGCCTCTTGGCAGTAATAAATTTTTAGTCAGCCTCAGCCCTGAAGATCTCAGGGAGCTGGACATTACATACGACACTATGGACTATTCAAACATTGAGACGCGCCGCGTTATCTGGACAATTCTCGATTATGTGCGCAGAAACACCGGGCGGGACATTGACCCTTCCGGAAATCTTCTGATTGAAGCATCTCCTGACGGAGCAGGCGGTTGCATCCTTCTTTTTACCGTGCCTGTTTCACGGACGGGTATCGGCACCGTTATTTCAAAAACGGATTCTGTTCAGATTTTTGAATTCCGAAGCTCCGACGACCTGCTTGATGCGATGTCCGCCGTCGGCAAAGGAAGCATTGACGGTCGGATTTTTACGGACGGAAGGAAATTCCGCGCTGAGCTTCCCTCAGAAAAGGCGACAGTTTACCGTCATATTATCGAAGAATTCGGAATTTTCATCGGCAACGACAGCCTGACCGTCACTTCAACTCACGAGCATTGGAAAGAGCTGAGCAAATCAACCTCTTAATTTTTCAATCATTGCTGACGGGTCATCTGCGCCGAAAACTGCACTGCCTGCAACAAGGACATTCGCTCCTGCGGCAACGGCAACAGGCGCAGTTTCAAGAGAAATTCCTCCGTCAACCTGAATATCAAGTTCAAGACCTCTTCTCTCTGCCTCCGCACGAAGAGAGATCACCTTCTGCATCATATCTGCCATAAATTTCTGACCGCCGAAACCGGGTTCAACTGTCATTATGAGCACCATACTCAGCTTATCAAGGTAAGGATAAACCTCCTCAACGGGTGTTGCAGGCTTGACCGTAAGACCTGCCTTACAGCCGAGTGAAAGGATTTTATCTATCGTTTCATCAATTGGAGATTCGCTCTCGATATGAAAATTGATTATATCTGCGCCTGCTTTTGCAAAATCCTCTGCATATTTAAGAGGTTCGCTTATCATAAGATGGCAATCAAAAATCTTTTTCGTGCTCTTTCTTATACACTTGACGACGGGTGCGCCGAAGGTGATATTCGGAACAAAATGACCGTCCATAACATCGATATGGATATAGTCTGCTCCGCAGGTATCCATACGGGCAACCTCCTCGCCCATTTTCGAAAAATCGCAGGATAAAATTGACGGTGCAATCTTAATCATAAAGCCACAGCCTCTCTAACTTCATATATAAAATATAATACCAATTTTTTTGTGCAAGGTCAAGGTTATAGCAAAACTTAAATCCGTTTTTTGATTGGTATTTTAAAGAAAAACTCAACAGATTTTGTCGATAGAAAAATTTGACTTTATTTTTCCAAAAATGTATAATAAAGGGTAACTATAGGGGAGGTTTTTGTTATGAAGAGATTTCTTGCAACATTACTCTGCGCAACAATGTTTCTTTCAGCTACAGTTTTAACCGTTCCTGCGAAAGAATATATATCTTTACTGAATGATCAAAGCTACGGCGAAGTCTCCTTTGACTCAGACTTCGCTCAGGTCGGTGTACCTTTAAAAATAAATATTGAAGGACACGACGGCGAAAATCTTATCTATCGCTGGTACATTGACGGGAAGAGAATTGACAATAACTCTGCGTCCTACGCCCCCGGAGAATATGATCTTCAGTCTATGATCAGTGTTGATGTTTTCAAGCCTGACGGAAGCAGAATCGGCACTGCTGAAATGTTTATCAGCGACCTGCCCGTTATCTATATCGAAACAGAAAACCATCAGCAAATCGTTTCTAAAGAAAACTACATCAATGCCGATATGAAAATTCAGGGAAACGCTGAATTCAACACTGACGATTATCTTTATAACGGTAAAACAGAAATTCGCGGCAGAGGCAACTCAACCTGGAACACGCAGAAGAAGCCGTACAGGCTCAAGCTTGATGAAAAATCCGATCTTTTCGGTATGGGAAAAAGTAAGCATTGGGTGCTTCTCTCCAACCCGTTTGACACAAGCCTTCTGAGAAATCACATTTCATATAATCTCGCCGCCGATATGGGTCTGGGTTATCAGAAAACCGTATGGGTTGACCTCGTTCTCAACGGTGTGCCCGTTGGAAATTATCAGCTTTGCGAACACATCAGAGTTGACGAAAACCGCGTTGAAATAACCAATTGGGAGGACCTTGCCGAAGATGCGGCAAAAGCAATTTACAACGCCAACAAATCCTCAATTACCAAGGACGAGCGTGACGAACTCATCGACATTATGGCAGAGGATATGAGCTGGACAACGAGCGATAAAGTTTCTTTCAAAGGAACCGAATATACAGTTTCAGATTATATTGAAATTCCCGATATAAACGGCGGTTATCTTCTTGAAGTTGTCCGCAAAGATGACGAATACACCTTTACAACCAAAAACGGAGCCTATGTCTGCGTTGACACGCCCGAGGTTTTGAGCGAAGATATGCTCAACTCCATTCAGGGTTATTATCAGGCTTTTGAGAACGCATTATTCGCAGAGGATTTCTGCACAATTTATAACGGCGAGACTATGCGCTACACTGACTTCATTGACCTTGACTCCTTCGTAAAGGGTTTTCTTCTTAACGAACTATTTGAAAACTTCGACTTCGGACGCACAAGCACCTGGATAAGCAAGGATGTTGACGGCAAGCTTGTCTACGGTCCTGTCTGGGATATGGATAACGCTCTTGAATCAACAACATTTTTCAAATGGACATCGCTCAATGTAGATTGGCTTCGCCGTCTGCTTTCTGACCCGATTTTCCTTCAGAAATTAAGAAAAACTTATTTTGAATACCGATACACGGCAATCAACGACCTTCTTAAAGACGGCGGAGACATCGACGCTGCCGCTGAAAAAATCCGTTCATCCGCAAAGTACAATGATTATATCTGGAACAATCAGGTTACATTTGATGAAGATGTTCTTGATTTAAAGCTCAGATTACAATATAAAATCAATTGGTTTGATTCCGTTCTTACTGATATGCCGAGCTCTTATTCTTCAATGGCAAATAGTATTTCCAATATGGAATATGTCAATTCCGATAGACTGTCTCTTTCCTTTAACAAAGAAAAGAACTCTTTAGGAGTTGAATTCAAGGAAGCTGTTCCGTATCTCGTGAAGATTTTTGCTGACGGCAGACTATGCACAACATATAAGCCGACGAATACGCACGAGGACATTATCCTTCCGAAAATCAGAGAAAATGCAGTTATCACCGCTGTCTGCTACGATGAAAATTCAAATATTGTTTTCGGCTCATACTGCATAACCGAAAATGAAATCATCAAGCTTTTCGTCTCTTCCCGTATCCCGAAATTTACATATGACGCAGGCGAAACTCTTGACCTTGATGAAATTGAGCTGACCGCGCGGTGCAGCGACGGAACTGAGAAAAAGGTCAAAGCTCAGCTCGCATACACCTATATAAAGGATTCAATCGGAGACCAATTTTTCTCCTACGACAAAGTCACCTATGAAATCGGTAAAACCTTCATTGTTCTTCGTTATGAAAACGCTGTTAAAGAATATGAAATCCAAGTTAATCCGCGCGAAAATCACAAAGAAGTTATCGCAATGATCAGAAAGCTTCCGAAAGAAATCAACGGCAACCGTTTCATTTCCGAGCTTTTTGAAGCAAAAATCGCATACGATGCATTGAGCGAAGGCTCCAAGGCAAAGGTTACAAATATCAGCAAACTCAATTCTCTTATGGCAAACCTTTCTGACGCTGAGAGCGAATCCACAGGAATTGTCGCCTGCACTTCTGACGGAATCTTCAGAATCAACGCAAGAAGCACACTTCTCGTTATCTCTAAGGGAAATCCTGCTAAAATAGTTTTTACAAATCCCAATTCCACTACTGCAACTTTCACTACAGCATCCTCAGCTTATCTTTATAAACGAACTGTCGGTGACTATACTGTTTCAACCATCAGGCATCTTATCCCCGATGACGCAAACTATAAATTCGCTATAAGTCCCGTTTATTCTGATTTGCACAAAACAGAGGCTTTTGAAATCAGCACTTCTGAAATTGCAAACGAGGCAAAGCTGATTAACAGTATGCGCTATCCGAAATGGATAAACGAGGGTGAAACTTTCGATATCGAAGTCAACAAAGATAAAGATGTTGAATTCTTTGCGTTTTACGAAAACGATGTTGCTGTCAAATTCAAATCAAAAGACACTGCCGGTACAACAGCAATTAAAGCCACCCTCGCTGCGCCCGGCAAGCATACGCTCAATGTCTTCTATTCTTACGGCAACAGCTCTGTTGAATACGGAACGATTGAAGTTTTCGTCCGTGAATATAAGGAAGAAAGTAACCGTATATTCAGCATAGACTACCCTGCCGAAAGCTACTCTAAAAAGGTTCAGGTCAACATTGCAACCTCAGCCGATGTCAACACGCTTTCACTCACCAACGATGAAAAAACGGTTGAAATGACCGCAAAAACTTCAGATTCTCTTAAATTCTGGACGGCAGAAATCGATATTACACAGAGTAAGGAATATACGCTTCTTCTCAACGGTCAACCGACGCAGACTGTTATCTGCCCAAAGAAGCTTGACATTTTCAGCATCGACGGCACAAAGCTTGTCAAATACCTTGCAGATGAAGAAACGGTTGAAATTCCTTCTTACATAACGGAAATTGCTGATGATGCATTCGAAGGCTTCGACGGAACAATCCTCTGCTACCCGAACTCCGTCGCCGAAAGCTTTGCGAAGGAGAAGGGAATCAACTGCGTAACATTCAGCTTCAGGGTTAACGCAACCGAAATCAGTCTTGACAGCGAAGAAAGCTTTGAAATTGAAATATCGGCAGACCCTTACCTACCGCAGGATTTCAATCTCACGGCAGAATTTGATGAAAACATCATCAGCTTTGACGGGAAAACGCTAAAGGCACTTAAACCCGGATACACGAACCTCATTCTTCGCGGTGGCAATTCTCTTTATGAAGAAACAGTTTTTGTTTCTGTCGGCGGCGGTCCTCGAAAAGCAGATATAAACGCGGACGGCAAAATCAACTCCTCGGATGCGCTGATAGTCCTTCAGCACAGCGTTCAGAGCATAACTCTTACGGACGAAAAGCTTGACGCAGCCGATGTCAACGGCGACGGTAAAATCAACTCTATGGATGCTCTGATAATTCTTCAGATTTCAACCGATAAGCTTTCAATCCGCGATTTAATTTAAAAACTATTATACACAGTGTATCCTATCGGACGCACTGTGTATTGCTATTTATGCTGAATATTTTTCATCATTGAAATATTTTTTAAACACAGTGTTGATTTTTTCGGAAATTTATGTTAAAATATTGTCAGAAACTTTCCGGAGGGATGAAAATGGCTGTTAAATCACTGGACAGGCGTGCAAAAATGACTCGTGAGCTCCTCAAGCAAAGTCTCATTGAGCTTATGAAGGACAGACCCATACACGATATCAGCATAAAAAAAATCTGTGAAACCGCAGATATAAACCGAAGCACCTTTTACCATCATTATGACTCTCAGTATGAGCTTTTTAACGATATCCTCAACGATATCGGCACAAATATAACCGAGATGGTCAGAAAACACGCTACAAGCCCCGACTGGATGGATAAGATTTTCCTTGATACTTTCACCTATATTGAAACTAACCGCGACACTTTCCTTGTTATCCTCAGCGAAAACAGCGGCTTCGGCGTCGGAGAGACCCTCACCTCCTATGTTGAGAGGTTCGTTAATGTAACATCAGACACTTCAAGTGAATTTGCAAAATATTGCTCTCAATTCATAGCTGCAGGTATGACATCCGTCATCTGGAAATGGCTCAACACCGAAAACCGTATGCCGGCAAAGGATCTTGCAAAAATGATATCTTCTATTCTCACTCCGAGCTTAGGCAGATTCACTCTTTTCCCGATGAACTGATAATAATTTAAAACAGCGAATTAGTAACTATATTGAAAATCCGCTTCCATGATGGAAGCGGATTTTGTTATTCATATTCAACTGTTGAAATAACATTTTTATAAATATGAAAGAAGAAGTAAACCGACACAGCCAAAGAGAAAATCTCCGCAACAGGGTACGAAAACCAGACAAGGTGTTCGTTTCCGATTTTAAGACCGTACTGTGCAAGAAAATATGCAACAGGAGCAAGAACAAAAAGCTGGCGGATAAGTGAGACTATCATTGAATAGACACTCTTGCCGAGAGCCTGGAAGCTTGCGCCGAGAGCAACGCAAATTCCCGCGAAAACGAAGCTCGTGCCGATAATTCTGAGAGCAGGAATGCCTATTCTCAGCATTTCATCCGATGCGTTGAAGAAGCCAAGCAGAGTTGACGGAATCGTCGTGAAAATTATAACGCCAAGTATACTGAAGCATTCCGCATAAACAACAGAGAGCTTGATAGCCTTCAGCATTCTGTCCTTTTTCTTCGCCCCGTAGTTATAGGCGATTATGGGAATAACTCCGTTATTCAGACCGAAAATCGGCATAAAGATAAAGCTGTTAAGCTTAAAGAATGCACCGAAAACAGTCGCCGCCGTTTCCCTACCCGGAGTGTAAAGAATAAGAATTTTATTCATACAATAAGTCATTACGGAGCCGATGCCGACCATAAGGATTGACGGAACACCAATCTTATAAATCTGACTAATGAGCTTGCCGTCAGGACGAAAATGCCTGAAGCTTACTTTCAGCTCTTTGTTTTTCTTTGTGTTCAGGATAATTGCAATAATCGCTGAAACAATCTGACCGGTAACCGTTGCAACAGCAGCACCCTTTACGCCCATTCCAAAACCGAAGCCGAGAAAAGACTCTTCCGAAGAGAAAATAAAAATCGGGTCCAGGATAATATTTATAATTGCGCCGATACCCTGGGTGCACATCGTGAGCATAGTTTTACCCGTTGACTGAAGCAATCTTTCATATGTTATCTCAAGATATATTCCGAATGAAAGACAGCAGACAATACTGAGATATCCTTTACCGTACTGTACGATTTCTTCAACACCCGTCTGCGATCTCATAAAAAATTCTGCACCGAAAAGACCAAAAAAGAAAAATACAATCGAGCTCATAACAGCAAGAAAAACGCCGTTTTTTGCAAGCTCATTCGCCTTTTGGGGATTCTTTTCACCCAGGGAACGGGAAACAAGAGCATTAATGCCGACGCCCGTACCCGTTGCAACACCTATCATAAGATTCTGCGCAGGGAAGCTCAGAGAAACAGCCGTAAGAGCTCCTTCGCTGATCATTCCGACGAAAACAGAGTCTACGATGTTATACAAAGCCTGCACGAGCATTGAAATCATCATCGGCAAGGACATATTTAGAATCAATTTGTTAACAGGCATAACGCCCATTTTATTTTCCTGCATTTTTTTACTCCTTTTAAAAACTTCAATGATTATACCATAATAATTCGAATTTGTAACAACAAAGATTTACATTATATTGTGCAGTTTTTTGTATACTTTGGCGACATCTGTCGCAATCATAAAAATTAAGGAAAAATTATACAGTTTTTTTGTATTTTGCACCCGTTTATTCTATCAATTAAAAGTTGAAAAAGAAAAAGTCTTATAGTATAATTTTTTCTGATGGTAAAATACCATTAATAGGATTTATTAAGCTTTCAACTTTGTTTAAATCCTTATCAAAGAAAGAAAGTAGGTCTATTTTATGAAAACAGTTTATGCAGACAATGCTGCAACAACAGCACTCTGCCCTGAAGCTCTTGAAGCTATGGTAAACTGCCTGAAGGAAACTTACGGCAACGCTTCAAGTATGCACCATTCAGGACAAGCTGCGGCAGAGGTCGTTATGCAGGCAAGGCAGGATATTGCCGAATGCATCGGCGCTGACGCAAACGAAATTTACTTCACATCAGGCGGAACTGAGGCTGACAACTGGGCAATTACCAACGCCGCTCGCCTTGGTGAGAAAAAAGGTAAAAAGCACATTATTTCAACTTCATTTGAACATCACGCAGTTCTTCATACATTGATGAAGCTCGAAAAAGAAGGCTTTGAAGTAACATATCTTGATGTTCACGAGGACGGATACATCCGCATCGACGAACTCAGAAAGGCTATCAAAGACGAAACCTGCCTCGTTACAATTATGTATGCAAACAACGAGATAGGTACTGTTCAGCCCGTTAAGGAAATCGGTGCAATCTGCAAGGAAAAAGGAATTTACTTCCACACCGATGCAGTTCAGGCAGTCGGCCACCTTCCTATAAATGTCAAGGAGCAGAATATTGATATGCTCTCATTCTCTGCTCATAAATTCCACGGTCCCAAGGGTATCGGCGCTCTTTACTGCCGCAAGGGTATTCCCCTCATCGGATTTATGCAGGGCGGCGCTCAGGAAAGAAACAAGCGCCCCGGCACAACCAATACCCCTGCAATCGCTGCAACAGCCGTCGCTCTTAAAAAAAGCTGTGAAGAAATGGATAAAAACATCTCTTATGTAAGCTCTCTTCGCGATAAGCTCATTGAAGAGATTGTAAAAATTATTCCCAGAACCAGAGTTAACGGCGGCCGTTCACCGCGTCTCCCTGGCAATGTAAGCTTCTGCTTTGAAGGCATTGAGGGAGAATCGCTCCTTCTTTACCTCGACCTTAAGGGAATCTGCGGTTCATCAGGCTCAGCCTGCACCTCAGGCTCACTTGACCCGAGCCATGTTCTTCTCGCGCTCGGTCTGCCGCACGAAATCGCTCACGGCTCATTGAGACTTTCTTTAAGTGAATACAATACAGAAGAAGAGATTGATTATATAATCGAACAGCTTCCCCTCGTGGTAAACAGACTTCGTGATATGTCACCCGTTTGGGAAAAGATTATGAAAGGAGAAAACTGATATGGCATACAGTGCAAAAGTTATGGACCATTTTGAAAATCCGCGTAACCTCGGCAAGATGGACGATGCAGACGGCGTCGGCGAGGTTGGCAACGCAAAGTGCGGAGATATTATGAAAATTTACCTCAAGATTGAGGATGGAATCATCAAGGATGTTAAGTTCAACACATTCGGTTGTGCATCGGCAATTGCTACGAGTTCAATGGCAACCGAAATGATTAAAGGGCAGAAAATCGAGGATGCCCTTCAGCTTAGCAACAAGGCAGTTGTTGAGGCTCTTGACGGACTTCCTCCGGCAAAGATTCATTGCTCGGTTCTTGCTGAGCAGGCTGTCAAAGCAGCTCTTGCCGATTATTATACGAAGAACGGCATTGAATTTGACCCTGCTCTTCTCGGCGGCTCTTGCGGCGGTCACTGCGACGGTTGCGAATCCTGCGGACACTAAGCAGAGGACAGCGTTATGAAAAAGGCTTTGATTGCCATGAGTGGCGGAGTTGACAGCTCCGTCGCTGCCTATCTTATAAACAAAGAGGGTTACGAAACTGCAGGCGCAACGATGAAGCTTCACAGTGACGCTACAGAAGCTCAGAAAGAAGCCTCCTGCTGCTCTTCCGAGGATATCGAAATTGCAAGAAGCGTCGCAGAAAAGCTCGGAATGCCCTTTTATGTTTATAATTATTCAGAAGATTTCAAAGAAAGCGTAATCTCCCGTTTTGTTGATGCTTACCGAAACGCAAGGACGCCCAATCCCTGCGTTGACTGCAACCGTTATATCAAATTTGACGGTCTTATTAAAAAAGCGATCGAGTTGGGTTTTGACTATGTCGTTACAGGTCACTATGCAATAGTTGAATACAGCGAAGAAAAAGGCCGATACCTTCTCAGAAAGGCAACTGATGAAACAAAAGACCAGAGCTATGTGCTCTATTCTCTTTCTCAGAATCAGCTCAGCCATATTCTCTTTCCCCTCGGCTCAATGAGCAAGGATGAGGCAAGAAAAATTGCGGAGGAGCAAGGCTTTATCAACTTTGACAAGCCTGACAGCCAGGATATCTGCTTTGTTCCTGACGGAGATTATGCAAAATTCATTGAAGACTGGTGCGGTTTCAGGTTTGAAAACGGAAACTTTGTTGACCTTGAAGGAAATGTAATCGCTCAGCACAAGGGAATTATCAACTACACAATCGGTCAGCGCAAGGGTCTCGGCATTGCCGCAAAGGCGCCTTACTATGTTGTTGGTAAAAACCTTGAAACGAACGAAGTTGTACTCGGCTCAAACGATGACCTTTTCTCAAAAGAGCTTACGGCAACGGATGTCAATTTCATCTCAATTGACAAGCTGACTGAACCAATCAGAGTCAAAGCAAAGGTCAGATACAAGCAGAAAGAAACTGCGGCTACGCTCACCCCCCTTCCTGACGGAGATGTCAGCGTAGTTTTCGATGAGCCTCAGCGTGCAATCGCATCAGGACAAGCCGTTGTCTTTTATGACGGTGATATCGTCGTCGGCGGCGGTACAATAGTATAAAAACAACCTACGAAGTTTTTACGCTTCGTAGGTTTTCTTTTATTCAAAAATCGGTGTTTCTTCAACGAAACCTTCTTTGTCTACTCTGAATGTCTGAATCTCGTATAGAAGGATTTCACTGCGGAAGCCTGCGTCAATCGCATCGCACATAACCGTCAGCGCCTTTTCCTTACCTGCTGTTTCCTTTATGCGGATAACTACATCACCGCTGAGATCCTCAGTATATTTGATAGCAAGAACCTTGACCTCATCACTGTTGAATTTGATAAAATCTTCGTCTATCTCAGCTTCGCCGATGATTGTTTCTGCAATGTCAACTGCAACCTCATCCTCACCCATAAAGAGAGATATCCAGCAATTCTGAATTTCTTCCTCTGCCTTTTTGCCTTCCTGAACACAAATTCTTTCAGCTTTGAGGACTGCCTTTTCAGCATCAGTTGCCTCGCCTGCATAAACAGGCTGTTTAACGCTCTTAAGGTCGAGGTCGTTCTGGAATACAGCAAGAACTTCATCTTCAATCGATTCAAAATCGTTATCTCTGATAAAATCGTCGTCGATATCGTTGATATCAACCTTTTCAAGGTCAGAATAAACGAGTGTTCTCGTATAAGCTTCATTGTCGAGCCAGTAATTTTCCTTCTCGCTGTCGAGAACGCAGGCATCAAAGTTCGCCGCATAAATTATCTGCACGAAGGAATCGTTATAAATCCTTGAACCTTGGAAAACTCTGTACTCCTTATCAAACTTCTCTTTAAAATATGTTGTTGAATAAAGGACATTACGGATGAGCTTTTCCTCTGACATTTCGTTCTCATCATTCATCCACATACCAACGCAAGGATACCATCTGTCTCTTTCTATCTGCTTTGCAACAGCCTCAAAAAGCACGGGATCGATTTTTTCAAGCTCGTTAAGCTCAAAAGCTGTAAGACCGTTTACGATAAGTTTTCTGAAATCATCAAGCTTCTGAAGCGCATCTCTGACAGCCTCAACGCTGAATTCGTTTATAACAGCAATTTTGCTCATTTGTTTTCCTCCTCTGCGATGAAGCCATAGTATCTGCCAACCCAATAAGCAAATGTGTACGGGTAGCAGCCTTCAAAGTGTGAATTTCTGCTGTCGCTATATTCAAGATACTGGAACGGGTTACGGTCAAATTTCTCCGTTGAACGCTCATCGGGCATAAGAAGAACGGACATTTCCTTATCAACATCTGCACCGTGGCGAAGTCTCTTTACGGGGACATCGTGACGGTCAAGCTTAACAAGAGCCGCGTGTCTTGTAATTTCGTGACGGTAGAACCAATCTGCCATTCTTTCGAAATCAAGCTCGATATCAGGGCATCCTGCAAGCATCGGGAAAGCATAGCCCGGTTGAACCTCACGAAGGAGTGTGCTTGACCAGGTTTTGAACGAACGGCGGTAAAGAGCAAGAAGCTCCTCATCCTCTTCAAGAGTACAAAGCATCCAGAATGTTGCAAGAGCGAGCAGATTGTCGCCGTACATAAGATCTTCCTCAGGTGATGCGCCAACTCCCATTGCACCCTGGAAGAAACGGTCAAAATGCTTTGTTGAAAGCTCTGCATATCCGTCAGCAATAAGTGCATCATAAGTCTCTTTCCAAAGGCCCTCTTCACCCGTAACATGCATCGTTACCTTAAGATACATAAGAAGCTCTGCGGCATTAAGCGGAGCATCAACATAGCCCGAGCCTGCTGTTGCAAAATAGCGTTTGCTCCACTTCGCCCAGGTTGTCGGCTTACCTGAATGCTCAAGGAACTCAAACTTACCGTTGATAATATGCGTCATCGTTCTGCGGCAGGAATCCTTAATAAGCTCATCAAGCTCAGGGTCATCCTCACCGAGGATATCGTGCGCAAGGCGGTAGTGCAGGAAGTGGTTCGTTACCTCGTCACTGCTTGTGTCCGCTTTATAGCAAAGATCGTTTTCGGTATAACCGAGATCACGGTAAAGCTTAGCAAGTCTGTCGGGAATCGGATGAGTACAGGGCACCTGCTCACCTACTCTGCCCGTGTGCAGAGATTCGCTCGTCTCAGCGCAGGTTGCAACATCGCCGTTCCACTGATAGAAATGACCGTCATCGGGAAGAGGCTCGCCTGAAACATGATAAGAACGGGCAATAAAGCCTTCTTCTCTTCCGTGAACATATGTAAGAAGAAGCATTGCTTCAGAATTGAGTGTTGCAAATTTTTTAGCTTCGATTGTCTTCGGATGGTCTGCTCCGAGTTCGCGCTTGAGAACAGCATATCTGAAAACCTCGCCAACAAAATGATCAGCTGTAAATGTACCATCATTGTCGCAGGAAGTGTAACCAAGTGCCGTTTCAATCTTTTTGGGCTCGGCCGTGTTCATATGGCAAACCATACCGCGGCGCATAACATAATTATGAGTCTCCGCGCGAAGGAGATCGCCTCTCTCCTCGCAGGTAAGCATAATCATTTCAATGTAAGAAACACTGTCGCCGTTAAGCACCCATACATTGTCGCCCTCAGCAAGAAGAGCATCAACATTGTTGTTATCAAGATGCTTATGAGCACTGAAGAACATAGTAATATCTTCCGGGCGTTCTGCCTTTGCATCATAGCGAGTAAGACCCGTTGTTGCGCCGTACCAGACAACACCGTTGTTTCCTTCTGCATAGCAAGTGTAGTCACTCTTCTTTGACGGAAGAGGATACGGGAAGCCCTTAAGGTCAGGAGCCTCGTTAACTGTCTCAAAAAGAGCTTGCGGAACACGAGGGTCATCCTTTTTCATAAATGTGATTTTTCTTGTAAGGTGTGGTTTCAAGATATAAGGTTTCACTTCGCACCTTTCCTTTCTTTATGTTAATTGTGGTAAATTACAGATAATCTCTATTGAATCTCTGTTTGAAAGTTATTGAGCCGTCCTGAGCGACATTTACCATCGTAACGCCCTGAACCCATTTTTCTTCAGGCCAGCCTAAATTATCGCCCATTGTGTATGTATTGTATCCGTTACACTGTGCATAAACGAGGTAAATTCCGTCATAAATCGCGCAAAAATCGTTCATATGGTCATGTCCCGAAAAGACAGCCTGAGTGCTTCCAAGCTCCTTGATAGCCTTGAAAAGACCACTGTTATACGGCGATGAACCAACAGTTTCATACTGCCAGCCGTAAAGAATTTCAGCTTTACCTGACGGTGTGTATTTATTGTCCTCAACATAGTCAAAAACTTCCTCATACTCCTTGATGGGAATATGCATAAGAACCATTGACTTGAACTTTCCGTACTCAGCCTCAAGCTCTTTTATGCTGTTTTTATACCAGTCGATCTGACCCTGCTTGATGAAATCGTAGCCTTCCATATCTGCAGGAAGTCCGTGAGCAACATTGTGCTCAGGCTCCATATCACGGCCTGAGTCAAACATAAAGATGCTCTGCTTGATTGTATTATCGGCATTCATAATGTTGATTTTGAAGTTACCGAAGCCGAAGAGCTCAGGATCGCCGAACTTTGAAAGGCAATGAGGAAAGCTTTCGATATTCTTAAGCATAAAGTACTTGTGGAATTCCTTTTCTGCTCTCGCCTCGTGATTGCCGAAGCAGTATGCCCAGTAGACGCCTGCTTTTTCCATAAACTTACCGAACTGGATGCAGTCAAGCTGCTGGTAATCGGTAAGAATTGCGTCACCCGTGATGAGCAGCAAGTCGGGCTTTTCAGCCGCAAGATGCTTTGCGAGCATATCGAGCGACTTGTTGATAAGGTCTTTCTCATCCCAGAGATGAAGATCCGTAGTAACCATTATCTTGAAATTTTTATTGTCAATTCTGCCCTTTGCATCGTATTTTGCGATGAAAGTCGCATCATCAGTTTCTTTTAAAATTCTTACGCTGCTGCCGACATACTTCGGCTCAACATCAAAGATATTGCTGACTAACTTTCCGCCGCCTATCTTTTTGATTGCAGTTTCTGCAGAAATGAAAGCTTTGAAAGTATTGTGCAGAACAGCTGATCTTATTTCTCTGATCATAAAACTCCTCCGTTAAACTTTTGAAATTATTGAAAAGGCTGTGTTGACAGCTTTATTATAAGCATTGATAAACGGTTGCGGATCTTCTTTGTTGTAAACCATAAAAACATCTGTTTTTCTGACATCTACAAGCCATTTAAACAAGCTTATATTTTTATCAATGACATGATTCAGGTCGTCTCTTTCACACATCAGAACAGTTTCCTTTATTTCAGGCACACTGAAATCTTTTCCGAGAACAGCATTGTACCAGATATACGGAATATTGAAACTTGCTTTTGTGAAAGCATAAGACATTGCACCGTTTCTGAAATTAATTTCAATAAAGTACGGTATTCCGTCTATTTTCAATATATCTAAGTCAAAAATGCCCTCATATCCTACTAGGTCAAGAAACTTATCCAAAACCGAAATTTCAAACTCTGTGATATCCGCCTCTATCGTCGCATAGCTTGTACTTCCTCGTTTAGATGGATATTCTCTCTTTTTTTTCAATTGACCGTAAATAATCACTTTCTTATTCGCGACTTTGCATCCATCAAAAGCAAACATCTCCGTCTGTTGGCCATTAACAAACTGCTGAATAAGAACTCTTGAATAATTCTCTTCTGATTCTGATAGGAAATCATAAACCTTTTCCAGCTCCTCTGCGTTGTTGCAGATCTGTATATCAGACTTGCTTCCCTCAACGCTCAGAACAGGTTTCAGGATACAAGGAAAACCGAAAGACTTAACCTTTTCCTTGAAGCTTTCATCAAAATCTACCGTCGCTGTTTCAGGAACAATAAAGCCTGCTTCTTTGGCCGCCTTGCACATATTCTCTTTATTCATATACTCAGTAGCTTTTCCCTTGAGATTCGGCAAAAAGCACTTGTCCTTTAAATCATTATATCTTCTGTCCAAGGCAATTGCAGCCTTGTCACAAGCTGTAAAGATTACCGGTTTACCCTCATTTTCTTCAAGAACCTTCAAAAGTGTTGCAACGATATCCTGCTCTTTTTCTCCTGAATGATATGTTTTATAAGTATACTTACTGCTCTCGCCGTATCCGCCGTCAGATAAGTTTATATAGATAACAGGAATGTTTTTTTCACCAAGGCTTCTTATCAGCCCCAATGAATTAAAATGCCAATCACCGATTACAACGGCATAATTCTCAATCAGAGTTTTTTCTGTATTATCCATAAAATCCTCCTGAGGTTAAATCTTTTGCATTTAAAATCAAGAATCTCTAAATTACCTGCTCGCGCATAAGTGTGTACACCCTCAACGCTCTTGTTTCTGACATTAAAATCTTCAGGAACAAGTGTATAAACCTGCTCTTCGCTAAAGTTTCCTTCTTTTTCTTCAATACTGTAAAAGACAAGGCCAGCTCCGTACACTCCGTTTGTACAGTCCTGAGCAGGTCTTATATTTTTGCCTTCTGCAAAAAATATTTTTCCTGCGCCACGTGCGTGCTGACTGTTTTTATGCAATGATTGAATATATTTTCCTGTGTTGATATCATAAACATCTGCATCGACTCTTTTTTCATAGCTATCAGTGACAACCGATGTTATAAGCTTATCACCGCAGATGACTGTATCAACCGCATTTTCAAGCTTAATAAGAGTTTTATGTTTTTTCCATTTTCTCGGGAATTCAACTGCTTTATAAGCCTGAATACAACAGTCTTCCATCGTTTCAGGCATCATATAAACTTCGCCGTTCTCCTCATAAACATAAGGATACGACAAATGGTATTTTTCTTCCAGCACAACTTCGGGATCTGTAAAGTCACCGTCCTCATATTTCATACACGCGATAACGCCTTTTTCCGTCTTATTGTCAAAAGCCTCTACAAATAGCCAGATTTCTTCTTTATATCTGAACAAAAAAGGATCTGCATACCAGTAACGCTTGCTTTCCCGCAAGGAATTAAACATTCTGTTCTTATTTATAAACGCAAAATCATTTTCTTCAGTTTCTCTGAACGCAATATTCCAATACTCTTCGGAAAGAATGTCTTTAATCGGTCTCAATGCAAACCATCTCCTTTGTCGAGTATTTTTTCGAGTTTCAAAACTTCATCTTCGTTCGATTGATAATTTTCAAGATTGCGTTTTATTCCTTCGTATAACTCTTTATCTTTAATCAACAACTCGATTTTTTCCGCTATTGCTTGTGCTGAAATTTCATCTGCAACTATGCCTGTTTTATTCTGCTCAATCTGCGAAAAAGCGGTAGTAAAAGCTGATGTAACAACAGGCCTTCCAAGAGCCTTCGCCTCTTCTATAGCAATGCTTTTACCCTCAAACCTTGAAGGCTGAACATAAATATCGCAGTTATATATAAATTTATAAGGATTAGTATGTAATCCTTCAAAAACAGCATATTGCGAAATACCGTACTCTTTCGCAAGAGAAACCGCAGTTTCATCATCAACTTTGCCGACGAAGTGCCAGCGGATGTCATACCCTTTTTCGCGGAGAATGCGGCAAGCCTCAACAGCTATATCCGGACCCTTTTCAGGAGAAACTCTGCCTGCCGTAACCACCCTGATACCGTTAAAACCATCATTGAACGGATTTTCTTCTGACGCCTGCTCAAGGAGAGCTTTTCTTGAAATAATATTCTCAATAACTTTGACTCTGTCCGCATGCTCCGGCAAGGATTCTTTTAATATTTCTGCGCAATTATCTGAAACTGTAACAAGATAATTGAGGTTTTTTATCAATCTTTTCTCAAGGTCACTGTTTAATCTCAACTTATCGTAATCACTATGGTAATAGCCAACCTTTATATCAGCATCAATCATTTCGGAAACGATATAATTAGTCGTTTTTTCAAGATAGCTGACCGCAACATCGTAATGGTTGAAACAGCCTTTAAACATTCCCTTATAATATCTGAATGCGCGCTGCTCGGCTTCATTTGTTTTCTGATATTTAGCCAGCGTATAAGAAAACATTATACGGTTAAAAGCTGAAACGAACTTGCCTTTTTTTAAAAAGCTCAGAACGGACGCTTTCACGCCTTCCTTAAAGCAAACAACATCCTGAGGCAACGGAATCAGATCTACATAATCAGGGAGCATATCAGCAATAAGTCCTGTCGGTCGGATAGCAAAAACATCCACTTCATATTTATCTGAATTTAGATTGTTAAGCAGAGATATAAAGCTTTTTTCTGCTCCGCCGTTACCAAGAGTAGGTATAATAAACAAAACCTTTTTCACCGTTTTGCCCCCTTATACAGTTATACACTTTAAGTATAACATTAACGAAACAATTTTTCAACATCACACGCAGTTATTGACAAATTTTGTAATTCATTTTATACTTCGGTTATATGAAAAACAAAAGGAGAAGGTAAAATGCGTTATTGTATAAACTGCAGAAGAGTGATTCCTGATGATTCACCGACTGACTATTGCGATATCTGCTGGCCAACTTTTAATCCGGCAAATCAATACTATACTCAACAGCAGTATCAGCAACCTTACCAGCAACCATATCAACAACAATATCAGCAGCCTAACTATCAGCAGCAATACCAACAGCCGTTCCCACCATTCCAGCCACAGCCTATACAAGCAAACAAGTCTTATGCTTCACTGGTTTTGGGTATTATCGGCATTGTGACAGCATTTCTTTTTGCCCTTGTGGGACACATCACATCAATTATCGGCATTGTGCTCGGTGTTAAAGAATACAACTCCAGAAACGATGTTTCCGGTCTTGTTCTGAGCATCATAGGTGAAATTTTATCCATTATATCATCCATTATTGGTGCGATTACCTTGGGTGGTCTTATGTAATAACCTTTAACAACTTTTCAGCAACAAATAACCCGTAGGTTTCACTACGGGTCATTTTGTTTTTTATCTTATTTATAAAGCGGGCCGTAAACTTCGCAAGCCTTTACATCTGCTGCTTCGAGGTTCTTTGTGCCGAATGCATTCCAGCAAGCCGGACGGAAGATCTTCTCGTCAGGAACATTGTGGAGTGTTACGGGGATACGAAGCATTGAGCAAAGTGTGATGATATCAGCACCGATGTGACCGTAAGAAATTGCACCGTGGTTTGCGCCCCAATGGTTCATAAGGTCATATGCTGACTTGAACGGGCCTTCGCCTGTGCATCTCGGAGCGAACCAAGTGCAGGGCCATGTGTAGTCTGTTCTCTTCCAGATTGTATCTGAAACTTCGTCAGGAAGAGCTACTGTATAACCTTCAGCGATCTGAACAACAGGACCGAGACCCTTAACGAGGTTGAGTCTGATCATTGTTGCAGGCATTTCTGACTTTGTAAGGAATCTTGAAGAGTAGCCTGCGCCGCGGAAGTAACCGTTATCTGCAGGGCACCACTCTGTAGCCTTATTGCAAGCATCGATATCTTCCTGGGTCATATTGTACCACTCTTTGATAACTGCGTTGCCGTTTTCATCCTTAACTTCACCGCAAGCGTCAAGGCAGCAAGCACCTGAGTTGATAAGGTGGATAAAGCCGTCAGCTTCCTTAGCCTTACCTTCAAGATCGTAGCCTGTTACGCGCTTAACAGCGTCTGTTGACCAATATGTGCGAACATCAGCAAACATCTGAGCTCTGTTTGTAAGAAGCTTCATAAAGAGCATTGAGATGCCGTTGAGAACATCATTCTCTGTTGCGAGGATGTACGGCTCACGAGCGCCGTTCCAGTCAAATGAAGTATTGCAAAGAGCCTCTGCAAAGTCTGCGTTCGGATAGAAGTCTGTCCACTGACGCTGACCCTGGAAACCTGCAGCGATTGCATTATGACCAACCATCTCTTCCTCACAGCCTTCAGGAAGATTCTTGTTGCCGTTCATAAGATCCTTGATGATAACCATCATCTTAACAACGAATTCCCAATCCTTTTCCTTCTGCTCGTCTGACTTTCTAACGAACTCAGGGTTCTTATCGAAGCCTTCCTTGCAGTTTTCTTTTGTCCACTTGAGAGCCTTCTGGAACTCAGCCTCATCGTAGATGCCTTCTGTCATTCGTCTGATGATTTCTACCTCGTCAACTGACTCAACGCGAAGTCCGAGATACTCCTCGAGGAAGTTCGGGTCGATTGATGAGCCTGCGATACCCATACAGATTGAACCGATCTGAAGATATGACTTGCCTTTCATTGTTGCAACTGCAACAGCGGCACGAGCGAAGCGAAGAAGCTTCTCTTCAACATCTGCGGGAATGTTGTCTGACTCGTCAGCTTCCTGAACATCGTGACCGTAAATGCCGAATGCAGGAAGACCCTTCTGTGCGTGAGCAGCAAGAACTGATGCAAGGTAAACAGCACCGGGACGCTCAGTTGCGTTGAAGCCCCATACGCCCTTAATTGTCATCGGGTCCATATCCATTGTTTCTGAACCGTAGCACCAGCAAGGTGTAACCGAAAGAGTGATCATTACGCCCTCTTTCTTGAATTTTTCAGCGCAAGCTGCGGCCTCTGCAACGCGGCCGATTGTTGTATCAGCGATAACAACCTTAACGGGCTCGCCGTTTGAGTATCTGAGGTTTTCCTCGAAAAGCTTCTTTGCAGCCTTTGCCATACCCATTGTCTGATCTTCAAGACCCTCTCTTACCTTAAGAGGTCCTCTTCTGCCGTCAATTACCGGACGAATACCGATTACGGGATAATCGCCGATGAATCTGTTTTCTGCCATAT
>JAGAVE010000072.1 GCA_017942105.1 Clostridia bacterium | reverse complement strand
CCGCAGGAAATAATAAAGCTCGTATCGTCATTATATTTAAGCGAATGATTGAGCAAGGTGTTCCAGTTTGTTGCATTATCGTAACCGTAGCCGTCATCGCCTGCCCCAATCTGAATATCGCCTATAAGGATAGCTTTGAAAGCATCGTCTGAAAGAGTTCTGTAAAATTCGGGTGCACTCCAGGTATTTTTATCAAGAGAATATGTATAATAATACTTTGTGTTCTCCTTAAGACCGGTAACCGTTACACGGTTTGTCTGATAACCCGTCTCAGCAAGGGTTGCGTAACCTTTGAACTCAACATAGTCGGACATATCGGCTTTTTCCGAAATTCTTACTTTAGGAATTTCAAGTTTAACCTCGGAATGCCAGTTAAAACCAAGCTCCGTAATATCGGCACCGGGAGTAAGGGCAATTTTAGTATTGTCTCCTTTATTCTCTTCCCAATATGCGTCCCATTCAGCCTGAGTCATCGTGTAGTCCGGTAATGTTTTTGCCGAAACCATAGTGCCGAATACACCAAGAAGCATTGACACTGAAATTAAAACTGCTAAAAGTCTTTTCATCAGAATCATCCTTTCTAAAAACTAATTCAATAAAAGAATTATATCAAACGATTTTTTGAAAGTCAACAAAAAGCACCCTCGAACGAGGGTGCAAATTTATCTTAGCTTTCGCTTGTAACTGAGTCTGTAATTTTTCACATAGTCTCTGCCGTATTTTGTAAGATACATAAGAAGGAAGTCACTTTCCGTAAATGTATGCGCCCACAGACGGTCCTGGGTATCTTCAAGATATTTCTTTTCAAAAGTGTTTCTCTTGAATTTAACTTCTTCCATAGTCTGCGTCGCAGACTGATATTTATAAGAAATATGAAGCTGTCCGTTTTCGGTAAAATCATTTATTCCTACACTTGACGCCTCATCCTTGAGAATAGCATTCTTTTTAAGAGCAAAATTTGAGGGAGTACAACTGTTTACAAGCTCATGGTCATAGATAACATCAATCGTAGACTGAAGCTCCTCAGGAGTTTCGGTCGGATAGCACAAAAGGAAGGTACAGAGATTCCAGAGACCTGCGTCCCTTGAATCTGCAAGAATCTTCTTTCTGTAGCTAAGATCTATGCCTTTATTTATGAGTTTCATAATTCGCTCGGACTCGGCTTCATAGCCCCACATAAAGAACCTTGCGCCCGAATCATAGAGATTCCTAAGCACCTCGGGAGTAAATGCTTTTTCAAGCCTTGCAAACGAATAATAATAAATCTCTATATTTCTTCTTTTGATTTCCTTGGCAAATTCATTATAGAACTTCGGAGGCACTGCCTCATCAACAAAGGTAAACAGCTTACTGTTATACTTCTTTGAAAGGTACTCAACCTCATCAACAGCTCTTATAACGGATTTCATATCAAACTTCTGCTGACCTGTATAAAAATCGCAGAATGTGCATTTTCCCCAATAGCATCCCTTGCCGAGCTGAACGGGAATAACTGTTTCCGGAGAAAGATATTTTGAGAAATCATATGAATCAAAATCAGGATAAGAAACAGCGTCCAGCTTCAAAAGAGGCGCTCTTTCGTTTGTATGAACGACGCCGTCTTCGTCTGCATAAACAAGCGAATGAACATCCGTAATATCTCTTTTTCCTGCGATATGTTCAGCAAGCTCTACAATAGCCGTTTCGCCGTCACCGATTGTAAGATAATCGCAGTATTCCGAGAAAATTTGCGGAATTTTCTTGAGATCAGGTTCGACTTTGAAAATATAATTTCCGCCGATTCCGATTTTCGCGTTTGTATGTTTTTTAAGAAGTCTTGCTAAAGTAAGTCCCGGAACAAGCTGACTGAGGTCTGTAATCGAAAGGCCGATAAAAGAATACTCCGAGAAATCAAGAGTTTTGATTTTTTCTTCGAAATAAGGAAGAAACATATTCACATCGGCATTTTTGCACTGATAATCAACATCCTTGAAGTCATAAGTAAATACCGAGTTTGCAATAAAATTATCAAGCATAATTCTTGACGGAGCAAACGGAAGAGACGCTATATCAAGCGCAGAGAAAATTACATCCTTAGCTTTGAAAAGCTTCTCTGCGTCATAGAAAAGCTCCTTTGTTTTCAGAACCTTCATTGAATATTCAAGCTCGTCAACGGTTGCGCTGATATTGTCACCGTCAAATTTAAAATAATCTTCTATTATCTTTTTTCTTACCTGCGCAGTTTTAACTCTTTTAGCGTTTATGTCATCGCTGAAATCAGCAGACGCAAGCATTGCCTTTTCATCTTCACAAAAACTCTTTGCAGCTTCGAGGCATTTTTCCATATATTCTTTTGTTAAAATATCATTGAAAAATTCAACATTGAAATCAAATGTTTCAGCCTGAAAGCCTGCATTTTTAAGCTGACCTGCAAGCAATGCACCTGCAAGATAAGGACTGACGGGGTACCACTGCGGTACTGCAGCAAAAAGAAATTTCATCTGCATTACTCCTTTGTAAGCTCAGATTTCTTTGCGAATCGGATTCTGAGCGCAGTTTTTAAATAGAGAGCTGTCTGCTTGGCAGAGTTTTTCGATTTACCCTGCTGCCTTTGATAACAATCGACAGCAAACTCTTCAAACTCATATCCCCTGCGAAGAGGAACAAGCACCATTTCAAGAAGGAACGGAAAATTAAGCTCCTGCCAATCAGACTTCATATAAGCATCTGACGGAGCCGTTTGCACGGGACTCGTAAAGTCCGTCAGATCTGCTGAAAACAGAATCCTAAGGAAGACCTGCGAAAGTCTGTTGATAACTTTACGGGTTGAGTTATAGCCGTGAAAGCTGTCTTTTTTCAGCCACCTTGATGTTTTTGAAATTTTATCAGGTGCTTTTTTAACCCTTTTTATCATTTCGGGAATGCACTCAAGGCTTATCGCAAGGTCGCCCGGCAGAAGCATAATATGAGAGGAATCCGCGGCATCGAATCCGTCGCGGATAGCACCGCCGATATACGGGCGTGTCTGCTCAAGACCGCGGACTTTTTCACCGTACTTTTCTTCAAGCGCGTGAATAGTTTCGTCACAACCCTGCGAAACATTCTTCGGCTTGACCATAAAAACTTTTGCTATATCATCATAATCACAATTCTGCATTATGAAATCAACGGTCTTTTTCAAAGAATCGGTCTCGTCCGTCGTGCCTATAATTATTGTTACTGAACTGAATTTCATTAATTTATCGCCTACCTGAATTCGGGACAAATTCGTTTTTCTGAACGGTATGATGAAACATAATCACATCCGTACTTTGAAAGATACAAAAGAAGATGGTCAAAATCCGAGAACACGACCGGCCAGAGTGAATTTGCATTTTCATCAAGGAATGAAAACTGGAAATCGCGTCTGAGAGTTCTTCTGTCCTGCTGCGAAACACCGTCAACAATATCCTTAAAAACGGTATAGAATTCACCGTTTGAAGAGAAATCGAATATTCCGTTTTCTCCCGGATTTTCTTTGAGACGAGAATGCTTTTTAAGTGCAAAATTCGAAAGAGTACAGCTCGGAATTATCTCTCTGTTGTTTCTTATAACATCCATCGTCTGCCTGATTTCTTCAAGAGTTTCCGTCGGATATCCGAAGATAAACAGACCATTGTTCCAGATTCCTGCTTTGCGAGCATCAGCAAGGATATCAAGACGCTTTTCGACATCTATACCCTTGTTCATCAACTCCATAACACGGGGAGATTCACATTCATATCCCCAGAGGAAAAGACGGGCACCTGCACGGTAAAGATTTTCAAGGACTTCAGGAGTATATTCCTTTTCAAGTCTCGCAAAAGAATAGAAATTAATCTTAAGCCCTGCTTCGATTATTGCAGTTGCAAGCAGGTTGTAAAACTTCGGCGGAATCGCTTCATCTACAAACATAAACTTTGAAACATGATATGTTTTTACATAATGCTTGATTTCTTTTATGATTCTGCCGATATGCTTCGGACTATAGCCCTGCTGACCGTATGCGTAATCGCAGAAATTACACTTGCCCCAATAGCAACCCTTTGAAAGCTGAATGGTTAAGGTCGGGTCGGGAGTAAAATATTTCGACATATCGTAATCTGAAAAATCAGGATAAGCCAACTCATCCATATCGATCTTTTCGCAGGAAAATCCCGTTGAAACTACAGTACCGAATTCATCCATATGAACTATATTCGGAACCTCTGACAGCTCAGCCTCACCCTTGAGATATGAGCAGAGTTTCGGCAAAGCAAGCTCGCCGTCACCAATGACAAGATAATCAAAATAAGAAATGAAAATCTCATCAAATTTCATCATATCCTCATAGATCTGAGTTGCATAATTTCCGCCGAGTATCACCTTAGCTTCTGTTTTCTCTTTAAGCATTGAAGCGAGAGTGAAAACAGGAATAAGCTGACTCAGATCCGTCATTGCGATTGCAACAATTCCGTATCCCTCTGCCTTGATTTCGTCGGTATACTTATCAAAATAGTCATAGAACATATTAACATTCTTGTCCTGAGACTGAATTTTGATATTGCTCCAGTCAAGGTTGAGAAGCGGATTTGCGAAGTAGTTATCAAAATCTATTTCGTTGGGTGCATAAGGCATTGAAACAAGCCTTAAAGCAAGGCGTATAATATGCTTAGCCTCACTCAGCTTTTCAGGGTTATAAAACTCATCTTTATCCCTCGTTGTTTTAACAGCAGCCTCAACATTTTCGATGATATAAGGAATCTCTTTTCCGTATTCATCATAAAACTTTTTGATCGTCAGAAATTTAAGGCATCGCGTTTTTTCATCATAGCTGCCATTTTTCTCGATTTCACCAAAATCGGCATTTTCATATTCGACAGAAAGCTTTTCGAGAATTTTTCTTGCTTCACTGTCGCAACGGGTCGCCATTTCTTTTGTAAGCAAGTAATTAAAAAACTCAACATTAAGGTCATATGATTTAACATCAAAGCCTGCTTTTTTCAGCTGACCTGCAAGCAGCGGAACTGCAAGGTACGGCGAAACCGGATACCATTGAGGCGGCTGAATCAGAAGTATATCTGACATATTATTCCTCCGAGTACGCGATATTCTCACGCGGGTTAACAAGAAGTGTTGCACTGTAACGCTTGCCGAACCAAATTATCTCTCTTGCATATTCAGCCCAGGATGAAATCTCCTTATGTGCTTTTATATTAAGAACACAATTCTTCTTCAAAAGCACAGGATCGGCATTTTCGTTTGCAGCTTCAAAATATTTATAAAAATTATACCCCGACTTAATCTCGACTTCACTGACATCGGGAAGCCTTACGAGATTTTTCTGATAATTGAAAAGGTCTTCGAAAAGGTCTTTTTCGATTTCGAATCTTTCAAGAAACGGTTTGATTTCCTGCCAGAAAATCTCACTGTGATAAACCATTTCAAGGAAGGCACCCTCTTCAAAATACCAGCCGGTTGTGCCGAACACATCGCGGCTGTAAGTCCAGTCGGCAGTTTTTGTATCGGCTTTTCTTTCGTACAGCGACACAAAAAACTCATTGAGAAAGCCTTTGTTTTCTTTATAGATATAGTCAAAAAGACTGTTATAAAGATCATAATAGGATATACCTTTTTCAAGGTGAAGATAAATCGCGAAATAGCGAATCAAACCCAAATGATGGAAGGTCTGAAGAATTACGGAAAACATACAAGCCTTCACCCAATCGGATTTGGGCATTGTTGCCGTTTCCGTTATGATATCAAAATACTCCGGCACTCCATTGAACTCAGGATTGTAATGAATTCCGAGCAAGGGGATTTTAGAGGTTTTAATTCCGAATTTTTCCTGATATTGTGTATCACCCATAGGAGCATTCGGGTAAACCTGACATTCATAAACCGTCATCGAATTATTCTGACCCGAGTCAAGCAGACGGCACATACCCTTACAGAAGCTTTCATATGTCTCACCCGGAAGACCGAGAATCAGCTCGGTATAGGTCGGGATTCCTGCTTCATCATATTTTGCATCAAGAGACGCAAAATGTTCAAGAGTAAGATTCTTTCTGCCTATATTTTCAAGGGTCTTTTTATCAAGAGACTGATAAGCCAGGGTTACACCCTTATCAATATGGTTTTTATTAAGAAGATAGCCTGCTTTGAAAACGGTTTCGTCGCTCTCTTTTGCGTAGCAGGGTTTGAAAACATCAGGATAGCCGTACTTCTTTTTCTGCTCGATAACGTATTCTGCTATTTCGACATCTCTTTCCATTATGCCAAAGTTAGCATCGGCACAATAGCAATATTTAATTTTATTTTTCGCAATCCATTCGATTTCTCTTTTAATCTTTTCCAGCGGAAAAGAACGAATTTTTTTTGTAAAGCACCATTCACAATAGCTGCAACCGTACGGACATCCCCTGTTTGTTTCAAGCGTTGCGTGAAACTCCTTATCGGGATTTTCTTTCATAATGTTATCAAAGATACCGTCGGTATAAGGCGAAGGATAAGAAGATATATCGCAGGGATGCACAGTCTGCGTTGTGACATTACCCTCCTCTGCCCTGAAGGAAATATTAGGAACATTATAAAGACTTTCACCATTTGCAAGTGCTTTCAGAAAGAGCGCCGTTGTCTCCTCGCCTTCGTTGTGCATAAGAAAATCAATAAAATCATACTCATCAAGAAAACTGCTTCCGTGAGGCACACTATGGCCTCCGAAGATAATTTTAACTGACGGAAAGCGCTTCTTCAGCTCTTTTGCAAGGATTTTATTATACTCGATATTCCAGGTAAAACAGGAAAATGCAACGAAAGAAGGATTATCAAAACGCTTTAATACATCCTCAATTTTTTCACGCATTACGACAATATCGGGAATTTCGTAATGCTTCATAATTTCTTCATCGCGTTTAAGATATGCCGCAATACAGCCTACGGAATAAGGAAGAAATACGGGTGATGAATACGATACACCAATCTGAACAAGATAAAATTTTTCTTTCATCCCGACATTCTCCTTTCATTAAATCAGATTTCTTTTACATCATCCTTGTAAGAAGACCAGCCCATTCTGCCGTACCAGATTACGAACTTTCCGAAATCCTGCCATTCTGGCACAGGATTACTGTCCTTCATAACAAGCGTATGCTCTTTCTTTTCAAGAGGATGGATGTTATTTACATAGACATCTTTAAGATAATTATGAATATCGTATCTGAGTCTTACCGTTTTTTCTTCATCGAACGGCGTGCGGATGATATTCTTCTGATAATTTAAAAGATCCTCAAAGATATCCTCTTGTATCTTGTAGCTTTCAAGATACGGAACAATTTCTTCATAGAACATATCAAGCTGAGAGATCGCATTAAGAACAACATACTCGTGATCATCCCATACTATTTCACCGCAGGGAGCAAACATCAGCTTTCTGTTTGTTATGCCGAGCGAAAGCTCATCCGCATGGCGCTTGATATCAAAATAAAGCTTTGAAATAAACAAATCGGGGTTATTCTCAAAATAGTCGAGTGCTCCGTCATAGAATTTTTCATACGGCACTCCCATTTCATTGAAAAGATAAATTCCGAACGCACGGATAAGACCGTTACCGTGGAGAGCTTTTGCCATATAATAAAATGTCGTTGCTCTTACCCACATTTCACGGCTCATACTGTTCGTTTCAACAACGATATTATTATATTCGGGCACGCTGAACGCCTCATTGTTGAAATGAGGACGGATAATTTCCGAGCGGACGGTTTTTATACCGAACCTTTCAATATAGTCCTTTTGACCCATCGTTGCATTAGGCAGAAGAATACATCCGTAAACCTCGAAAACGAAATGCTGACCGATTTCAAAAAGCTTACCTACGCCTTCTATAAAGCTTTCGTATGTCTCGCCCGGAAGGCCGAGAATAAGCTCTGAATAGGTTTTCATATTCGCTTTATTGTAGGTTGTAAGAAGATTTTTATAAAAATCAAGAGATGTGTTCTTTCTGCCGATATTCTTGAGAACCTCGGGTGACATACTCTGAAAGGACAGGGTTGCTCCGATTCTGTCAAATTCACAGCGTTTAAATATCTTAACAATTTCAAAAACATTTTCAAAATTGTTTTTAGCGTAATTCATACGCATTCTCTCAGGGTATCCTGTTTCTTCCTTTGCTTTTGCAAGCTCGTTTGCAATTTCGAGATCGCGTTTGAACATTCCGAAATTGGCGTCTGCACCCCATACGAAAGCGATTTTATGCTCTGACATCCAGCGGATTTCAGCTCGTACTCTTTCAATCGGGAAAAGGCGTGTTTTAGCTTTGAGCAGACCCCAGTCACAATATGCACACTGATTGGGACAACCTCGGCTGGTTTCAAGGATTGCATTGAATGTTATCTCAGGGTGCTCCTCAACTATTTTATCAAACCAACCTTCAAGATACGGTGACGGATAATCAAGAGTTGTCTGTTGCTTTGTCTGCGTTCTTACGAAACCGCCATCGGGATTTCTGAATGAAATGTTATTGACATCGTCAAACGCTTTTGACTGACAATAAGCTTCGAGCAGCTCTCTCGTTGTATCCTCACCCTCACCGTGGCAAAGTACATCTATATAATCAAACTCCTCAAGCATAGAGAAATTATCGGGAATATCATGACCTCCGAAAACAACAAGACAATCGGGATACTTTTCTTTAACAGCCTTTGCAAGGAGCTTGTTATATTCTGTGCTCCAGCAATAGCAGGAAAATCCCATAAACGAAGGGTTATCAAGCCTTTCAACGATTGCATTCACATCTTCACGAAGAAAAATGAATTCTTTGAAAAGGCAGTTTTCCTTTACGATTTCACTTGTAAATGCAGAAGCGACGAGAATACCTGCCGTATACGGCAAGTAAGCGTTCTGTGTTTCCGAGCTGGCTGAAACATCAACCTGTACGAAGTAAATATTCTTCATCTGCACTATCTCCCAGGCTACATAATAAATCAATTTATTATATCACTACAACATATTGATGTCAAGAAAACAAGAATCCGCAAGAACAAAAAGAAGACTCCGAAGAGCCTTCTTTAAAATTATTTAAGATCGAAAACAGGATAGGTTCTCCTGAATGTTGAGTTGAGCTTTTTGAAATATTGAGCATCCATAGAATTTATAGTCTCTGCCGTTGTTCTGAAACGCCAGTTTTTCTCAGGAACGCTCGGGATATTCATTCTTGCGTCACTGCCGAAGCCGCACATATCCTGGAACGCAACTACCGCAGTATTTGACGAAGACCTCCAAACAGCCTCTATAACCTTACGGCAGCTTTTTGAATGATATCCGCCGTCGCCCCAGTTTTCACCATCAAAGCCGATATAATTGAGGGCAAAACGCCGCTGACGCTCCTCCGCCTCCCAAAGCCAGCCGAGAATCGTGTTATTATCGTGAGTGCCGACATAGTTCACTGAATTCACTCCTGAATTATGCGGAAGATGAGAAGAATCACCATCAGGATCAAAGCCGAACTGAACAACCTTCATACCGGGGAAATTCGTATCCTCAAGAAGCTTAACAACATCTTCACCAAAGATTCCGAGGTCTTCGGCAATGATGGGAGCATCGGGATACTTTTCAAAAACCTTTTCAAAGAAATCCATACGGGGGCCAATCGCCCAACTTCCGTTTTTCGCCGTTTCGCTCTCAGCGGGAACCTCCCAATAGCTTGCAAAAGCCCTGAAATGGTCAATTCTGACCACATCGTAGGTTTTCAGAGCGGCCCCAAGGCGAGAAAGCCACCAACCGTAGCCTTCGTTTTTCATCTTATCCCAATCATACAGCGGATTGCCCCATAGCTGGCCTTCCTCTGAGAAATAATCGGGCGGCACACCTGCAACCTTACTCGGTTTGAGGGTTTCTTCATCGATCTTGAACTGACAGAGATTAGCCCAGACATCAACACTGTCCATCGCAACATAAATAGGCATATCGCCGATTACAGCTATACCCTTTTCATTTGCATATGATTTAATTTCGCTCCATTGTTTAAAGAAAAGGTACTGAACAAAGCGCCAGAAAGCCGACTGCTCTTCAAAATCATATCTATGTTTCTGCATAAAAGTGCCGTAACGGGCGTATTCTTCATCCCATTCCCACCACGGCTTTTTATCGTTCGCTTCCCTTATCGACATAAAAAGTGAAAAATCAACAACCCAGGGATTTTCTTTTTCGAATTCACGAACTGCATTTGCCGTTTCTGCGTTGATATTCATAAATGCTTTTTTAAGAAGATTCATCCGCTTTTGAGCTGCAAATTCGTAGTCAGCAGTATATGGAGAACCACCATATACATTTTCATCAACATCTGCTTTACTTACAAGACCTTCCTTCATAAGGCCGGCGGGGTCAATAAACATAAAATTACCTGCAAATGCAGAAGATGAGCAATACGGAGAATTCGCATCATCGACGGGATTGAACGGCAAAACCTGCCAGTAGCCGAAATCCATTTCCTTTAATTTATCGATAAATGAAAGGCAGTTTTCATCAAATACACCGACACCGTACTCTGACGGTATCGATGAGATGTGCATAAGCACACCTGCACCTCGTTTATTTAACATAAAATCATTCCTTGATATGTGATTTAAGTAAAAACACTCCGAATTAACGGAGTGTTTTTTATTGCTAAGTATTGAATTAATACTTGAAGTCTTTGTATGTAACATGGCAAACGCCTGAAGCTGTTGCTGACATACCAAGAAGCTTTGAAAGCGTTACACTTTCGTTCCATTCAACAACGAGGCTGATGAGGTTACCTGTTGACGGATCAACCGTTGCAACAACCTTTGCGTTTGTATATGTTTCCTTGATTTCTGCTGTCGGATAAACATCATCAAGTGCGTCATAGATAACCGAGCCTGTCTTATGGTCAAAGTAGCCCTTATCTTCTGAACCTACACAGATACCGCACTTATCAAGAGGCTGATTTGCCGGTGTTGAGTGAGAAGACTGAGTAGCTACGCTGCTACCGCTCTTAAGAGTAAGAGTGATAACATAGTTTGAGCCTTCCTCTACGCAGGTTGCAGCTGTAACATCGTTCTCTGTAAGCTTGCTGTTTGTGAGGAATGCAACATCGCCCCACTTACCCTTTTCAACTGTTTCGTTATATGCGTTTTCAGCGCCGATACCCATGAACTTGTAAACAAGACTCTTCATAGCCTGGAGAGCTGCTGAACCGTCCATCTTCTCGTTATCTGTAACTCTTGTCTTCTGATAGCCAACCTTACCGCTGACTGCCTTGTCGATAACAGCATTATAATACTTAAGAGTATGAATACCATCTGCAGGTTTCTGGGGAGCTGCCTGCTGCTGGCTACCGCCTTCAGCACCACCCTCGGCACCACCTTCAGCACCGCCTTCAGCGCCACCCTCTGTGCCGCCTTCAGCACCGCCTTCGGGAGCTGTACCCGGAAGAACTACATCAGGAACATCATCTATACTGCCCTGCTGATCAAGACCTACTTCAGAATCAAGCATTTCCTGCATTGCTGCTTCTGCTGCGAGCTCTTTTTTAACATCTGCAATACCCTGAACAGCATTACCGAGAGAAGTAAAAACAATTGCAACAGAAGCCACTGCAACTATGGCATAAATAAGGGTTTTTACAACCTCAGGATTTGCCTTTGCCTTGTCTTTTTTAACTTTCTTAGTCTTTGTCTTTTTCATTATTATTAAATACTCCTTTCAAAAAGTAAATCATAACAAACTCATTATACATTCATTAAACAGAAAAGTAAAGAGTAAATATGAAAAATTTTTGAACAAAAAAACAGTTATACGAGGACTTTTGAAAGAAAATCCTTGCATCTTTCTGTTTTCGGATTAACAAAGAACTCTTCCGGAGAACCTTCTTCAATCATCCTTCCGTCATCCATAAAAATAACTCTGGTTGCAACTTCCTTTGCAAAGCCCATCTCATGAGTTACAACCACCATAGTCATTCCCTGATTTGCAAGATCCTTCATAAGGTCAAGCACTTCGCCTACCATTTCAGGGTCAAGCGCAGATGTCGGCTCATCAAAAAGAATAACATCAGGATCCATTGCGAGAGAACGGATAATGGCAACTCTTTGCTTCTGACCGCCTGAAAGGCTCGACGGATAGGCGTCAGCCTTATCCTCAAGACCTATTCTTTTAAGCAACTCAATAGCTTTATCGTGTGCCTGTTCTTTTATTTTCTGCACGCTTGTATCTATCTTCTCAGGAGTTCCTTTTTTTAGGTGAAGCGCAATGAGTGTATTGTTTCTTTTTTGCTTTTTAAGTTTTTTCGTTGCCACATAAACAGGCGCCATCATAATGTTTTCAATAACCGTCTTATTATTGAAAAGATTGAAATGTTGAAAAACCATACCCATCTTCTGACGGTGAATATTGATATCAACCTTCGGGTCTGCGATATCCACACCGCCGAAAATTATTGAGCCACTTGTCGGATCTTCCATACAGTTGAGGCAGCGAAGAAACGTGCTCTTTCCTGAACCCGAAGGGCCTATAACAACTACCTTTTCGCCTTTTTTAATTGTAGTGGAAATGTTTTTAAGAACATTATTATCTCCAAACGATTTGCACAAGTTAACGACCTCTATCACTCTTACGCAACCTCCTTTCCATAACCTTAATCAGTACCGTAATAAGACAAACAACAACAATATAGATTATCGCCATTGAAAGATAAGGCACCATATATTCATATGTAGCGTTACCGATATTTTGGAATGTTAGATACAAATCCTTGGCACCGATAAACGATACAACAGATGTCTCCTTGACAAGTGCAATAAATTCATTACCCATTGTAGGAAGAATATTTTTAACAGCCTGCGGTATAACTACCTTTAGCATCGTTGTTGAATAGCTCAAACCAACACTGCGTCCGCCTTCCATCTGACCGGGATCAACACTTAGAATACCGCCACGCATAATTTCAGAAATATATGCACCGCTGTTAAGACCGAAAACAACAATCGCAACCGCAACTGAGGTTAATTTGATTCCCAAAAGAGGCAACAAAACAAAGTAAAATACAAGAAGTTGAACCACCATAGGTGTTCCTCGGAAAAACCCGACATAGAAGCTGCAGATTTTATCCATAACTCTGATTGCCGCTTTATATTTCGGCATTACACGAACCGTTGCAATCAGCGTTCCTATTACGATACCGATAAGAAGACCGCCGACTGCTATAATCATCGTATTGAGCAAACCTTCAAGAACCTCTTTGTAGCCGCCCTTGTTAATGAGAATGTCGAAAAATCTTTCAACATTAAAAGCAAAATTATTCATACACACTATTCCTTATAACATCAACAATGCCTTACCTCTCAACGGAGTAAGGCACTGTATGTTTTATTAAATTATTACTTAGTGCCGTTGTAGCTTTCAACAATACGCACTGCAGGGTCAGCATCGATGATTACATAATCGATATTACCGTTAATCATATCCTGAACAGCGAGAGCACCGTTGTCGTATCCCTTAGGCTTAACATTAAGACCCTCAAAGCCCCATTCATCATCACCGACTACATAGAAGTTACCTGTAGTTCCGTTCTGATAGCCAACAGTAATGTCACCGTTGAACTCATTGAGCTTTTTAACAACATCGTCTGCCGTCTTGCAAGAATCAAATGTTGTATCATCTTCTTTAACAATAAGCTTCTGATAAGCATTGTAGTACGGCTTTGAGAAATTTACAGATTCTTTTCTTGTTTCATTAATTGTAAGACCTGCCATAGCGATATCGCAAGTATGCTCACCAACTGAAAGACAAACAGCTTCAAACTTCATATTCTTGATAACGAGCTCCTGATTGAGTTCTTTAGCAAGAAGTGACGCAATTTCCATATCGATTCCGTAGTAAGAATCACCTTCCATATACTCAAACGGAGCGAAGGAAGCATTAGTTGCAACAACAAGCTGTTCTTTTGACGGGTCTTCTGCAGCAGACTTTACTGCTGTAGGTGTACCATCACCGAAATACTTGTTACATATTTCATCAAATGTACCGTCAGACATAATCTTATCGATAAAAGCATTTACTTTTTCAAGAAGCTCAGGCTGATTTTTATCAACACCGAAAGCATACTCTTCTTCTGTAAGATTGATATCAACGACCTTAACCTTCACCGTTTTTCCGCAAGCTGCAAGAGAGAAAACCATAATTGCAGCAAGCATAATAGCTAAAAATCTTTTCATAATAAACTCCTCCTTAAATTTTATTGCAGTTAAAATATATCACCAAAAGCGATTTGTGTCAACAAAAAACGCATAATTATTCACTACACCTGATTTTAAATACAACCTTAAGCACATTTTCGCTCTTTTCATGGAGGACATTAGGCATATGTGCGTCCTCTTCGAAAAGAATTACGCACTGCTCTCCGCCGAGAAGCGTATAGCCCATCGCTTCACCCGTGTAAAATGCGATGTCTCCGCCTTTTGAAAACTCTTCTGATACCTGAGTAAGAGTTTTAGTGTCTGCCCAGTGGATTTCTTCCTTACCGTCAAGAACGATCTGCAGGTCTATATACTTTTTATGATTTTCAAACTTTCTGTCTACATTCGGCTCAGTGTCGTAACGGCTTACCGCCGCAAAAAGATCATCACCGTGAATGTCATATCTGCCCGGCGCCATTTCGGTTTTTCTGAATTCGCTGAGGAAATCTACTATATCCTGAGCATAAGGAATTTCAGCGTATTTTGTCAGTTTATCAATTGTTGTTACTATCATAGTTATACCTCTGTTCTTAATTGATTTGTATTGACATTGCAAAGTCTTGCATAAAGTCCGTTGTTTTCGAGAAGCTCTTTATGGCTTCCCTGCTCGGTTATCCTGCCCTCTTCAAGCACGATGATTTTATCGGCTTTCATAACCGTTGAAAGCCTGTGTGCTATAACGACGACCGTTCTGCTCTTAGAAAGCTCATCTATCGCCTGCTGTATAAGAGCCTCTGTTTCATTATCCACCGCTGAAGTAGCTTCATCGAGAATCAAGACGGGAGAGTCCTTTAAAATTGCTCTTGCGATTGCTATTCTCTGCTTCTGACCACCCGAAAGACGGACGCCTCTTTCGCCGATGAGCGTTTCGTATCCGTCAGGCATAAGCTTTATAAAATCATCAGCGCGTGCGATTTTTGAAGCTTCAATCACCTGCTCTTTTGTTGCTTTTGAATTGCCGTATGCGATATTCTCATATATCGAGCCGTTAAAAAGGAAAACATCCTGAAGAACAATCGAGAGATTATCACGCAAAGACTTCACGGTCATATCCTTTATGTTCTTACCATCAAGATAAATTTCACCTTCAACGGGATCATAGAATCTTTCAAGAAGAGAAACTATCGTCGATTTGCCGACACCCGTCGCGCCGACGAAAGCTATCATCTTACCTGCATCAACGCTGAATGAAACATCATTGAGAACCGGTTCTTTCTCATTATAGTAAAAGCTGACATTTCTGAACTCAATATTACCGTCTGCCCTACCGATTTCTTCAGCGTTTTCGCTATCCTTCACTTCCGACTCCATATCGAGGATTTCAAGCACGCGAAGACCGCCTGCGTATGAATTCTGCGCATCTTCAACGATTCTTGCAAGCATCGCTAAGGGAGAATAGAAAAGCGAAAGATACATAAAGAAGCCTACGACATCGGCAACCTCCAGACTGCCTCTCAGTGCAAGAGTTCCTCCGATGCCCATTACGAGCACCGTTCCCAGAGAAGTAAAAAATTCAACTGACGGGTGAAAAATTGCCGCTGAGAAATTAGCGTTAATATTTACCTGACTATAGACCTTGCAGAAGTCTTTCATTCTCTTATATTCATCTTTTTCCTTGCCGAAAGCCTGGATTTCCTTTATTCCTGAGATATTATCCTGAACAACACTGTTCAGCTCGGCAAGAACCTGCTGATTTTTCTTGAATTTAGGGAGAACCTTTTTTGAAAATTTTGTGCTGACAAAAATCAGAAACGGAACCGGAATCAGCGAAATAACCGCAAGAAGCGGATTTATCGTAAATATCATCACAGCAACGAGCAAAATTATCAGCACATTCGACATAAGGTCAGGAAGCGCGTGAGCAATAAGCGTTTCCATATTGCGCGAATCGTTAATAACACGACTCATCATTTCGCCCGTCTGCTTATCCGTAAAATACCCGATTGAAAGAGACTGAAGCTTTGCATAAACCTTAAGGGTAAGCTCGCCGACAAAATTCCACGCAGCAATATGAGCCTGCCACTTTGCAAGAAACGATAGAATTGACTTGACAATATATGCGGCAAGCAGAATCGCGGCATATGTTGCCATTTTTTCAACCGTCGCAGTTCCGTCAGTCAGAGCTCCCGTCATTTTTCTGACCATTTCGGGAGTAACAAGGCTTACCGCAGAAACTCCAATGAGAGTGAAAACCGTAAAAATAAGCGTACCCCAAAAAGGTTTTGCCATTATTAAAAATCGTTTAAATTCTTTCATATTGTTTACCTATGCAACAATCACCCGCCTGAGCGAGTGATTCTGCCTTAATACATTCTTTCTCTTCTCTTTTTCCTTACAGTCCTGAATATGAAATATCCTATTGACACGGCAGCGAAAACCGATAACCCGACATAAATTGAAGTATCATCGTTGCCTTCAATCTTAAGGTTATCCCACAAAGAAGTCATAAGCATTAGCGTCTGCGGTGAAAGGTTTTCGAAATACTGAGTTTTTGGCATATCCTCAGGGTCAGGATAGAGAATCTTTTCATCCTTTAATGAATAATCTTCATTGTTAACAACAGCCTTGTTCGGCGAAGCATAGCAGATATATTCGGCGTTTGCAAGAGCAATATCCTCCCTTAAAAGGAAGTTGATATAAAGCTCCGCACCCTCCTTATTCTGACAGCCGACCGGGATACAAGCCGAGTCTACGAAGATATTTGTTCCTTCCTTCGGATAGACAAAGCCGAGATCAGGATTATTTTCTTTCATACTGAGATAGTCGCCTGCATAATAAGCGCACATCGCAGCATCGCCGCTTTCCATTTTATTGAAAACATCGTCCATAACATACGAGCTTACAAGAGGCTTTTGCTCTTTGAGTTTATCATAAGCTTTGTGCCAGTCATCAGAATCTTCGGTATTAAGGTCAATTCCGAGATAGCACTGGGTTATGCCGAAAGCGTCGCGGGGATTATTGAACATAAGAATCTGGCCGGAGTACTTTTCATCCCACATAACACCCCAACTGGCCGGTGTGCCCTCGACGAGCTTCGTGTTATAAATAAGCCCAACCATACCCACATTATAAGGTACGGAATATTCATTGGTCGGGTCGAAGGGAAGATTTTTATACTGATCCATTATGTTTGAATAATTTGGAACATTGCTGAAATCAATCTTTTCAAGCAAGCCTTCCTCTATCATTCGCTGAATCATATAGTCAGAAGGGATAACGATATCGTAGTTAGCTCCGCCACCTTTGATTTTGTTATACATATTTTCATTTGTATCGTAGGTAGTGTAATTAACCTTGATGCCCGTTTCCTCTTCAAACTTTTTATTTACATCCATCGTACCTTCCGAGCCGTCTGAAATATATTCACCCCAGTTATATACATTGATTTCAGTCCCTCTTAAATGGCTGTAATCTTTAGCTGAAGCTTTGACTGCAACGGGAGCAGAAACGAATGAAGCGAGAACAAGCGTTAATGCGCAAAAAAGTGAAAAGGCTTTTTTTATCATTTTGCAGCCCCCTTTTTGTACGACTTTCTTCCCTCATCCTCATTGGACTGGAAGATATTAACCATAACAAGGAGGATGAGAATTACGATAAAGATTATCGTTGACAACGCATACATATCGGGCGTTACTCTCTTTTTGGTCATTGAGAATATTCTTATCGGCAGGGTCTCAAATTTAGGCCCACTTACAAAATAGCTGATAATAAAATCGTCAAGTGAAAGAGTGAATGCCATAATAAAGCCTGCAACGATACCCGGACGGATAGAAGGAAGCACGACCTTAAGGAACGCCTGAAGCTTCGTACAGCCGAGGTCCTGCGCCGCCTCTGAAATATGAACATCCGTCTGCTTGAGCTTCGGCATAATATTAAGAATAACATACGGTAAGCTGAATGTTACATGAGCAATAAAAAGAGTCCAGAATCCCAGAATACCCTTAATATTAAGGAATGTGCCTATGAAAACGAAAAGAAGCATCATTGAAACGCCGGTTACGATTTCAGGGTTCATCATCGGGATATTTGTTACGGAAAGGACGCTTGTTTTAACAAAGCCTTTTTTCATCTTGTTGATTCCTACAGCGGCAAGAGTACCGATAAATGTAGATGTTATCGCAGTTAGAACCGCAAGAATAATCGTATTATAACAAGCCCTCAGAGTTTCTTCGCTTTTAAAAAGCTCAATGTACCATTTGGTTGAAAAGCCATCCATAACTACCGTACTGTTTGACGCATTGAACGAAAGCACGATGAGCATAATTATCGGCAGGTACAAAAAGAGCATAACGATTGCAAGGTAAAGCTTTGACGGGAATGATAATTTTTTCATATCATCATACCTCCCCTCACATCGTCATCATCGTCGCTGAACTTATTCATAACAGCCATACAAATAAGAATAAGAACCATCAGAACAAGACTCAAAGCTGCACCGAAGTTGAAATTATTTGAAACCTGGAACTGCATCTCAATGATATCACCTATAAGAGCAAAGCTGCCGCCGCCAAGCTTCTGGGAAATATAGAAGGTGCTTACAGAAGGTACAAAAACCATCGTAATTCCTGAAACGACACCCGAAAGCGTTGACGGGAATATAACATCTTTGAGAACGCGGAGCTTGTTTGCCCCGAGGTCCTGAGCGGCTTCAACAAGGCTTCTGTCAAGCTTTGTCATAACCGTATAAATCGGAAGAATCATATATGGCAGGAAGTTATACACCATACCAAGGATTACGGCACCTGATGTGTTTATCATATGTATAGGCTCAAGACCGATTTTCCCCAGAATACTGTTGATTACGCCGTTATCCTGCAGAAGCGTCATCCACGAATATGTCCTGAGCAGGAAGTTCATCCACATAGGAATCATAACGAGCATAACCATTGTACTCTGCACCTTGGCTTTTGACTGCGCAATTATATACGCAAGAGGATATGCAATCACAAGGCAAATAAGCGTTGCAACGATTCCGAACCATATCGAACGAAGAAATGTTGTTGTATAGTCGCCGAGTCTTGTTATATTATCGAAAGTAAAAGCGCCGTTTGCATCCGTGAAGGCATAGTAAACAACCATTATCAGCGGAACAACGATAAAAATTGCAGACCATACGATATGCGGTGATGTGCAGAGTTTCTGAGCAAGAGTTGATTTTTTCTTCATCGCTTACTCCTCCTCAACGATATCTGAAAGATGCTCCAATTCGTCGCTGAATGAGCTGTAGTCGCCATACATACCCGAATACTTAGATTTCTTCATAATATGGATAGCATCAGGCTCAATATCAAGACCGATTTTTTTGCCGACGGGTTCATAATCCGTTGTCTGAATCATCCATTTGAAACCGCCGATATCAACGATAATTTCAAAATGAACACCTTTAAAGGTTATGGAAGTCACCTCACCCGTAAGAATACCCTTTTCAACAGGAACGATATCAACATCCTCCGGGCGGACAACGACATCGACCGACTCACCCGAATCGAAGCCCTTATCAAGGCACTGGAACTGTGCACCGGAAAAAGAGCATTTGAAATCTTCGAGCATTTTACCGTCAAGGATATTGCTTTCGCCGATGAAATCTGCTACGAAAGCGTTTTTAGGTTCATTATAAACATCCTGAGGAGTGCCGATTTGCTGAATTACACCGCCATCCATAACAACAACGGTATCAGACATCGAGAGAGCTTCCTCCTGATCATGTGTAACATATATAAAAGTAATGCCAAGCCTCTGCTGGATGTTTTTAAGCTCGACCTGCATATCCTTACGCAGTTTAAGGTCAAGGGCGCCAAGCGGCTCATCAAGAAGAAGAACTCTCGGCTTTACCGCAAGAGCGCGCGCAATTGCAACACGCTGCTGCTGACCGCCCGAAAGAGAGTTTATATTTCTTCTTTCGAATCCGCTGAGGTTAACGAGCTTAAGCATCTCGGTCACTGTTTCTTTTATTTCCTTCTCCTTCATCTTTTTGATTCTCAGACCAAACGCAATATTTTCATAAACATTAAGATGCGGAAAAAGAGCGTAGCGCTGAAAAATGGTGTTTACCTGCCTTTTATGAGGCGGAACACCATTGATTACCTTGTCTTCGAATATAACTTCTCCGCTGTCGGGTTCAAGGAAACCTGCAATTATGCGCAAGGTGGTCGTCTTACCGCAACCCGAAGGACCGAGAAGCGTAATAAATTCCTTATCGCGGATATACATATTTAGGTTTTCAAGAATCTGAGCATCCCCCAGCTTGATGGAGATATTTTTGAGATCAATAATAGCGTTCTTTTTCAATTATGCAACCCCTCTCTCACAGAAAGATTATTTAGACACATCAACAGCCACTTTACCAAAGTAAAACAACTATTTTATTAATCTATAATATAGTGCAATATCTTGCAAATGTCAACATTTTTTTGCAAAAAATCCGTGCAAATCCGTTGTAATTTAAAGCCTTTTTAATATATACTCATTTTTTCTCTGTTTTGCTCATTTTTTCTCTGTTTTACTCATTTTTCGTCCGATTAAAAATTAAAAGCTGCAACGAAAAATTGCAGCTTTGTTAAAGTCATACCATAATCACCCTGAATATTTCATTTTATTTCCGTTTCTTTTCTCGTCTTTTCGCTGTCTTTTTTCCACTTACCCGTTGCGTAATATACAACACCTATGAAGAACGGAGTAAAGCCTGCAAGGGCATCGCCGAGCCAGAAGCCGTAATGCTTCATACCGACCGCAAGACCGAACAGGACAGAAAGACCGATTCGCATTATTATACCGTCAAGAATGGCGGTTACAAAGTTTATTTTATAATTTCCGCTACCGTTCAAGAGTGCATTCATTACAGCTCTCATTGCACCGCCCACGAACAGCAGAACAGCAATCGGGACATACTTACCTGCAATTGCAAGAACATCCGCCTCTTTTGTAAATATGCCGAAAATCTGCATCGGAAAAACGATGACGAGAATTGAAAAGAATGATGCAACGGAAAGCGTAATAACAGCGAGATTTTTCAGAATTCTCTTTACTCTTTCAAACTCTCCTGCAGCAAGATTCTGACCAACCATTGTTGAGCCACCCGTATTCATTGCGGCTGAAACTAAATTACTGATGCTCGAAACCTTATTTGCAATACCTGCGAAAGCTGAAACCTCAACGCTGTAAGAATTCACCCATGAGTTGACAAAGAGCTTTGAAACCTGGATTGACGCCGTTTTTATTGCCATCGGTGTTCCGAGCTTTACAAGCGCACCAAGCATTTCCTTATCCCATTTGACAAAGTCCCTCATTTTCATATCAAGCTCGAAGCCTTTTTTATTTTTCGCAAGAAAAACAACGCAGGAAATAAAGCTGACTGCCTGACTCATAATAGTTGCAAGCGCCGCTCCCGTTTCCCTCCATCCGAAGAAAATTACAAATATAACATCAAGAATAAGGTTCAACACTGCGGCTATACTTATAAACACAAACGGGTGTTTTGAATCGCCCATTCCTCTCAATATTGCACTGACTATGTTATATCCGTATATAAACACAAGACCTGCCATACTGACCGTAGCATATCTGACGGCGCCTGACTTTGCTTCGTCCGGCGTATTCATAAGTGTCAACATTGTGTCCTGAAAAACTATACCGAGGACGCTGAGAACAATGGCACAAGAAAAAAGGAATCCACACATCGTGCCGACAAATCTGCCTATCTTCTTTCTCTCACCTGCACCGATATATCTTGCGATAAGAACCTGCCCTGCATTCGAAAAACCCATTGCTATAAATGTCAGCAGATGAGTAACATCACCGCCGACGGATACGGCCGAAATTCCCTCTTTACCCAGCACATTGCCGATGACGATCATATCGACCATATTATAGACAACCTGAAGAAGGTTCGAAAGAAACAGCGGCCATACAAAAACAATAAGTTGTTTTGTAATGCTGCCTTTCGTAAAATCTTTAATTTGAGTTTTCTGCATATTCATCTCTTCTTTCGCAGGGATTATAACATAAATCGACAAAGATTTAAAGAGTAAGACCCTGAGAAAATTCTCAAGGTCTTAAATATTATTCAGCTAAGTGATCAAAAATCTTCTGCCATACCGCCTCATCCTGCCTCGTCATTCTGTCCCAGTCAAAGCCTTCAACAAAAGCTTTTTTCTGCTCGGGAGTTTTAAGCTTCTTTTTCTGAGTATTCAGAGTTGACAAATACTCTGAAAGATACCTTACGGCATCCGCAGTATAATTCGGGTTATGGTCTTTATTGCTTTCAAGGATAAAGCTTGTATTTTTTCTGTCTTTAAGAGAAGAAACGAGATAATCAAAATTCATCTCTTTATTCACCATTTTATCATTATCGGAATATACAAGCAATACTTTTGCATCGGTATTATTAAGAGAATCAACTGCATTGCAGGATACATATGCCGGATTCTTCTCTTTTTCGATTGCGGTAATATACTTCTTCAAAAAGCCGAATTTCGAAGCGATAATATCCACAGAAACAAAGCCTGAAAGAACTACAATATGGCTCAGATCAGGGTGAAACGCCGAGATATTGAGAGTTGAAAATCCGCCCCAGCTATGTCCCATAACGCTGAAGGTTTTGTTATGATATTTTTCATCAGATTTAAGAGCTTTAAGACAGCAATCAAGGTCACTTAAAGACTGAGAAAAACCGCCTGCCGACTCGCCCTCCGATTCCATACAACCCGTATGGTCATAGGCGAAAACTTTATATCCCTGACTTGCAAGCATCTCAATTTCTTTCATATAGGAGAGATGTCCGCCACCCATACCGTGGTCGAAGACTATAATACGGTTTTCGTCGGGATTGTCATAGTAATAAAAATTACCTTTAAGCTTCTGATCTGAATTTCCTTTGAAGGAAAACGGTTCGGTTTGCAAGCCTTCGAAATCCTTTGCCGAGAAATAATATGCCAGCCCTTCATCATCGCATCTTTTGAATATGAGCTTCTGATACAAATTCTTTACAAATTTATAAAACAACATACGCACGCCTCATTTCAAAGCATTTCCGTCACTGAATGCCTGACCAACCTTTTCGCCTAAAGTGATATAAGTATGGTACATCGGGTCAAAAGTTATCGGGTTAAGCTTCTTAACATCGATATTTCCCTTTTCATCAAGGATTCTCTCATCAGCGCTGACATTGACGATCTTGCCGATAAGGCAATCTGTTTCTTCATCAAAGCTTATAAGCTCACATTCAACAGTCATAGGTAATTCTTCAATTACGGGAGCGTTGACAAATTCGCTTCTGAATGTATGAAAACCGGCTTTTTCGAGCTTATCGGGCACTCTGTTTCCTGATTCAACACCGAGATAATCACATTCGACAACATGCTTTGCGTCAGCCATACTTACGGTAAAAGCACCCGTCTTGCGGATATTCTTAACAGTCTTATGACCTGCAGAAAGGCACATCGTTATGCGGTCCGATTCAGCGATACCGCCCCAAGCTGCATTCATTGCATTCGGCACCCCGTTTTCGTCATATGCGGCAACAATGAAAACCGGTTGAGGATATGTCATAGGCTTTGAGCCGAAATTCTTTCTCATAACCATTCTCCTTTTTGTAACACAAGAGATTTCGTTTTATTTTGAAATTTTTATTGTATAGAGCCAATTACTGTCAACCGTGTCGGGATTGATTGCCGGGAAGACAATTTCAGCCTTGCCGTTATTATCAACAATGCTCAGCTCAGCGTCACTGCCGAGAAGAGAAGCTTTAAGAGCGGCATCATAATCGACAAGCTCAAGCACCTGCGAGCCGAACGGGAAACGGTTTATAATTGCGTAAACATCGTCGCCCTTCTTTGTATAATAAACACCGTCCTGCTGGGCTTTTGAATAAAGGCGTGTACCGTAAATAGCATCACCGTTTACGCGGAGCCAATCACCCATCTGAAGAAGTCTTTCTTCCATAATAACAGGGATCGTACCGTCTGCGGCAGGGCCAATATTAAGAAGGAAGTTTCCTCCCTTTGAAACAAGGTCGCAGAGCATTTCAAGAAGCTCTTTTGCGCTCAGATAGTCTGCAAGGTCTTCGTTACGGTTAAAGCCGAATGAACGGCCGATACCACGGCACTCTTCAAACGGTCTGTCAAGCTCGACATCTTCAATCTTACGGCCTGCTTCGATGTAACCGTACTCAGATGTGAAGTTACCGCCGAGGCGGCCTCTTGTTTCCTTACCCCAACGGTCATTGGGAACGATGAAATCCTTTACACTTGATTCATTATAAAGCCACTGTAAAAACTCTGTTGAATGCCATACATCCGATGTATGCTCCCATTCGCCGTCCGTAAAGAGAGTATTAGGCTGATATTTTTCGATAAGCTCCTTAAGCATCGGAATAAGATGCTCTGTTGCGTACTCTTCAGGATTCTTAAGGTAAAGAGGATGGTACCACTCGTAAACGGAATGATAAACACCGAATCGAACATCGGTATCTGCAAGTGCATCCTTGAGCTCCTGAAGGAAATCACGGTGAGGACCGACATCGACCGTGTTCCAGTTCCAAGCATAGTCAGACTTATAAAGGCAATAGCCGTCGTGATGCTTTGAAACGATGTTCATATATTTTGCGCCACTCTTTTTGAAAAGATCTGCCCATTTTTTCGCATCAAAAAGCTCTGCCTTGAAGCCACTTACGAAATCTTCATATTTTGCATTTTCTCCGTATACACGCTTATGGAAAGCATGGGTTTCAAAATTTTCATCCTCGATCTGGCGCATATACCATTCGGCATAGTCGCCCTTTTTAGTGTATGCCGGGACAGAATATAAACCCCAATGAATGAAGATACCGAATTTCGCATCTGCAAACCACTCGGGGACTTTACGGGAATTGAGAGATTCCCAATTATTTTCGTACATATTAAACATTCCTTTCTGCTAAAACTTAACAGCTAAAATATAACATTTATATGCCTTAAAGTCAATGCTGTCAAAAGCTTAGCCGCAGACTTTCAAACAAAAATCTGCGGCTATCATTATTCTTCAATTTGTTTTTTTATATCTTCATTAATTCTTTCAACGGATAAATCTTCGCCTTCAATATATTCACCGAAAACCACATCCCCGTTTTCATCAATTCCTACCGACTGATACCCGTTTTCACCTGCACAAACCATCATTGTTTCAAACATAGAATCAGTATCTCCGCTGCTGACAATTTTAAATCCCGATTCGGTGCCGTCATCAAGAACAAATTCAACCTCACGCACTTTTTCACCTTTGTTGTTGATAAAAGTGTCATCTTTCATAACCTGTTCAGCTTTAGTCTTATCGGGAGTAATTATATCCCTGACTGAATTAGTGAACCCATTACCACTCTTTGCTCCGGCAACAATCCCGCCAACAATCAACATAGAAATTATTACGGCAACTGCAATCAATGCTGTCTTGCTTATCTTCTTGCTTTTCATATGTGTCATATCCATTATCCTTTCTACTGCTTGTTCGGATGGATGGACTTGTGAAAAAGTCTCTTTATACATTTTTCTATTCATTTATCCATTCATCTCCCAAAATATTTTTTATGTTTTTTCGTGCCCGGCACAATCTTGTCTTTACTGAAGACTCTTTTATTTTCAACACTCGTGCAATTTCTTTTACTGACATATCCTCGTAATAAAACAGATGTATCACCGTGCGCTCTTTTTTAGGTAACGACATTACGGTGTTAAACAAATCAAGATTTTTTATACTTTTAAAATCTTCTTGAATGCTCTCATCGATGTAAGATGATCTTTTTGTTCTGAACGGTGATTTAATATAATTTTTACTTTCATTTATACAAACAGCAGTTAACCATTTATCAATATGCAGCTCATCCTCAAATTCTTTAGGATGTTTCCAAAGCTTGAGAAATACATTTTGTAAAATATCTTCTGCGTCAGCCTGAGACTTGGTAAACGAAAGCGCAATCAGATATATTCTCTGATTGTTTCTTTTCACCGTTTCAATATAATCTTCATCCGTCATTATGTCACCACCATCTGAAAGGTCCTTTCACTATAATAACAGCTCAGCAAAGGAAAAGGTTACATTTTATTAATTTTAACAAACCGTTTTGCTTGTTTTCAATCATAAATTATAGTATGATATTGGCATATCAAAGCGAAAGGAAGATTATATGGATTTCACTCAGCTTGCAAAAAAGAGATACTCCGTAAGAAAATTCAAAAACACCCATCTACCCGATGAAGTTATAAACAAAATCCTTGATGCAGGTCACCTTGCACCTACGGGATGCAACTATCAGCCGCAGAGAATACTTGTTATCAACACTGCTGAATCCTGCGAAAAGCTGAGAAAATGCACAAAGTGCCACTTTGACGCACCGACTGCAATGCTTGTATGCTACAGTAAAAACGAATGCTGGACGAGAAAATATGACGGTGCAACCTGCGGAACTGTCGATGCGAGCATTGTTACAACGCATATGATGCTCAAAGCAGCCGAAATCGGAGTAGGCTCAACATGGGTTATGCACTTCGATCCTTTTGCGATGCGGGAAGAATTCAACATTCCCGAAGAGATTGAACCCGTTGCTCTGCTTGTTATGGGATACCCTGCAGACGATGCCGAACCACTGCACCTGCATAACGAATTCAGGGATAAAAACGAAATCGTTTTTTATGAAAGCTTTTAATAAAAGCAGAAAATTACATATAAAACTCAGCGGTAGGAAACATACGCGTTTCCTACCGCTTATCATATTATTATTTTAAGAATGAAGAATTTTGAAAATACTATTTACACTACTTCTTCCCAACGCATTGTATCTTCGTCCACATCAACCCATATATAATGTTTTTCTTCAACAGCAGTAACATCCTTACCTACCATTTCAAAAGTTACCGTTATTTTTTCATATTGTCTGCCTGACTCAGTTCTGTAATAAAAGCTCATATTGAAAGTGCCATCTTTAATATCTTCAGGCGATAATACGAACTTATAGGTACGCTCAGGCACATTTTTAAGATCCGGTAAACCTACATATCGGTTACTGTCATCATTCTGTGCGGAATAATCATATTCATGCCAATAACAATCTTCAACCTCTGTGATAGCCTTTACAGTGTACTCGAAAATCGCACATTCGCTCTCTTCGTAAATCTCCATATCGCCGTAAAACAAAGAACCATCGTTCGGGCCATCCTTACTGAAATCCAGCATAGCGTAATAAGTCTTTACATTTCCGTCAGCATCTACAAAATACAAATCATCCACAAACTCTTCATTTTGATAAGACTCGGGATTGCTATCATCAAGCATCCATTTACCCCTGAAAGTGAAGATTTGCTGACCGTTTTTTATTTCTGTTCTGATGCAATCAACAAAAGCATCGTCGCCCTCACGGTACTCCCAGACGACTCCGCTTTCCTCATCATAAGGTAAAACAACTTTTTCAGTGCCAATGCCAAATGCTGTTTCAAAAATGCCCATAAATAACATAAACGGCAACAAAAGAGGAATAAGAAAAATTGCTGTAACTGAACCCATAAAACCACTCCTGTTGATTATTCGAGAAATACTTTTCTGACAACATTCTGCGCCACCCCGAAGGACAGCGCACTGATATTATTTCTGATAAATTCTTACATAGTCAACGATATACTCTGTTTTATAAGAATCCTTATCAAGCTTATTAAGCTCATCCTCTGCGGGAATTTCAAGAGAAACTATAACCTCTTCTGGAACTTCCGACACACCGTTACCGAAGGATGTACGGCGCGTTTCAACACCGTTTATATAGAAAATGTACTCTTCATCTGTCCATTCAAGGCCGTATGTATTATACTCTTTATAAATATTGTTTCCGTAGAAAGCGCCGAGATTATTGGACTGGAAGCCTTCCTGAACACCATCAACACCTGCGCAGTGAACCGTCTGGCTTACTGAGTTTTTACCAACGAAATTATCGTAGGACATCGATTCGAAAATATCGATTTCGCATCCGCCGACGCCGCCCTGAGAATATTCAGCTTCATACGGATGATCAGCCTGAATCCAATAAGCAGACCAGAAGCCTGAGCCCTCATTTACTATACAACGGATTTCAAAATAACCCTTGCAATATTTCTCCCTGAGAGAAACCATACCCGTATACCAGCCTTCACCGTAAAGACCGTCTTTAAGGTATTCACCTGAGATAATCATATTGCCGTCTTCAATTTTTATCTGACTTTCCGCATTAAAACCGCCTCTGCGGGGACCGTTTCCTCTGTATTTCCAAACATCGGTATTAAGAGTGTTTCCTTCAAACTCATCTTCAAAGACAAGGCTGTAACCCGTAAGGTCAAGCTCCTGCCCTCTCGGAGTTGTCGGAGTGTCAAAAATTACGAGACCGAACATTTCGAGAATTGCAAGAAGTGTTGCAAAAATCTTCTTTATTGAGAAGCCGTCAAAAAATGTGCTGAAATAGTAACCGAGCTGTTCAACCGCCCACATCTGCCTCGGAGCAAGCTTTAAAACTTCAACTAAAAATTTTTCAAACATAACCTCACCTCAAAATCAAATTAAAGAAATTATATTTCTTTTTCAGATTATAGCATAACAAATTTTCTGTGTCAATTTATTATGTCAGGTAACGATAAAGCTTGATTGAATATTATTAGATAAATTCGGGTTTGTCGGACAAGACGATGGATTTGCAATGAACATTGAGTAATTGTGGGCTGTGACGCAGATTTTTAATGCCTGTCTTAAATCGTCTCGT
>JAGAVE010000071.1 GCA_017942105.1 Clostridia bacterium | reverse complement strand
GGTCTGAACGGTGAAAACGACCTTGAGCGCAACGGTGCGGTCATTCAGAACATCACCTCATACGTAAACCTTACCGCAAGGGCGCACGGCGTTGGTAAGATCGGTGGCTTTGTGGGATACGCAAACCACGAGAGTATGATTGAAAACTGCTCTTGGTACGGCACCTTTGACGCAGGCGAGTACCGTGTGGACGACGGTGCGGGCGGTTTTATCGGTAAGATTCAGGGGAATACCAGTGAAGTGACCATCCGCAACTGCGCGGCATACGGAACGATCAAGACGGATTACGTAAAGAACAGCTATAATAACACTGCAACCATTTATATGGGCGGATTTTTAAGCTTCTCCAACACGGGCGCAAAGACTACCCTTGAAAACTGCCTGTTTGCAGGTAGGTTTGAGCGCGGTGCAAATCTTACCGACGAAGCTCGTCTTGGCGCATTCGGCACGCTTCGTAGCGTTAAAGCAATCAAGAATTGCTATTACCTCGGTGACGACGGCCTTGCGGCTGTACACAGCGATTCGGATCTGAAACCCGGGAGTGACAACGTAGAGATCACAAGTGTAACCGAGGATGATCTCAGGAACAACACGATTGCCACTCAGCTGGGTGATTTCTGGGCGCAGGGCGAAAATTATCCCGTCATCAAGAGATAATGAAAGGCACACCTTTGATGCGGAAATCTATCTTGAAAGTAAGATATAAATCCCTTATTGGTAAAGGCGAAACAAGCAGAAAAAAACTTACAACCATTATTTTTTTCTGCTTGTTAGGCTCTGTTATCATAAACGTAAATGTAAATCTGTTTGCAGGTGAAGCCCTTTCTTCGGGCATTACCATCACGTTGCATCCCGATCATGCAAATGCCGAAGGCACTCTGAAAGCAACGGCAGGTACAAACGTTGAGTGGGCAGGCTTTACTTGGAAAGAAGTGAAATTCTCTGCAACGGAGTAAAACAACCAACAACTAAATAAAAAGAGCCTGCGTAGCCCTTTGTACGCACAGGCTCAACAAACCTAATATGATACCGAAAGAAAATTTTACATATCGTGTTGAAAACGATTAACAAATTCAATTCTTTCCAAATATAAAAACAGAGCACTCGCTGAGAAATCGGCGGGTGTTCTGTTTTTAGCTACCGGTTGCCGGCTGCCAGCCACCGGCGTTGTGGCAATAACTTTATTCTTCTTAATATGTTTTATTAATGATATAAAAATAGAAAGATACAGTATTTGTTATGAGGACCGGAGGCTGGAAGCTGGCGACTGACGGCTAATATCAGCCTCTATTTTTGCTGATGCCAAAAACTTTTCTGCATAATTCAAAAAACGGGAGCTGATTTCGAACCGGCTCCCGATGTTATATTTTTCGACAAAGCGGAATTTGTTATTATAGAATCTTCTAATCATAACCCGTATTTACGAATGAAATATGATGGTGTACAGCTCCATGCGTGGCAAAGGCTGTTTATCATTCTGTCATTATACGGTGAGAAATCGAGGTCATCGGGAATATACGCTTCCCAGAAGGTATCTGCACCAAGCTCCACCATACCTCCCCAGAATTTTTTCAAATATTGTACCGCTTCATCCTTCATACCAAGCTTTAACATAGCTTCAATAACATAGTGGCGCATATATGGTGTAACAGGTTGCTTAAAAGCCTTGTTATCAAGGCAGGAAAGAAGAAGTTTTTTTGCTTCCTCTCCGGTTATCACACCGCCCAAAATCATCCAGACCTGAGAATGGACGCTGAGCTGACCATTATCTGAAGAGTTTACGAATACTTTTTTGGTTTCATCATAAAGATTCTTTTTTGAAGCGGAACGAACCTCGGAAATTAAAGCAGAATATTTTTCATATTCCTCATCACCTATTGCTTTCAGCAATTCTCCTAAGCGTTCAAGTGTATAAAGATATACACCCTGCAATGCAGTCACACATTCAAGACCCGGACACCAGTCAATAAAAGCGAACCAGCCATCCTGCTTTGTTGCAATCAAATTCTTGTCCGGCGTAGCTCTGAAGCTTTCAAGCTGTGATTTGCAAATTCCCAAAAGGTCATTTACAACATCCATATCTCCTGTATGCTCAAAGTAATCGCATACGCTTACAACAAATAAAAGTTCATAGTCCTCAATATGAGTTGCACCGGAATGGTAATAAGGTGTTTCATAAACAAAGGACGGCAAAAAACCCAATTCATTACATTCCCCTGCGGCAAAAAGATACAAGCATCTTTTTACAATATCAAGATTGTTGAATGTATAATAATTTGTAAGAGCTTCAAGACGAAGGTCACCAATCCAAAGACGGCGGTCACGCTTAGGACCATCCTCAAAGAAGGTCTGCATACATTCCTTGAGAGTGTTTGTTGCAACAAGGTCAATTTTATTAAGCAAAGCATCTTGCGTGTTTGCAGATTTCAGCACAGATACATCGGCACTTGTTGACGCGCGGAAGCTGAAACCAAAGAGTCTTATTGGTCGGGTGGTTCTTTCCACTGTTATTTTTATGTATCTGCAGGCATATCTTCTGGGCATAGTTATTTTCTGTGGAAAATCAAGATTGATTATTTCCTCCTGCAACCATGTTTTTGAAAGCACACCGTTGTATTGAGAAAAATCATTATTCATTTCTCTCATATCTTCGCCGAACTTAATAACCAAACGAACCGGAGCATCTACAAAAACATTAACTTTATCAAAAGCAAAGGAAAAATGTCCCACAGCGTGTTCACCAAGGTCAAGAAGAATACTGTCTCCGTTCGAACCGATAAATTCGGTTATATCCGGAGTCAGAACAGAAAATTTCAGTTCAGGGAAATTATCCTGAGCCTTGCTTAAAAAGTAATCTTTATCTTTCATACTACAAACACTTCACTCTATAATTACAATTTTTATTTATAAAATCAAGTATATCTACCTCTACTATTTGAGATAGATATGAGAGAAAAACTAAAACAAGGAGAGCTCCCCCCTTTTGAAAAGAGGTAACCCCACCCACCGTTTTTTCTGCTTCTGCAAATTCTTATTTGTAAATCAATCCTCCGAAACCCTTGTATTTTCAAGGATAATCGGCATTTTAATACTCGTTCCTTATGTATTTTCCCTTGTTTTTGCCCTTATGAGCCGAAACAAGGGAAACTTTTTGTTTAGACTTCCCCGACCACCTTATCAAGCAGTCTTGCGGAAGTTCGTTTCGCTTCCCTCTTAGAGTGAGCGTAGATGTTCATTGTGGTACTTACGTCAGCGTGTCCGAGCAGTTCCCGCACATCCTTTGGTGCTGCACCGTTAGAGAGCAGATTACTGGTGAATGTGTGTCTGAGCATATGAAAATGGATATCTTCAAATCCTTCCAGTTTCTTTTTTGCCGACCT
>JAGAVE010000010.1 GCA_017942105.1 Clostridia bacterium | reverse complement strand
GGTCCCGGTGACCTTGGTGAGAAGCAGGTCAGCGATTATTGCGCAGAGGAAATGAAAAAGCTCGGCTGCGATACAGTTTATGTTGAAGGCTTCAAGGAAAATCCAAATTCATTCTTAGGTTGGATTTATTTCACAATCCCGTGTTGTTTTCTTGCACTTATTTCTTATTTCTTCATTAACCCGTGGCTTTCAGTTGCATTTATCGTTCTTGGTCTTCTTCTTTGTGTTCTTCAGTTCGGCCTTTACAAGAAGGTTGTTGATAAGTTCTTCAAAGAGAAAACAGGCCACAATGTAGCAGGCTTCAAAAAGCCGACCGGTGAAGTTAAGCGCAGAATTATCTTCAACGGTCATACTGATGCCGCTTGGGAATGGCCATTCAAGTATAAGTTTACATACCTTGGTTTTGATATTCATATGATTGTCAGCTTCATCGGCGCATTCTATACTCTCGCTATTTCAATCGCAAACGGCTTAGGTGCTTTTGATGAAAAGCTCGCAACAACACTCGGACTTATTTCTCTCGTTTTTGTTCCTTTCTGGTTCGGTCTTTACTTTATGTGGAACGAGAAGAGAATCGTTGACGGTGCAAACGACAACCTTTCAGGCTGCTATATCGGTATGGCTATCCTCAAGATGCTCAAGGAAGAAGGCATCGAGTTTGAAAACACAGAAATCGGTGTTGTTCTTACAGGCTCTGAAGAAGCAGGTCTCCGCGGTGCAAAGGCTTGGGCAGGTAAGCATAAGGACGAATTCAATGATGTTCCGACATTCGTTTATTCTTACGATACAATCGCTCAGAATGAGCAGCTTATGGTAAACTACCGTGACCTCAATGCTACGGTTAAGGTTGATAAGGATGTTTCTGATTTGTTTATGGAAGCTTGCGAAGAGCTCAAGATTCCTTGCAAGAAGGGTTATGTTCCTCCTCTCGGCGGTGCAACAGACTCAGCGGCGTTTGCTCAGGCAGGTATGCGTTCAACGGGCGTTACAGCTCTTAACCATGCTCTTCCTGATTTCTACCACACAAGACTTGACACTCCTGAAGCACTCAATCCCTCTTGCCTTGCAAATTGTTTTGCAGCATCGGTTAAGGTTCTCGAGATGTTTGATAACGGCGCAAAGCAGTAAGTAAATATAAAAACAAACTTGCATGGGAAACTGTGCAAGTTTATTTTTTTGAAAAAGTATTTGAGTTTTTCTCCTGACTGTGTTAGAATATCTCGTATTTATTTTTAGGAGATTCGTTATGCTTGAATTCATCAAAACAAATTCATATATAATTGCGCAGGTTTTCGGCTTTATGGCAATGGCTGTTTCAATCTCGATGTATCAGTTCAATAAGCATAAGAAGGTTATGCTGCTTATGGTTGGCTGTGCGCTTCTTTGGTGCTGTCATTATACATTTTTGGGGTTGTTCACTCCCGTTGCGATGAATTTCCTCGGAGCGGTTAAGAATTTCATCTTCAGCTTTAAAGAAGGAAAGCAGATTGAATCAAAAACTATTCCGATAATTTTCCTTATTCTTTCAGTTGTCTCGACTGTTCTTACATGGAAAGATGCGTGGAGCGTCCTGCCGCTGATTGCTTCTGTTTTTGCGATTGTTGCGCAGTGGCAGACTAATGTCAAATGGCTTCGAGTTCTGACGATTCCTGTTTGCGTTTGCTGGTTTATTTACAATATCAATAATCAGTCCTGGGCGGGTACGGCAAATGAGGTCTTTGTTTTAATTTCAATTATTGTCGCCCTTGTCCGAAATAAGGAGCCTAAAAAAGCAGAATAAAATTAACGCCGATTCATTTTTGAACCGGCGTTTTTGTTATCCTGCAATAAGTTTAACTATTTTATTTTTGCTGAACTTTGAAAGGATGAGACCTATAACTGTGGCGATTGCAACAGTTAGGATAAACATACCGAGATTAGGAACAGTAGAACCGAAGGTTTTGATAATGAGCATAATTAAAGGGTGCGAATAGTAGGTAAAATTTGCCAGTATTCTGCATTTCTCGGAAAGTTTTCTGAATTTCGGAAGAGGGTTTTTGAGAAGGAAAAGCATAACTGCGACCGTTAAGGGATAAAGGCTAAAAGTGATGATGATATTGTTTTGCCAACCCTTTTTAACAACAAGCAGGATTTCTGCTAACCATAAAACGATTGAACCTACAAGGATGATGAAAAGTTTGATGTTTCCGAGTTTCAGTGCCTTTGATTTAATTTTTTCTATAAACTGACCGCAGATGAAGAAGGGAAGACCCATCAAAAAAATTCTTCTTATTATCAGAAAATCAGAAAAAGCATAAATTGAACTGAGAACAGGAATTTTAATTCCTACAGAGTAGTAAGAACAGCCGATACAACCAACAGCGTAAAGGATGATTGCTAACGGAAAAAGCAGCTTTTGCAGTTTGGTTTTATAAAAAAGAGTGACAACACAAACACTTATCATCAATGCAGGGAAAAACCAAAAATGATAATAACTGCCTTTGATCAGGAAGTTTAGTACACTTGTTACGATAAAGCCTTTTATCTGCGTGTGTCCCCAGGAAATGAATTCAAGGATAAGATAAACGAAGCTCCAAATAAAGTATGTTGTAAAAAGCTTTTTGATATATGAAAGAAATACCTTTTGATGTTTTTCAAGCTTCTGTGTGTAAAAATATCCTGCGACGGCGAAGAAAAAAGGGACGCCTATTCTTGTCAGAATCTGCGAAACAGCAAAGCTCATAGTTGCTCCGTAATCAGCCATAGGATTTGTATGAATAATAACAATTAGAATTGCGCACAGATAGCGAAAAATATCTATTGAACAGTTTCGTGCTTTTGTTTCTACCAAAATTACCACTCTTTTCCGGATATGTTATCCTGCAATAAGTTTAACTATTTTGTTTTTGCTGAATTTTGAAAGGATGAGACCTATAACCAAGGTGGTGCCGAAGGCGAAAATAAAACGGTTAAGGTTCGTTATATCAGTGCCTGAATATGCAAAGATGAATAAAAAGAACGGATGAGAATAATATGTGAAATTTGCGAGTATTCGGCATCTTTCGGAAAGCTTGCTGAGCTTAGGTAGGGGATTTTTAAGAAGAATAAGCAAAATCAACACCATAAGCGGATACAGCGAAAGTGAGGATGCGAAATTCGCGTTGTTGTTATTTGAAAAAATAAAATAAATTTCTCCTGACCATACGGCGAAATTTATTGCCGCAACAATGAAAAGCCTGAGATTTGAAAGCTTCGGCAGAAGCTTTCGTTCAGCGTGGTAAACGAGAAGACCGCAACCGAACCAAGGAAAACCGCGCATAAAGAATTTGTGTATGACTGCGAAGTCGGGATGAGAGCAGATCGCGTCGACAAAATCAATTCCCGTTGTCCATTGACGGTAAGCCTGGCAGAAGCTGCCTAAAGCAAACAAGGCGATGCTTAGGGGAATAATAAGCTTTTTTAATCTGAGCTTATATAAAAGCGTGGTCAGGCAAAGCCCGAAAATAAGTGCGGGGAAATACCAAAAATGGTAGTAGGAGCCGCTTGTAAAAAACTTTTCTGCAGTTTCTTTTATGAAGCTTGTCAGCGGTTTGTCGTAGTTTATATATGAAAGACCGATATAAACAACAGACCAAAGACCATAGGTTATAAAAATTCTTTTAAGATACGAAAGAAACGCAGGCTGACCTTTTTCAAGCTTTTTTACATAAAAGTATCCGGCAACGATAAAGAAAAACGGGACGGCTATCTTTCCGAAAACTTCAACGAAGATAAAGTCTGCAAGAAAGCTGTGTTCCTTTAGCGGATGCGTGTGAATGGTGATAACTAAAAATGCGCATATGTAGCGAAAAATATCTATTGAACAGTTTCGTGTTTTATTTCCTGCCAAGGGTATCACTCTTTTCTCTTCCGTTATGCCAATATATTATACCATTCAAAGCAAAAAATCAACACCTGCCCGTAAAAGAGCAGGTGTTTTGCGGTTATTCAACATTGTTTACAACGCCGACGAAAAGCGGAGTTGAATCGTCTGATGTTATAACGAAAAGGAAGGGTCTGTCAAGCCTGAAATAAATCTCCTGTCCTTCAGGCACCATAACTCCTTCTGCCGCGATAACGGTGAAAGCTGCCGCTGTGCAACCCTTTTCATCTACCGTTACACGCGCACTGTGATTGATTTCGCTGACATAAGCGGGTCTGCTTTCTGCAAGGATGGGAGAGAAATCTGCCTTCGTAGAATAGAAAACATCCTTAACGCCGAGGGCTTCAATGTATTCGTTCAGATTGATTGAGGAAACAACATCAAATTTCGGCATAAACACATTTATAAGCACATTGTTTTGCTTGTTTTTCGGAGTTGAACCGTTGAGGATTGAGTTTATACTTCCGTTCTGAATCAAGGATTCCGGGCTGTTTCCTGCATCGGGGAGAATTAGCCACATTTTTCCGCCGTTCTGAAAATCGAGATAAGTTGCAGAGTAGTTATCATCAGTGTAGAAGGGTTTGCCATCAAGACGCTGATACATAAAGTCTATGGTCTGAGAACCCTTTACTGCGTGGAAGGTATCGGCTTTTGTCAGATGCTCAGGGAATTCACTTTCCCATCTGCCGTTGAAATAAACCGTACTCGCAAGGCTGAAAAGTGTATCGGGCGAAAGCTCAATTGCGCCTGACTGCTCCTCCAAAAGACCTCCCGTCTGCTCGTTGAGCCAGTTTTGCAACGCTTTGGTGTAATCCGGACTTCCCATAGCACCGCTGAAGGAAGAAGCGTAGTAATTATTTGCGAGGATGTCAAGGGTAGGCTTGTTGTATTTAAGGCTGTCGCTTAACCATACGGAGTTGGCGAGGATGTTAGTTTTAACGCCGTCGTTAGCATAGTTACTCATCCAGAGCTTGTTGGCGTTACTTCGAAGCTCCTCAACACTTCCTGCGCCCAGCAGGTCAAGAATCTGCTGCCGTGACTGACCGCCGGTTGATTCAGCAAGCATACAAAGAGCGAGGTAAACATTGACGGGGGAGTAAACAAGATTTTCTCCCTTTGTATCGGCGAAGAACTTTTTCGTGGTCGTGTTGAAAAAGTTGCTGTAGTTTGCGGCGGAAACAGAATTGTTCTTTCTTGCGTTGCACTCTTTGGACCATATGGAAAAAGCATCGGAATACGCTACCCAGTCAACATTTCCGTTTTCGTCGGTAAAGTCAGCTTCGGACGGAATTTTAAGCATATCGGGGTAAACGGCATTGCTTATTGCAAACGGATTTTTAACGGGTGGAATGTTCTGAATAAGCGTACTCGGCTGTGTTGTAGGGTCGGTAACATTTGAAGGTTTAAAGTGAAAATGCCCAAGGACTGCACCTATAACGAGGCAGAAGCAGGCGGCGACGGCGACCCATTTTATCCAGGACTTACCTTTTTTCTTTTGTTTTCTCATTTCCTGAGCTTCAAAAACAGCGTTGTTATCAATGCTGTTCATTGCGTCAATAATATCTTCAGGCTTCATATCAGTTCCTCCTTTTCAAGATAGTTTTTCAGTTCAAGTCGTGTTCTGTAAAGTATACTTTTGATTTTGCTTTCGCTCGACCCCGTGTATGTTGCGATGCCACGGATAGAGTCGAAATAAAAATATCTGCAGATGAAAATATTTGCGGTTTCTCTCGGGAGAGATGAGACGAAGCTGCTGATAGCCTTTGAAAGCTCGGTTGCGTCAATCTCCTTTTCGGGGTTGCCATCGGGTGAAGCACAGTCAAAAAGCTCCTCAAGAGAAAGAGCATATTCAGAGCCGCTACGCTTTTTTGATGTACGCTTTCTGTAAATATCAATGGAAATCTGCCTTGTGATTTTTGCGAGAAAAGCGGAAAGATGGACCGGTTTGTGCGGCGGAATGGAATACCATGCACGCAGATATGTATCGCTTACGCTTTCACGGCTGTCTTCAACATCATCGAGGATATTGTAAGCAATCTTAGAAAGGTATTTTCCGTATTTTTCCTGAGTTGCGGAAATAGCAGACTCGTTTCTCTGCCAATACAGTTCAACAATTTTACTGTCTTCCATTTTTCCACCTCCAAAACGCGTTTCACTATATAAGACGCAAAAAATCAAGGTTGGTTGCAGTTTTTTATATTATAGCATAATTTTTTAAGTAGGGAAACAGAAAAACCAACCTGATTTGTTAATACAAATCAAGTTGGCTGATTTTTAGTATTTAGCTTTCTACCTTTTCCTGGCTGAGCACTTTACCTGTTTTGTCGATTGTGATGTCGAAGAGAACATTACTGTTGTTTTTTGCTGTGAAAGTATATTTGCCATCTGTAAATTTACGCACTTTCAAGTCTGTTATAGTATATGAAGAAAGGTCAATAACCTTGTTTCCGTTTAAGTCATAAAAACCATGTTGCGGATCTTCCCCAATTTCATCCGTAGTAGCGAAAAATAAACCTTCGCTTATTATGCCGATAGTATCGATGTGATAAGAGTTAAGTGGCAAAGTTTTTCTTTCCCCTGTATTCATATTTATATAAACAAGAGGAAATTTATTTTCAGCATCTTCAAGGCGTATGATTATTTCAGCTTGATCATTTATAGAGTACTTGTCTTTACCATACTCAGAATTGGGGTTTTCATATATACGATCAACCACTACACTCACGCCTGTTTCGGGTTTATATAATATTTTAGGGTCGTAAGGGTATCTCCAGTTATAGTAAAAACAACCTGCACCAATATACTCAAAATCGCGAGGTTGATTTGTTCCTTGCGAATATGTCCACCAACCTTTCTCATCAATAAACGGACAATCAGAACCCATAGGAACAAGCCACTGGTTATTCTTGATTACACCGAATTCAAATGTAGAATCGGGATATCCGTCAATTTGATTTGCGACTAACTCGTAGTGATCGCTTCCGTCAGTGCCGCTGCAAAGAACCATAGAGCAGGATTTGCTGAGCTTATCCTCGGGTTTAACGCTTGTAGGTGTGTTTTCAGCATTATCTTTTTCGGGAGTTACAAATGACGGATTGTCTTCATAGGTATCCGTTATGTTGCTTTCATCAGATGAGTTTTTTGAATTAGATTTCTTGTTGTCTGATTTTCCGCAAGCACACAAAGACAACAGCATACAAACGGACATAATCAGTGCGATTGATTTTCTTAACATTTTTTCTTCCTCCTAAAAATAAAAAAGTGCGCCAACCGAAGCCGACGCACATAAAACGCAAACTCCGATTGTCGCCAAACAAACTTAAACAGAATGGGGATAACAAACCTAGCCATAACATCTGTTGGAATTCGCATTTTTAACAAATTCAATAATGTTATAGCCGAATAAGGCATAATTATCCCTATAAAAAGATAAAATATCCCCTTGGTTTCTGTTTATTAAGTTCGTTTGGCAAGTTCAGTATATCATAAATACGAAAAAAATCAATCTTTAAATGCCGATTAAACAAAAAATCCCGTTCAAGTGAACGGGATTTACGGGTCAACAGCTACGCTTCGTTAACTATTTTTCCGGTAATGTGTTCAGGACGCAATTCATAGCACTGCGTCACATTGCCGAAATTACGGATTTCCGATTCTATGTATTCAATGTCCGAAGTGTGCTTCAGGCTTAAACAACGGCATATTTCCATAGCACTATCAAAATCTTCAACAGGATAAATTTTGCCGAAAACGATGACGCTGCTTATGTTCAGCGACCATTCTCCGTCTTTTCTGAAACCTTCGTCATATATGCAAAACGAAACTCTGTTGTCGGCATTTATTGCATCGATTTTATGTCCTTTTTTACCGCTGTGAAAATAGATGTATCCGTTCTCTTCGTTGTACCAGTAATTTATCGGTAGACCGTAAGGATAACCGTTTTCACCGTTAACGGACAAAACACCGCGTTTTTCGTTGTTAAGTATCTCGACGATTTGGGACATTTCAAGGCTTTGTTTTTTTCTTGCAACTTCTCTGAACATATTTAATCACACCTAAATTTTAATGAGTACCTGACCACCATTCAGTGTAGGCGTCGGGATAATTGGTCTTAAACCCGGCTACGCCCATATCGCAAATACGGCGCCACCATTCGGGGTAATCACCGAGATTTGAAAAGACTTTGATGCCCATAGATTCAAACATATCAACATCATCTTTGGTAAAAGCTTCGTTGTTAAGTCCGACTTCCCAAAGGTCTGAGCGTTTAACGAAATCCATCGTTTTTTCATTGATGAAGCGGATGTTCGCACCCAGACGCAGTCCCTCAGGCTTGCCGAGCTTGCGGTAATGCTCCTGCATTTCTTCAAGAACCTCCCAATCGCCTGAGAAAAAGATATACTTAGAGGTGTTCTCTGATTTTGCAAGAATTTCATCCATACGCGGGCACATACCTTTGCATTTGAATTCAACCTCGACTGTGAGGTCATAATCAACGGTTGACAGCCACTCATCGAATTCGGGAAAGGTGATAAGATGCGTTACCCTGTCTTCAATATAATCGGGAGGAGTAATCATACGCCTTCCGCCGAAATGTTCCGTCCAGGGATACGGAGGATATTTAAGCCTGAGAGCATTACGATAGGGAATATCGAACTTTTTGATTTGTTCAGCCGTCATTTCTTTGAGAACATCGCGATGCTTTTCAAAGGTCATATAACCCATATCGCTGTTATGGATTATAATAATTTCTCCGTCACCGCTGAGTTGGATGTCCAACTCAATGCCTTCGAAACCCAGCTCCGTGGCTTTTTTGAACGCTTCAAGCGTGTTTTCGGGAGCAAATTGCGTAACTCCTGTGTGTGCGATTCTCATTGGTGATCCGCAATACTCTTTTTTCATTATCTCGTCCTCCGTAAATCATTATTGTATTTCCGCACAGCATATTGTTTTCACTTTTAATTTCTGAACAACAGTTTTACAGGATGCTTTGGGTTGGTTTGAACTGTGCTTTCGTAAAGAACAACATTTTTCGTATTTATCTCAACCTCGGGGTAAATAATGCCGTCTGCTTTTGGTGCGATATCAAAACAAAGCTTTGAGCTTTTAAAATCAATGTTTTTTAATGTTATGTTTTCGGTCGGATAATTTGAATGAAGCAGAGTATCAACATCGTTTTCTAAAACGATGTTTTCAAGAGTGATTTCGCTTTGAGGAACACATACACAACCGGGATAATAACTGCGGGCGTATGTATCATAATTAAGACTTATTGCAATTCCTATATCACGCTTTTTCTGAAGTGAGCAATTTCGAATTGTTATGTTGCGACAACCGCAGTCAAATTCTTCCGTATTACGCACGACAACCCAATTAATACCGTCATACTCCGCAATTCCTTTTTCGTGACAGGGTGGGGTATTGGAAGTGTACAGCTTTCCGTCTTTCGGGTTCATCAGAACGCGGTATGTTCTGCCGTTGACTGCAACAGTGTCTGAGTGCTGAACCTGCATTCCTTTTTGCCATCTGCACCAGGCACCGCCGAGAATTCTGCAAAAAAAACCGGTCGTTGATTCATCATCCAAGTCAACACAGTTTTCGATTATTCCGTTTTCGATCCAACCGATATGAGTGTTTGATGTTGCATAATCAAAGGCGTTGAGTGCTATCGGGTCATCGAATGTTCGGAATCTGCCGTTGCTGATAACGAAACCGTCACCCCAGCCGAGATGAACGCCGTCTTTGTTACCCGTTATAAATAAATCGTTGAGAATAATATTTTTAAATGCACTTACCTGAATTGCATAATCCTTTTCAAGTAAACCGTGACATTCAAAACCATCAATTCTCAGGTTTTCGACATAAATCATTGCAACCTGTGCACGCAGTCCGACTATCCGGCTGTTTATGCCGAAATCATTGCTTTCAATGCCGTTACATTCAAGATGCAAGCCCACGATTTCAATATTGCTGTTATATTCGCCCTTAAGCGCACCTTTGTTTATAAAAGCATTTCCGTTGACACCGCTTATGCTTGCTTCACGCTGAAGAGTAACACCTTCACAGAATACAAGCTTTGTATTATCGCCGATTTCAATTTGCTCGGAAATTTTATAAACACCGGGGGCGGTAACCTGTACAGTTCCACCATTATCAACAGCCATCTGCAAAGCTTCAGAGTTTTTGTATGGATTATTTTCGGGTAAAAACCCGTATTCGTTAGCGTTAATCATAGCTTTCATCCCTACGAATTCTTATTTATTGAAACCAATTATATGTTTTAAGATAAAAGGTTGAGTTAGTTGAAATACTTCTGCAAATTGGAATTAGTTGTTGTAAACAAATCGGGTGTCATACTGAAATAAGTGCTCAAAGAACTGATGGCATTGCATACAAAGTTCTTGAAAAAATGATAAAATACGCTGGCGGAATGCAGTGAGCGAGTCACATATATCTTTTATAAAACGCTCAAATTTTGTCAGTCTGTTGTTCTCATCATAACCGTTTTTATCTTTATATACACGGACATAATCAATCAGCCATTCTATGGGATAGTCATTTTCAGGTTCATCCCAACCGCTGAAATCAGAATTGATATACATAGACAGAATCATACACATTCTGTATTGGGGTGATTCTATGGTCTTAGCCACTTCTTTTCCGTCCACATAAAATGTTATTCCTTCAGGTCTCCAGTCCATAGCATAGGTGTGGAACTCGTTTACATAATCCATCGGGTCGCCATCCAATTCAACTTTGCTTGCCCATTCGTCAAGATCGGGGTCATCCCATGCGTGAACCTTGGGTTCAAACACTCCGGGATATTTGAAAAAAGTTTCCAACACATCTATTTCGCCATTCTGCTGAGAACCTGTTCCGTCGGTATCATCCTGTGCACCGATAAGCCACCAAGATGCATATCCGCCGCCTTTGGTGTCGGGCATTTTCATTCGTATTTCAAAGTAGCCGTACTGTGTGGCATATCCTTCATAAGGCTCAACTTCCCTCTGCTGACTACCGCCGGGATGCAGATGATTCTTTTCCAATGTCTGAATACCGTTGGCTATCCATAAAAGGTTGTCGGGGTCTGTCGAGCCGGGCTGACCACCGAAATAATCAGGTGAATCCTTTGTGATAAACAGATTCAGACAACCGTTCTCGATTTTATATCTTGCCGAGGAACCTTCTGTATTGGTAGTACAGTGAGGCAGGTATTGTGGTAGCCAGTAATCTGTATTCAAATTGTCATCATTAAATTCGGTGCTGAAATCAAGAACATAACCTTCTTTTTCAGGAACACTGTTTTCGGCAGATGCTTCTAAAGGTAATCCAACCAGCATAGTTAAAACGAGCAACAAGGATATACTTTTTCTAAACATGGTTTGTTATCCTTTCGTGAAAATTTTTGTTTGTCGAGCTGATTATATCACATCCAGGCAATAATTACAATCGGGCGTGGGTGTCCATAAAAAATCAAGGCGTAAGCCTTGTATATCATCAATTCCGCAAGGAATTGCATATCATCAAAACGAAGTTTTCTATATCATCATTGCGAAAGCAATGGATAAAAAATTCCAAGCCAGAAGACTTGGAATTTTTAGTGTTTACAACATGTTTTTGTCAAAATTAAAACGGTTCGATAAATTGGAATTTACTTATCATCTTTATCTTTTTTGCCTTTATTTAGCCCGACTGAACCTAAACACAAAAAAGTTGAACCCAAGCATAAACATAAATATAATGCTCCCATTCCACTGTCATTAATAAAATTAATTATTGCACAAATGTAAAAACAGAAGGCTGTAAGGAAATTCAAAACTGATACAATTTTATTACTTTTATTGTTTTTCATATTAATTCACCTCGTCAAATTGGAATTTGACACTCTAGCAAACTGAAAGTTTCGTGTTCTCAAGAGAATAATCTCATTACAGCACTCATAATAAGTGCAATTATAACAACCAATGCCGCTGAACCAGCTGCCAAGAGAGCCTTTTGATATGGCCTTT
>JAGAVE010000009.1 GCA_017942105.1 Clostridia bacterium | reverse complement strand
CAAGCGTCAGTAAATCCAGCAAATCGAATTTCGGGATAAAGGCTTCCATTTTTCGGAAACATTTTTTGGAGCATAGATTTTTTGAGTTTTTGAAGGGTTTCACACTTACGCTGATGAAGGGTGATAAGGTTGTCGAGGTTGGTAAAATAATTTCCGATAGCTTGTTGCTCTTCTGATTTTGGAACATTTGCACTAATTGTACTGAACGCTGGGAACTTCAAATTCCAAGTATCAGAAGTCAATCCTTGAGAATTTATTTGAAATTCGTGTATCATATCAGTTCTCTTAAACATATAAGAGAAGAACACAGGATTTACATTTTCTCTCGGTATTACAACTGTATATGCAGGGCTTAAAATGCCGTCATATTGGGAATATCCGCTTGCACCTTGCCACATTCTCATACTGTTATATGCAATATCATTTACCCGTACAACTTTATAATTAGACTTATCTTCGCTTGAATTATCGTGTCGGTTTAATTCAGAAGCCTTAACAACGCCTGAGTTTATTGTGACTGCAATTAACTCCCCATCTGCCGAGCGTTCTGTTCTTTCATCGAAACATTCTCCGAGCTTACGCTGTTCCCAAGCATCAGTAAAACCTTTGAAGCGTACCTGTGGTACATTCTGTTCATTTTTCATCAGAATAATCCCTCCAAAGTTTTCATAAGAGCTGAAATTTCAGCTTGTGCTTGTTCGTCGGAGGCTGTCAACTCTGCAAATTGAGCAAGAAGTTCAGTCTGAGCTGTCTTGATTTCCTTATCCTGTTCCGAAAGTTCGATTGCAATATCTGCAAGGCTGATTTCTTCTTCCTGTTCAAAAGTGTCTACATAACGGGGAATATTGAGGTTGTAGTCATTAGCCTTGATTTCCTCATAGCTTGCAAGATGAGCTTCCTTTTCCACGTCTTTGCGGTCTGTGTAAAGCCCGATAACGTGGTCGATATTCTCCTGACTCATATCGTTCTGTGTCTTTTTCTTCACGAAATGACTTGAAGCGTCAATAAAGAGAATGTCACGACCTTCACGGTTTTTCTTCAGAACAATGATTGTTGTCGGGATAGATGTATTGTAGAAAAGGTTGGACGGTAAGCCGATAACAGCGTAAATCGCACCGCTGTCAATGAGCTTCTGTCTGATTTTACCCTCTGCGGCTCCACGGAACAGAACGCCGTGAGGAAGGATAATAGCCATAGTTCCGCTGTTCTTCAAGTGATAGAAGCCGTGCAGTAAGAAAGCATAATCGGCTTTTGATTTAGGGGCAAGAACACCGTAATCAGAGAAACGTGAGTCGTTCAGAAATCCCTGTGCAGCAGACCACTTGGCTGAGTAAGGAGGATTCATCAAAACCATATCGAAATCGGTTTCCTCATCAGTCGGCCAGTCTGCGTCAAGTGTATCGGCATTTCTGAGTGTCTGATTTTCGGGGTCAACGCCGTGCAGGAACATATTCATTCTTGCAAGGTTGTATGTAGTTGTGGAAAGCTCCTGACCGAAATAGCGGATATAATCAGGCTTGTTTGAATATTTCTTTGCATTGAGAAGAAGTGAGCCTGAACCCATAGCGGCGTCATATACGAGAAGTCCCTGCTTGTCCTCCTGTCCCTGAATAGCAACACGGGTAAGTATCTGTGAAACAGCCTGTGGTGTATAGAATTCTCCTGCTTTCTTGCCCGTTTCACTTGCAAACTGTCCGATAAGATATTCGTACGCATCGCCGAGAACATCGCCCTCGTGATTAAGAAGGTTTGCTTCATTGATAGTCTTAACGACTTCTGCAATGGTGCTTGACTGCTTCTGTTCGCCTGCACCAAGTCTTGTGGAATAGAGGTCTACATCGGCAAACAGATTTGCAAAAATACTGTCTGACTGCTCTACATTGTTAAATGCCTTCTGCAAGGACTCACGCTGAAAGGAGTTATTGTTAGCAGCTTCAGCAATTTTTGTGTATGTAAGGTCGGGAGAGATTGTGTAGTGGTAGCTCTCCTTAATATCTTCAAGAAGTTCCTCTGCATCTTCTGTTTCAAAGATTTCCTCATAAGCTCTCTGAGCTTCGGTCATATTTTCGGGTTTCTTGTTGTATAAAAGGTCATAGACGTGAGTCAGGAAAGTATCGGAGAGGTACTTGTAGAATACAATACCCAAGAGATAGTTTTTGTACTCGTTAGCGTCCATTTTGCCACGGAGTATGTCTGCTCCTGCCCAAAGAACGCTCAAAAGGTCTTTGCTGTTTTCGTTTTCCGCCATAGTGGTGTCCTCCTAAGATTTATTTGAAATCATTAAATTACCCTTTAAAACTATTATACCATAGTCGTTGTATCATTTTCGGGACAACGACAAAATAGAATTATTTTGTACTCTCGCTGAAACACAGCGTAAGTTGGTATACAGAATTATTATACCACAAAACTCACAATTTTTCAATCCCATTCGCCTTATTATTCGGCAAAAGAGAAAAGTTTTACGGTATTTTGCGATATTTCGTCGTTTTCAAAAGTACAACTACTTGGGAACAGCGT
>JAGAVE010000070.1 GCA_017942105.1 Clostridia bacterium | reverse complement strand
TTTTTCATATATTTGCCATTTTTTCACCCTCTCGAAGTACCTTTGTACATCTTCGGGGTTCAAAAATGTCATTCTGCAGATTTCTCGGCAGTCTCCCTGCTTGTCGAAAAATACTTTTTCGACAAGCTGACACGGCCTATGCTAAAAGCATAAGCCGTGTGTTTTTTACATCTCAAATTTACTGTCAGGCTCGGCAGGAAGATTTGTTGCGTTGAGGTCGCCGCCTCTTTGTGTGAACATTGAGTAAAGCTCGGCCTTTCTCTCATCCGTATAATCATAGCGCCAGAGACGGTTGATTTTTCCGAAATCCTCAAAGGTTTCATCGGGAAGGACTTCAATTTTATCCAAGCTGTACGGCAGAGGGATTTTAACAGTTCCGTCAGATGTTATATAATATGCTTTCGCAAGCTCGATTGCTCTTCTGTTTGCTTCGATTCGCGGATATTCCTCGTCGAATTTAATTCTCGTAATCGGGAAAACTGCAACTTCAGCATTCAGATACTCGTATGCTCTCTTTGAAAGTCCGTTGTGACCGTGATGAGAAATCTGAACAACATCGCACTTAAGAGTTTCGCCGTATCTCTTTTCAAGCTCAACGGAAGAAAGCACGCTTGCATCACCCGGGATGAAAACTCTTGACCCTTCGGCCGTCATCATAACCATACAAGATGAATCGTTATAATCCGTAATCTTTTTCGGGTAGATATCCTCGTGAGTGCCGAGAACATCAAATGCGAGATTTCTTATATAGAATCTCTGACCCGTATGAAGCTTGTAGGTCGGAATTTCAGTTTCCGAAAGCATTTTGAAAAGCTTCTTTGAAAGCATAACCTCTTCCCTTGACCATTCTGTATGAGCATAGTAAGTATCGGGAATAAGATTTGAGTAAATGCCTTCAATTACTGTATCGTAGCAATTGTAACGCAGAAAATCCATAAATTTTGAGATATGGTCAGAATGAGCGTGGGTAAGCAGCCAACCGTTGACAACCACTTTCTGCCCTGCAGGAGTGCGCTCACGCATAAATTTATAAATTCTGTCGTTATCGTTAAACTGCATATAATGACCGCTGTCTACAACGAAGAAGCTGTAATCAGGGCACTGCACAAGAAGGCACATTCCGCAATCAATAAGAGCCTGGTCGCTTTCAAAGCCGTAAAATGCCGTTTCACCGTCGCCCTTGCAATCAGTTTTGTAAAAACATGGTGTTCTTTTTTCTTCGCTGACCGTAACTCTTAAAATCGAGTCGCAGGGAGTAAATAAAGCATTGACCTGCACCTCTGCCATAAGGCAAGCGTAGAGGTTGCCGTTATTCTCTGTTTCCTGCAAGACCTCGAAGCCGTCATTTTTTATTTCACCGATCCAACTTCTGAATTCAGCCTCTGAAAAATCACGATAAAGCTTCATAAAACAACCTTCACGGCAATCGTAAACAGGCTCATCAGCCTGAGCTCTCGGCTGTCTGAATTTATCAAATAATACTTCCATTTTATCCCTCTTTATTCTCGTTTCCTGACTTTTTCTTTTTGATTATAATAACAGTTGCCACCGCTCCGCCTGCAACAACTGCAACTGCACAAATTATAATAATCGCAGTTTTATTCAATCCTTTATCCTCCACGGGAGCTTTTTCACTTTCGCCTTTTGTAACAGCTTCGGTGCTTTCACTGTTCTCGGTTTTGCTCTCGCTCGGCTTTTCCTGCTCGTCGCTCGTTGAAGAAGAACTGTCAGAAATATCGGAAGGTTGCGATGCCGCACTTGACGGGTCTGTAGCCGTATTGCCGTTTGAGTCGCCAAGCTCTTCGATAACGCTCGTTACATTTTTTTCGTGCGTATCGTTTTCGCAATTTGTTATTACAATATTGATATCATCTGCATTAATATCGCCTTTCACAAGCTTTTTGACCGTAATTATAAACATATCACTGCCGTTGACATTTCTGTAACCCGGAGTCATTGCCATAGTTACGCTTGCAGGAGATTTATCAACATTAGAAAAAGAAACAGCCAAAACGCCCGACTGCATTTTTGCATTCAACAAGCCGTTGCCGTCAGTTATCTTCGTTACCTTTAATTTGCTTTCATTGACAACAACATCAAAATCCATCGCCGCTACCGATGAACCGCTGACATAATCAAAAGACAAAACAGCCTGCATATCGTTTTGAGAAACTACCTTTAATTTAAATTTTGTTTCGCTTGCCGCAGATACCGTAATACATGAAAGCATCATAACCGCCAAAACCGAAATAAGTGATAATATTCTTTTCATATCCTAACCTCCGAAATCAATTACGGTTATTATAACATATAACTTATGCAAATACAATAAAAAACGGGCAGCAACGCCACCCGTCAATAACTTATCTCTTTTAGCCGATCAAATTGTTAATTATTCCGCTCTCGCGGTCTGCAATATAGCTTGAATTTGACGGCACTACAAAAGTGAACGCCTGAGGCAGAATTTCAAATGTGCAATCGTTCACGATATCACATTCTCCGTCAACATTCAGCGCGGCAGGCTCATCAGAGTGAACAGTCAGCTTCTTTCCGCGGACATATAGAGTCTGCTTCCAATTATAATGATTGCCTTTTTTGTATACTCCTGCTTTCATAAGAAGATCGGGAAGTGTCAGCGTATCAATTATGCTGAAATCAAGAAGTCCGTCATCGGGCAGAGCATAGGGAGTTGCCTGATATCCTCCGCCGTAATATCTGCTGTTTCCGCAAACAGCAAAAAGAAATTTTCCAGAAAAAGGTCTGCCGTCATCAATTGTTACCGTAAACTCATTTTCTCTCTTTTTAACTGCGCAATAAAGAAGAGCCGCAGTATAAGCCTTATCGCCGCTAAGTAGAGGAAGCTTTTTAAAATCAGACTGCTTTGCGCAGACTTCGGCATCCATACCCATTGAGCACTGATTAACTGCTATTCTGTCTCCGCATCTGATTGCGTCAATTTTAATCGGAGTTCCGTCTATCTGCGCATCGATATCAAGAAACTCTTCCCGACTGCCGAAAAGACGGATAAAATCGTTACCCGAGCCAAGAGGTATCGCGGCAAATTCGACATTGTCGTAACCGTAAATCGCATTTACAACATCGTAAATCGTTCCGTCACCGCCACAGGCATAAACTCTTATCTTTTCACCTGTTTCAGCCCATTTTTTGCAATACTCCGCAGTATCCTGCGTTGATTTACTTACATAAAGTTCATAGTCAATATTTCGGTTTTCAATGCTTTTCTTAAGGCGAGGCCTCAGCTCACCGTAAGCCTTTCCTTTCCCTGCTTTCGGATTAACTACAAACAGATGTTTCATAACGCTTACCTCACTTGAAATACATAAACAACTGACATTTAATCATTCCGTTATACAGTTTGCGGCGCTTATCCGCCTTGCGTCCAAACTCCTTTTCAAATTCTTCAGAAGGACTTATGACATAATAAGCCCAGCCATGCTTTTGGGTAAATTTCTGACCCATAAGCTTATAAAGCTTCTGTGCTTCACTGATATCAAGCAATCTTTCACCGTATGGAGGGTTGCATATAAGCGTACCCTTTTCGCTCTGCGGTTTGAAATCGCGAAGGTCGCATTTTTCAAACTTAATCTTTCTTTCAACACCGGCTCGCTTTGCATTGACCTTTGCAATTTCGAGAGCCGCCTCATCAATATCTGAGCCATAAGCTACAAAATCCGTATCATAATTAACAAGATCTCTTGCACGCTGACGCTCCTGAGCCCATACATCTTCAGGAATAACATCCCATCTTTCTGCCGAAAAATTACGATTGACGCCGGGAGCAATATTATGCACCATCATCGCACCCTCAATAAGAATAGTGCCGCTTCCGCACATCGGGTCATAAAGAGTATGATAAGGGCGAAGTCTTGCAAGGTTGCAAAGAGAAGCCGCAAGTGTCTCCTTCAACGGCGCGGCGTTCGCCTCGAGGCGGTATCCTCTTTTGTGCAAACCCATTCCTGATGTATCCAAAAGAAGGCTGACCTTATCTTTCATTATTGAAAACTGAATCTGATGAACAGGACCCGTCTCATCAAACCAGCTTATTTTGTATTTTGATTTCAGCCTTTCAACAACTGCCTTTTTTATAATAGATTGGCAATCGCTAACGCTGAATAAGGTTGAGTTGATCGAATAACCTTTGACAGGGAACGCATCATCCTCACCTATCCAATCCTCCCAGGGCAAAGCCTTGGTACCTTGAAACAGCTCTTCAAAGCTTCTTGCATAAAAATCTCCGACAAGAATCTGGATTCTTTCCGAATATCTTGAGCAGATATTTGCCCTTGCAAGCAAATTTTCATCTCCGCTGAACAGAACTCTACCATTTTCTGAAACAACATTCTCCGCCCCAAGCTCTTTCATCTCATTAGCTATAAGAGACTCCAGACCCAGAAGACACGGAATAACAAAATTTATCTTCATAAAACAACCTCTGCAATTTTTTCAATCTGATTATACATTTATCCTTCACAAGGCATCAAAGCATTTCGCTTGCGTGCCTTGTTACATGGCATCCGAAATTAACCGCAACGGGCAGACCTGCAATATGCGTCGGCGCTGTTTCTATTGCTACAGAAAGCGCCGTTGTATCGCCGCCGAAGCCCTGAGGACCTATATCAAGTTCATTTACTCTTGCAAGAATTTCAGCTTCCATATCGCGGTAATATTCATCGTCATTTTTAACGCTGACGCTTCTGCACAAAGCCTTCTTCGCAAGGTAAGCACACTGTTCAAAATCGCCGCCGATGCCGATACCAAGGACGATCGGGGGGCAGGGATTACCGCCTGCAGTTTTCACGCAGTCAAGGACATAATTAATTATCTCTTCCCTGCCGCTTGCGGGTGTAAGCATTTTAAGACAGCTCATATTCTCGCTTCCAAAGCCTTTTGGCGCAACGGTAATCTTCACATTTTCGCCGTCAACAATCGATGTATGAATAACAGCCGGGGTGTTATCCTTCGTGTTGACCCTTCTCAACGGGTCGCCGACTACCGAGCAACGGAGAAAACCGTTTATGTAACCGTTGTGAACACCTTCATTGACCGCATCATATAGATTTCCTCCAACCAAATGGACATCCTGACCGATTTCAAGAAAAACAACAGCCATCCCGGTATCCTGGCAAATGGGAATATCAAGCTCAATAGCGGCATCGAGGTTAGCCTCAAGGTCTGCCAAAATCCCCTTTGCAAGGGCATTTCTTTCGCAACCTTTGCAAACAGATATGCTTTCAGCCAAATCGGCAGGAAGGATTTTATTAGCTTTTATGCAAAGCCGTTCAACCGCCTCGCTGATATGCTTAACGCTGATTTCTCTCATAACATCACCTGTAAAAACGGGAGCAGACACTCTGCTCCCGTACTTTTAAATTAAATTTGAAAGATGCGGATTAAAGCTTATTGGTGCCTCTTCTGTTGTATCCGCCGCCGTGTTTTGAGTCGCGCTTGAGATCTGACATTTTCTCGTCACTTTCCTGCTTGAACTTTGCCATCATACTTTCGAATGACTGCGGCTGTTCAGCGGGCTTGTTGCCCTGCCAGACATTAGCGTTGCTTCTCTTGGGAGCATTGTTTGATTTGGGTCTGAACGCCGGCTTTGGCTGTTCCATTGCCTTCTTGATAGAAAGGCTGATTTTGCCATCATCCGCGATAGAAATAACCTTAACCTTAACAGCCTGTCCTATTGCAAGATGATCTTTGATGTCTTTTACGAATTCGAGTGCAACCTCTGAAATATGCACCATACCCTTTTTGCCGCCTTCAAGGTCAACAAAAGCTCCGAATGCCGTAAAACCTGTAACTTTTCCCTCAACAATTGCGCCGACTTCTAACTGCATACCAATGAGTACCCCTTCAAGAAAATTTAAACACCTTTAATCATTAACGGAGATATCCTGGTAGACCTTTTCACCGGGCATAACATAACCAAGCTTATCTCTCGCAATTTCCTCAACATATTCGTCTTTATTACCGTCATTCATTTTGTCGTTAATTGCTTTATTCTCCGCATCAATTTCAGCCTTCGCAGAATCAACAACGGCAATCTGCTCTTTAACTTCATAAACCTTCTTTACCTCAGAAAGAAGAGCGATGGCAACGCAAGCACAAAGAACAATTGCCGAAAAGATGACAATAAAGCTACGCCTTGGCTTTTTAGCCTTTGCGGGAGCTGTTTTAACTTCTTTAGTCTTTGCTGACATCCCCGTCACCCCGTTTCTTTTTAGTAAAACTACCTGAGAGTAAATTCACGAAAAAATTATACACTATATTATGTCGAATATGCAAGTATTTTTTTACTGTTTTATGCGATTTTTTAAATATTTTTTCAATAATATTTAAAATTCGACCTTTAACTCTGCACAAACAATCTTTTTGACGCAAAAAATGTCTCTTGACCGCTTTAATCGCTCTTTTTGCAGGTAAAAAAGCGATATCGCTCAACGAATAAAACCATACGAATGCTCCCCCCGCCTGAGCAAGAAAAACATAAAGCAAAAGTCTACCTTCGCAAATAGTAAGCAAAAATATAAAATTCACCCATAGCCAAACCGTAATGAAAATTATATCCCTTAGTATAACTTGCTTTTTATCGCTTCCTGTAAGAATAAAAAAGAATATTCTGAATAAATCGTAAACTATTGCAAGAGCAAAGCCGAGCCCTGCCGAATACATAAAACAAACCGCCTGAAAAGCAAGCGTCGGCATATACTGCATTATCTGAACACCTTTGAAAACAAACTGCCTTTTATCTTAGCTTCAGCATAAAGCACCGAATCAATATGTCCTTCAATTAGCATATCGCCGCTTTCAACCGAAAGGTGACTTATTTTAAGCGATTTACCCTTTATGTAAATCTCGCCGCAGTCACTCTGCGCTATTATAGTCTCTTCATCAAAGCTTTCAACATCGGTTATCCCCGTCAGCGTCACTTTTTTACGCGATTCAATAATAAGGTCGTGCGTTGCATTTTCAGGCATAAAAAATCACCTCATAATATTCTATGAGGCGAAAAATTTTTTATTACAGCACTTTATACATAAGCCCTGCGTCATCCTTGGTTGCGTGTTCGACGACCTTTGTTACCTGAATTCTGGTAGTATTGGCGCCCATTGTTATTTCGATAACATCGCCTTCCTTAACATCGTAAGAAGCTCGTGCGATTTTCCCATTAACCGTAACATGTTTTGCATCGCAGACCTCGTTTGCAACCGTTCTTCTTTTTATAACTCTTGAAACCTTAAGATATTTATCAAGCCGCATAATACTCTCCTATGATAAAATTCACGGCAGGACATTAAGCCCTGCCGAAAAGAATTCACAAAAAAAGACTTATTTAATAGCATCCTTAAGAGCTTTACCTGCCTTGAATGCGGGAACCTTAGAAGCAGGAACTGTCATTGTTTCACCTGTCTTCGGGTTGCGGCCCTGCTTTTCAGCACGCTCTCTTACTTCAAATGTACCGAAGCCAACGAGCTGAATCTTGTCGCCTGCCTTAAGAGCGTCTGTAACAGCGCCGAAAACTGCGCTTACTGCTTTTTCTGCAGCCTTTTTGTCCATTTCGCCCTTTGCTGCAACCGCATTGATAAATTCTGTCTTATTCATTGTAATTCCTCCAAAATTTTTGTTTATATTATGAAATACTTTTTAGTATATCACATACTCTTTTTCGCTTCATCCCAAAGCTCGTCAAGAACCTCAAGCGGAGCCGACTTCATATCGATGCCTCTTTCCTCAGCAAGCTTTTCAACCTTCTTAAACCTACCGACAAACTTATCCGTCGAAGAGGTAAGCGCCTCCTCGGCATCTACCTTAACAAATCTGGAAACATTGACGGCTGAAAAAAGCACATCGCCGAGTTCATCTGATATTTCGTCTTTATTACCGTTTGCAATAGCTTCCTTAAGCTCGTTTATCTCATCGCTGAGTCTTTCAAGCGCACCGTCAACCTCAGACCAGTCAAAGCCTGCCTTCGCCGCTTTCGACTGAACCTTATCCGCTCTCATAAGAGCAGGAAGTTCACGCGGAATTGAATCGATTGCCTGAGAGGTCGTTTTCTGGCCCTTGGTCTTGCGTTTGATCGCATCCCAATTAGTAAGCACATCATCAACGGAATTGACATTAATTTCGCCAAAAACATGAGGATGACGCTCAATCATCTTTCTGCAGTTTTCATCGGCTACATCATCGATATTGAAAACGCCCTTTTCATCCTCAATCTGAGCGTGAAAAATGACCTGCATAAGCACATCGCCGAGCTCTTCGCGAAGCATATCAGCGTCGCCCTTATTGATAGCCTCGATCGTCTCGTAGGTTTCCTCGATAAGATTCTTTCTGATGCTTTCGTGAGTCTGCTCAATATCCCAAGGACAACCACCCTCGGAACGCAGAGCTTTTATAACCTCAACAAGGTCATAAACACCATATTTATCTTTAAATTTAAAATTCTTTATCATAACAATACCATTCTAACCTAAAAAGCCAAGTTTTTCAAGCTTTTTTGCAATTTTTTCTCCTTTAGGAATCATTTCAAGATCGTCCCTTGAAATTGCCTTAAGGAAAAGAAGCGCAATAACATAAACAAGCACTGCGGCGGCAACTGCAATCACAAGCGCAATACTGTTACCGTTAAGCATACCTTCGGGATCGCCTACATTAGCCAACACCTTTGAAAATACCGATACCGTTGCAAAAGCCACAGCGGCAGATATACCGGAACAAATAAGCGGCTTCACAAAAACCGAACCGAAGTTGATTCGTACCCCTGAAATCTTAATGATGCTGAAAAGGTTGATTCCGACAACTATAACATAGCAGGCAATTGAACCTATCGGTGCACCGTTGATATTAATATTCGGGTTACCTATAAGCGTATAATTAAGGATAATTTTTACAACTGCGCCTACACAAAGCGACTTAAGAGGAATATCCGTTCTGCCGAGAGCCTGAAGCATATTCGTTATCGGCGAAGATACGGCAAAAAGGAATATCGAAAAGCCGTAAACAGCAAGAATCGGAGCACCGATTGCCGCAGCGGAACTGCCGTAAAACATACCAAGCAAATTTTTTGAAACAGCGGCAAGACCAAAGCCAACCGGCAAGGAAATGAGCATCGTTACACGGATAACGGATTCAATAGTTGTTTTAATCGTTTTGTTTTCGTGCTTCGCCCAAGCTGCCGAGATAATCGGAATCGCACTGATACCGAGGGTCATAGTTATCGTCGGAACAAGGTTTTTGAAATCGAGCGTTTCACCGTAAACACCGTAAAGATATTTTACTATCTGCTCATCTGCAATTCCCTCTTTAAGAAGATACGAAGAGTACATTCCCTTTATAACCTCAGGAGCTTTCTCAACAGCGTAAGCAAGTCTGTTCTGAATCGTAGCAGAGTCAATAAGATTCGTCACATTCAGAATAAGAGAACCGACTGCCATCGGCAAAGCTGTTCTGATAAGTATTTTTGAAATATTTTTGCTGTCTTCGGGCTTGGGAGAATTCATCAGGTCTTCTTTCGTTATTCCGTCACCCTTAACCTTATGACGGATAAAAAGGAAGATAAATCCGAGAACCGTACCGATAGTAACGCCCAAAACAGCAGTTGCGGCGGCATAAGGATAAAGAGCCGCAAGCGCATCCGCTCTGTTTTCATAAACGACGCCCATAATGCTCTGCCCGTTTTCGAACCTTTTGAGCTGGGTTTCAAGGAAAATGTATGTTACTGCAAGGCCGATACCAAGCTTACTGACAGCTTCAATAACCTGAGAAATCGCCGTCGGCATCATATTCTGCATACCTTCGTAGTAACCTCTGAAGGTTGACATACAACAGCAGAAGAAAATTGACGGGGCAATAGCCAGGACGCACCAGATATTTTCAGTGTATCCTACAACATATTTCGTATAAGGATACGCAACGAGAAGCATCAGAACCGTTCCGACCGCACCCGTTATTAGGAAAAGTCTTGTTGCGACCCTTCGAATAAGTCTCACATCACGGAAATGTCCGAGCGAACGCTCCTTCGCTACCATTCGTGAAACAGCAATCGGCAGACCTGCCATTGAGATTGAATAGAGCGGAGTGTAAATTTCATACGCCGTGTTAAAATATCCTCTGCCGACCTCACCAATGAGCATAGACAACGGGATTTTAAACAACGCACCAATTACCTTAACCAATACGGTTGCAACAACAAGAACAAAAGCGCCGTTGAGCAACGACTGGGATTTAGCGGCTTTCTCCTTGGACATTGATGCACCTCCTAAAGATTTCATAGAATGTATTTTACCATATATTTTCTCTTCAAGCAATTATTTTGCTGAAATTATATTAAATAATACGATTGATTTTTCAAATCCGATTTTAACTGTTCGCATTTTCTGCAAGGTTTTCGTAAAAATCTTTTATTTTCGTCTTTCTTTCGATAAGCTCATCAAAGCGCGAAATATACTCATACGGATATTTATAGTTAAATACTCGCTCAATATTCCTGCCGAAAGGCTCTTTGAGTTTAATTACCGCTCCTGCTCCGACCGCAAGAACCGTGTGGCACTCTTCCATCATAAAAACATTGTAAAGGCACTCGTAACCCGGCTTGCACCAACCGACATTTTCAAGATTTCCCAACGATCGGGACTGCCTGTACATATAATACGGAATATATCCGTTTTCACAGAACCGCTTCTGAGCATAGACGAGCATTTTATTTGCCGTTTCGCCGCTCTCTACATCAATACCGCCCGTGACGATTGTTGAAGACCTTTTGAGAGCGAGCGTATGCAAGGTTATGTTTTCAGGATTCAGGCTGATTGCTTTATCAACGGAACTGCAGAAGCTTTCATAGCTGTCATCAGTCAGACCTGCGATAAGATCCATATTGATATTATCAAAGCCTTTTTCCCTTGCAGTTTTGTAAACATCGAGCACATCTGCGACAGTATGCCGCCTGCCGATTGATACAAGAACATCGTCGTTGAAAGTCTGCGGATTGATGCTGATTCTCGTAACACCGTATTTTTTGATAACATCAAGCTTCTCAGGAGTTACCGTATCAGCCCTGCCTGCTTCGATTGTATACTCTCTGCAGAAAGAAAAATCAAAATTTTCGTCGATTTCCTTGCATACTCTTTCAAGCTGCGCTGCGCTCAGCGTCGTCGGAGTTCCTCCGCCCCAATATACCGATTCAAGGCGAAGATCGAGCTCTTTTGCGATTTCAGCCGTCTTACGAATTTCCTCACAGAGCTTTTCAACATAATCAGGCAGGAGCTTTTTCGCCTGCGCAATCGAATGAGAAACAAAAGAGCAATAGTTGCAACGCGTCGGGCAGAAAGGAATTGAAACATAAAGGCTGAAGGATTTTTCATCCGAAAGCGCCATTATTTTCTCCTCCGCCTTTGCAACACTGTAGGCGAGATTTGTTTTATCGGGAGAAACGAGAAGCTTTTCATTGAAATAGTGAACAGCTTCTTCATCGCCGTTATTTAACATAAGAGTATTCATAAGCTTTGAGGGACGCACACCCGTAAGGATCCCCCACTGCGGAGTGTAACCCGTTACCTTGCAAAGAATATTGTAAAGCAGGACAGCCATTTCCCTTTCACAATCTTCAAAATCCGTTTCAAAGCATTCTGCACTTTCCTGCAAAGAACCGCAGAAAAGGCTGACATTTATTTTATATCCGTTCTCATTCTCTTCAAGAGAAGTCGTAACACAGAAAGAGTCTTCTCCCTCTTCGCCGTCGTGAATAACACGAATCGATTCGTAAGGGTAGAAAACTCTGCACATGTTTTCCATTTCATAATGAAATCTATGGTTAATAACCTTTAAAATCATCTGAATCGCCTCATATATCTGTTTCTGCGCTTTTCATATTCCATAGTAGTCGCACGGTTATGACCTGGGTAAATATCATAATCACCCGGCATATTATAAAGCCTCGTTATTGACTCGAGCATTTCATCCTCACTACCGTCAAAGAAATCCATTCTGCCAACGGTAAGGCAAAAAAGAGTATCTCCCGTAAATATTGTACGCTCATCTTCAATGAAATAGCACACTCCGCCCTTTGAATGTCCCGGTGTATGAAGAACAGTTACATCGATTTCTCCAAAGCGGATTTTATCTCCGTCCTCTACGGTGATGTCGGCAGGCACATACTTCTGCACACCGGGCATCATCTCGTGAGCAAAGCTGGGAAGCTCATCAAGAAGCTTATATTCTTCATCCTTGTGAATTACGATTTTCGCCTCAGGATAAGCTTGTTTAAGGTCATAGACACCGAGAATATGGTCGTAATGCCCATGAGTAAGAAGGATATATTTAAGATTCTTCCCTTCAAGCTTTTCAGCAAGTGACTGTGTATATTCGCCGCAGTCAATTACGGCGGTTTCGTTTGTTTTTTCATCGGTCACGATATAGCAATTTGCCTGAACCGGGCCGAGCGCTAAAGTTTCAATCTGCATTTCTTTCTTCCTTCTTATTATTTTACCCAGATGTCCGTATCCATAAGTATTGTCACGGGGCCGTCATTCTGAATATCGACCTTCATATCCGCACCGAAAGAGCCGTGTTCAACATTCATTACACCGTTGAGCTTCAATTGCTCAATAAAATATTCATAGAGCTCCTCTGCCATCTGCGGAGGCGCGGCAGTTGTAAAAGACGGCCTGTTTCCCTTTTTAATATCAGCACACAAAGTAAACTGCGAAATAACAAGCACCTCGCCGCCAATATCAAGCACAGACTTATTCATCTTGCCCTCGTCATCCTCAAAAACACGAAGCTTGGCAATCTTTGCCGCAAGAACATCTGCGTGCTGTTTTGTATCTTCAGGGCCAACACCCAAGAGGACATTATATCCCCAACCTATTTTTCCTATAACCTCTCCGTCAACTGTTACCTTCGACGAAGAAACACGCTGAACAACAGCCTTCATCAAATCATTCCTTTTAATTTCCAATCAGGCTCGCTCAACATCAAGAACTCCGTTTATCTTGAGTATCTTTGCCATAACGCCCTGAAGGTGCTCAATTCCGTTAACGGCAAGAGTCAGCTCAATCGAAGCTCTGCCGTCCTTCTTACTTTTTGTATTTATACCGTAAATCATAACGCGCATATCAGCAATAACCTTTGAAACATCAGCCATAAGACCGACGCGGTCAAGGCAGGCTATGCTCAGAGTTGCCGTAAATTCTTCTTTAACATCAGCATCCCAGCTTGCTTCTATCCATCTTTCAGGCTCCTCGCAAAGCTCGATAACCTTAGGCACATTCGTACAGTCTCTCTTGTGAATTGAGACGCCGTGACCTCTCGTAATAAAGCCGATAATATTATCTCCCGGAAGAGGACTGCAGCATTTTGAAAACTTAATAAGACAGTTTTCAATTCCTTCAATAATAACGCCGTCCTTGCTCTTTGAGCGTTTTTGAGCAGGTTTTGTTATTTTGATAACATCCTCCTGCTTCTCTTCGGTCTGCTTAAAGATTTTGACATACTCATCCTTGATATGAGGCATCATCTTGTTAAGCGAAACACCGCCGTAACCTATCGCGGCGAAGAAATCTTCAGGGGTTGTAAAACGCTGACGCTGCGCAATCATTGTTATGAATTTTTCAAAATCATCGTCACTGAGTCTTATAAAATTACGTCTGAACTCACGCTCGATTTCAAGCTTTCCTTCAAGAATATTTTCATCACGGCGCTCTTTTTTGAACCATGAGCGTATTTTATTTCTTGCTCCGCTCGTCTTGACAAATTTAAGCCAGTCACGGCTCGGGCCCTTGCCCTGCTGAGATGAGGTGATAATCTCCACGATCTCACCTGTTTTTACCTCGTAATCAATCGGCACTATTCTTCCGTCTACCTTTGCACCGACCATTCTGTTTCCGACAGCCGAATGGATAGCATAAGCAAAGTCAACAACAGTCGCACCGGCAGGAAGGCTTATAACAGAGCCTTTCGGCGTAAAGACGAAAACCTCTTCCTGCACGAGGTCTGTTTTTATTGTATGAACAATATCCTCGGGATTTTCCGAAACCGTCTGCGATTCAAGCAACTGCCTTATCCACGAGAATTTCTCCTCAAACTTCTGCGTGCCGTTCATACCAAGCTTATATTTCCAATGAGCCGCAACACCGTACTCAGCCGTACGGTGCATTTCCCATGTTCTTATCTGCACCTCAAAAGGTATCCCACCCTCACCTATTACAGTCGTATGAAGAGACTGATACATATTGGCTTTCGGGGTAGAGATATAATCCTTGAACCGTCCCGGAATCGATTTAAACATATCGTGGATAATTCCAAGGCAATTATAGCAATCTATAACATCGTCAACAATAATTCTGACAGCATAGATATCGTAAATTTCATCAAAGTCCTTGCCCTGCATATACATCTTTCTATAAATGCCGTGAACGCTCTTTACGCGTCCCGTTATGCTGCAGTTAGGCACGACCTGCTTGACGCGGTCGTTGATTTTTTTCTGAATATTATCGAGATATTCCTTGCGCTTGGTCTGCTGTTGCTCAAGTAAAGTCTGGATTTCCTTATAAGCAACGGGGTCAAGATAGCTTATCGCAAGGTCTTCAAGCTCTTCCTTTACGCCTCTGATACCAAGTCTGTGCGCAATAGGAGCATAAATTTCAAGAGTTTCCTGGGCTTTTTCTCGTCTTTTATGGGGTCGCATAAAAGCAAGTGTTCTCATATTATGGATACGGTCAGCCAGCTTGATGATTATAACCCTGATATCCTGAGACATAGCCATAAGCATCTTGCGGACATTTTCCGCCTGTTGCTCCTCCTTTGTGAAAATAGGGACTTTGCCGAGTTTAGTTACGCCTTCAACAAGCTCAGCAACATCCTCGCCGAAATCTTTTTTCACATCCTCTTTTGTAAGCTCCGTATCCTCTACAACATCGTGAAGAAGAGCAGCTATCATCGATTCGCTGTCCATACCTAGCTCATAAAGAATTTTTGCAACCTGAACGGGATGGATAATATAAGGCTCGCCCGAACGGCGGAACTGACCGTCGTGAGCTTCTCTTGCAATTGCAAAAGCGCGCCTGATATATTCAATATCCTCTTTGTCCATCGTCTCACTGACAGCAGAAATCAAATCCTCAAACAAACCGTCTGCGGATTTTTCACTCTTCTGCGACTCCAGAACCGACGCATCGATATCATCTTCAAAAGGAAAGTCACTATTCAGATTTTCAACCAAGCTTTTTTCGTTTTCTTCAGACATCGTTATTACCCTTTAACTTTCATACTCTATTTATTCTTTTAAGCACAGGAGCATCGTTAAGATTTACCTTTACGCTTTCTTCCGGCAGAGTCAGATTAGAATCTCCGTCATAAACAATCGTCCCGAGCTCCAGAAGAGCCTCAACTGCAACGCAAACCTTCGCATAGCTTTCAGCACCAAGTCCGAGCCTTTTACAAAGAATTTCGTTATCGTATCTCCATTTGCCCTTGCTTCTTATAAATTTATAAACAAGAGCTATAAAATCACGGTCAGGCAATGCAGAAAGATGTGCCGTGTTTCTGCCGCTCATAATATCATCAAAATCGCTCATTGCGCCGAACAGCACTTCTTCATCCATATCGTGAAGCTTAACATTCTTAACTAATATATTAAGCCTGAGCTGACCTAAATATTCGTTCGCTTCAAAAGTAGCGGCAACATCAAGAACATCGCCCACGATATAAGGAAAATCAAGCTGTGTCATTCTGAAAAGAACGGCATTGAGTGTTATATCCCCTCTTCTCAAAGAAAGACGGAGGTGTTTTCCTGAACCGATAGGAGTTATATCGGTCAAAATCATATTATAAAGACCGAAAACAGGCTGAGGATTTCCCGCGCCGAAAGGCTCAAGAGACTCGATAACATCAAGCATCTCGATATTTACACACGACGGGTTGATTTTAAAATCAACATTCTGAACGGGATAAAAAGCATCGATACCGTCTGCATAGTTGTTTATCTTCTGCCTGAAAAGGTCAATTTTTTCTGTATTTATTCCGAGACCTGCCGCAAGAGTATGGCCACCGAAATGGTCAAGCACATCCGAGCAGGCGCACAAAGCATCGTAAAGGCTGAAACCATCAACGCTTCTGCCCGAGCCTTTTGCCGTCATATCATCATTTTCAGTTATAACGATCGCGGGCTTACCGTATTTTTCAACAAGACGAGATGCTACAATTCCTATAACTCCGTCATGCCAGTTTACACCGCTGATAACAAGTACCCTGTCATATTTCCACGAAGGATTCGCTTCAATAATTTCAACAGCCTGGCAGAGAATCTCCTGCTCCGTCTGCTGACGAACGATATTATCGTCATTAATTTCCTGCGCAAGAAGATTTGCTTCTTCGTTGTCTTCGCTGAGAAGAAGCCTTATAGCTCTGTCAGCAGTGCCGATTCTTCCTGCCGCGTTTATTCTCGGAGCAAGACCGAACGCAACCGTCCCTGACTTAATCTGCTTTCCCTCAAGACCTGCAACCTCAAGCAATGCCTGAATACCGACACGGTCTGAATCGTTTATAAGCTCCGTTCCCCTTCTGACGATGCTTCTGTTTTCGTTTTTCAACGGCATAACATCCGCAACCGTACCGATTGCAACAAGATCAAGAAAAGAATCCGTTAGCTCGTTTTCTTCCCCTTCAAGCGCACATATCAATTTATATGCAACGCCTACACCTGCATAGTCCTTAAAGCTGAGAATACAATCCTCTCTGTGCGGATCAACAACCGCAACCGCCTCAGGAATAACCTCCGAAGGCAAGTGATGATCTGTGACTATAAGGTCCATTTCAAGCTGACGGATATATTCAGCTTCTTCAACAGCGCTTATTCCGTTATCAACCGTAATAATAAGCTTTGCACCCATACGGCTGATGTTGTCAATCGCTCCGTAGCTGAGTCCGTAACCTTCAGTATGTCTGTTAGGTACGGCATAGACAACATCTGCACCCTGCAACGCAAGGTAAGAATAAAGCAATGCTGTTGCCGTAACGCCGTCCGCATCATAGTCTCCGTAAACAGCTATTCTTTCAAATTCATCAATTGCAGTTCTGATTCTTTTAACTGCTTTATACATATCCGGGAAATCGAAAGGATCGGCTCCCATTTCTTCGTTCACGCCAAAAAAATCTTCAGCGTCCTCAACGCTTCTGACACCTCGTGCCGATGCAATCAAAGCGGCATACGGGCTGATATTAAGTTCTTCTGCAATGAGCGTTGCAGCTTCTTTGTCACAATTATTGACTATCCACTTTTTTCTGCTCATAATACCGCTCCTTTCTTTTTATTTTTCATAAATCTTTTCAAGCTGGCTGACCGTATGTGAAATATCAAACAGCTTCGCTTTTTCTTTATTTTTTTCTTTTTTGGGCGATTGTAATACACGGTTTATTTCCTCCGCCCATTCCTTTGCACTTTTTTCAAGAGAAAAATAATCAACAAGACCTATATCTGCCGTTTTTGTTACGACATCTGAAACAACACACTTAAGCCCTGCCGCCTGAGCTTCAACAAGAGAAAAAGGCAATCCCTCAAAAAGTGACGGCATAAGAAAGCAGTCACAGCAAGCAAGAATCTGCGGAATATCTGTCCGGACACCTGTAAGAATAACGGTATCTTCAAGACCAAGTTCGGCTATTTTTGTCTCAACTTCTTCTTTCAGCTCACCGTCACCGACCCAAAGATAGCGAAAATCTTTTCTTATTTTCTTAAGTTCCGCCATTACCTCAAGAGCAAAGGTTGGGTTTTTAACAGGAGTCAGTCTTCCGACGGAGACGATTATATTTTTATCAACATCACAAATACCGATTTCTTGTTTAAGTTCTTCATCTGATTTTGCCTGCTCATAGATGCTAATGTCTATTCCGTTATAAACAAGCTCGTAATCTTTATCTCCATAAAAATACTCACCGGCAACCGAGGAACAGGCAACCCTGTCCGTTGAACAGGATAAAATCAAATCCTTCATCCTGGAATGATATTCTTTCTGAACAGACATAATCGCTTTTGCCACAATACCCTGAGCCTGAAACTGGCTTTTAGAGGTGTGTGCATGGCAGATGCGTTTTTCTATTCCTGCTTTTTTTGCTAACGAAAGAGTGATACCATTCAGCAAATCCATATTCGAATGAGCGATATCAAAGTCGCTTTTTTTCAAAAAGTCTTTGACTTTTAAATAATAAGCAAGCTTTTTCTTCATCGAATCAAGATCCCCCATACGGACAACCTTAACACCCATATCGAGAACTCTCTGCTCATGAAGGCACTCAACGCCTTCATCAATTGCTATAACGACAGTTGCGTCATACTTTGTTTTATCAAGTTTTTCAAGGACATTTACGAGAAAGGTTTCTATTCCGTTGGCACTCAGGCCATGTGAGAAATAGACTATCTTTTTCAAAATGAACAGCTCCTTATCATTATGCGTTCTTATTATGGCGCTTTGAAACTTCATCAAGAATCTGCTGCTTGTATTCACCGTGAATTTTAAACTTGGTTGAGAATATAACAAGAGAAACAATCATCAGCACAGGAGGAACAATAAACATCATAAATGAAATTGCACTCTTTGCAGACTCCGTTACAACTGCCGTATCTGCATTCTGACCGCTGAAATCATACTTTGTAAGAGCGAATGATGCGTACATAATAATACTCTGAACGGTATATGCCATTTTCTGCAGGAAGCCCTTCATTGAGAATGTAAGGCTCTGATTTCTCTTGCCGAGCTTAAACTCGCCGTAGTCAACAATATCGGCAAGCATAACCGTCTGGTTAACGAACATACTTGCAGTGCCGAGAGATGTTACGATATAGCAAAGTCCAAGAGCGATAACATTACCGCCGAAGCCGTAACCGACAACGGCCATTCCAATATAACCCGTTGCGGCCATAAGAAGAGAAAGCTTATATATTGAACGGTTATTCATAAACTTTGAGCAGATAGGCACAACAAGAATTCCGAGAACAGAGCCGACCGTACCCATAAGATTGAATGTTGACTGATTTGAAAGTCCGCCGCCGACTTCTTCAAAATAAAACGCGCTGATACCCGAGGTCATATAGAAGCCTGCATTTGAAATCATTGCGAACAGCATAAAAATAAGAAGCTGGTCATTTTTCTTTATAACCTCAAGAGCAGTTTTGAAAGAGAACTTTTCATCGCTCCTTATAACATTCTTTTCCTTGGTTACAGCAACACATATAACTGCAAAAACAACAAGCAGAACAGCAGCGAGGATTGACCATTTACCGAAGCCTTCTTTAAGAACATTCTGCGGAAGCTTATCAAGATCATCCTTTGCGGCACCTGCAAGAAGAGGAATCATAATCGGAGTAAGAATTGAAATTATTCCCTGACCGAGACCCGAAAAAGCTCTTGCTACCGTAGAAATAAGATTTCTGTCTTTTTCATCCGTTGCCATTGACGGAATCATTGACCAATAAGGAATATCAGCCAATGTATTTGTCATACCCCAAAGGACATAGAAGACAGCAACATACACAAGCATCCATACAGAACCGGTCGGGATGCCGGGATTGTTAAACAACAGAGCAAGAACAATTGCATTGAGAATCGTTCCCCTGAGAATCCACGGACGGTATTTACCCATCTTGCCGTTACAACGGTCAACAATTGAACCCATCATCGGGTCATTGAATCCATCCCAAAGTCGAGCAAGAGGCGTTATGATAAGAAGAAACCACGGACTAATCCCGAGCACCTTAGCAAGATAAAGCGATAAATACGAATAAAACATACCGTAACTAAGATCGAGACCTATTGCGCCTACGCCGTAGCCGACGCCGTTTTTAAGCAATTTCCAGTTCATTCAGATCCCTGCTTTCTTTTCACATAGTATACTATTTTTACATTTTACCACAAATTCTTCAATAGTACAATAGAAAAAACAGCACTCTGAAAAAACTTTCAGAGTGCTCAGACTGTCGATAAACCCGCATAAGCATATATGCAGATATTATCGATATAAAAAATTGCAAAAATATAAAAAGAAAAACCGTATTAAAAGTGGGTGATACATCGAATATCACCCACTTTGCATATATTTGCCATTTTTTCACCCTCTCGAAGTACCTTTGTACATCTTCGGGGTTCAAAAATGTCATTCTGCAGATTTCTCGGCAGTCTCCCAGCTTGTCGAAAAATGCTTTTTCGACAAGCTCAGCACTCTGAAAAAACTTTCAGAGTGCTGTTGATTAAAATATTACAATTGAATCTTACCTACAGAAATCTGCAAAACAATCAAAGCGTCAGATGAATTTACCTTCGCATCACCATTTGCGTCTGCGTTGAACAAGCCTTCGGGAGTAATATAAACCGGGGTACCTACCGCCGTCTGAAGAATCAGAAGAGCATCGGATGAGTTAATACTGCCGTCACCGTTAACATCGGGATATATCTTCTCCGCTACCGTGTCGAACTCATACGACTGACCGCAGACAGTACAAACCTTATGCTTAATACCCGTTTCATTGTATGTCGGGCGCTTATCGTAAACCCATTCTCCTTCGGGATGACCCTTTGCTTCTATTACTTCCTCGAAGAAAAGTCCGCAATGGTCACATTTACAGTTATAGATACCGTTTTCAGTGCAGGTTGCTTTTTTCTTTACTATTCTCTTTACCGAAGCATGGTCGCAGAAAATTTCAAAATCAAGAGCATAGCCTTCGCCGTATCCATCAATGCCGACAACATAAACCTTTGCATTACCGAGCGAAATATTATCAACATAAACAACCTTATAGTCCGTTCCCTCTTTAACCTCTGCCGCATTATCGAGAGTAACCGTTATTTCCGGTTCAACAGGAGCACCGGTAAACTCAACCTTTTCCTGTATGCTTGAGATCTCACCAAGCGAAAGATCTTCAACAACAGTTATCTTTGAACCCGGATAAGACTCGTTGATAAGCGTCGGAAGATATTCGTTGCCTTCGACGGTTATGAACTCAATTCCGTTAGCATAGCACTTATCGAACGCGTAAACGCCGATATCGTTTGTATTCTTTGAAATCTTTACGGTTCTGAGTGAAAGACAGTTATAAAACGCATTTCGTCCGATCTTTTCAACCGTAAAAGGAATCTCTACGCTTTCAAGGAAATAACAACCGTAGAATGTGTTATCCTTTATCTCCTTAAGTCCGAGAGGAAGCTTTGCCGTTGTAAGGGCATTGCAATTAAGGAATGCTGAATCACCGATTGTTTCAACAGTATCGGGAATTTCAATGCTTTCAAGGTTTCCGCAGGCATAGAAAGCCTGATCACCAATATATCTGAGATGCTCGGGAAGTTCAACCTTAACAAGCTCACCGTGGTTATAGAACACTCTGTCACCAATTCCGATAACAGGAAGGTTTTTATAATACGACGGAATCTCAAGCTCGGAAACCGTTGCGCAGTGATAATTCTTTACAATATATCCCTTGCCGTCTTCACTGAGTTCAAAAACAAAGTCATTTACGGAATTTCGGATAATTTCAATCGTCGCATTCTGCGTTGTTACCTGCGAGGTGATATCAACATAACCTGAATTTGCCGCATTTGTAACCTTAAGAGAAATCTCTGTTTCACCGTTTGCAGCAGTATTTCTTACCTTGAATGAAACAGTTGCAAAAACGCCTTTGAAGCTGAAGTTGTTACTTCCGGCGAGAACCCATACTACTTTTCCGGGAATCTCTGAGTTTTCGGAGAAAACCTTTCCGTTAATCTGTTCATTGAGCGCATTTGTAAGCCCTACGCCTCTTTCAATATCAATAATTTCAAGCTTGGCTTTATCATAATTGAGCTCAAAATCAAGAGCAGCGGCACTTTCATAGGTTGCAGGAAAATAAACGGTTGCAACTATGCTGTCTCCCTGAAGACAGCTTTCCTTATCGACGGATACCGCAATATCAGCACTGACGGCATATGACGAGAAAGTAAACATACTCATAAGGAGGATTACTGCAAGAGCAAGGGAAAACAGTCTTTTTGTAACCTTTTTCATTTTATCACCTTTCCTTAAAACAGATTTAATGCCTTGTATACATTTAACATTTTATAACACTTAGGATAAATTGTCAATCTTAAATAACAAAGACTTTCATTAATTGCAGATTATAAATTTTTTATATTATTTTTATTGATTTTATTCTCCGTTTTCTTTATAATTTATTCAGTTAACAGACAGGAGGATTGTCTATGGCTGAAAAGAACTATAACAAACTCATTAAATTTCTGCAGATTGCTTCAGGTCTTTTTATGCTCGCGATGGTTGTTGTCTGCATTGTGCTGACGCAGAAATACAATATCAAGGTTTCAAACATTCCTGAAATAAGCGAAAAGCTCCAAGGCGGTACGCTCGTACTTGCGGTCGGATTTATAATCTTCTCTGTTGTTAAATCCTTCGCACTTGTTTTTCCGCCTGCGGTTGTCTTTTCAGTCTGCGCCTATGTTATACCTGATTTTTTCACCGCTCTTCTCGTAAATATCATTTCCGTCTTTCTCAGCCTTTCGATTCCTTATGCCTTGGGCAGATTTACAGGTTCAGGAATGGCAGACACCCTGAAAAAGAAATTCAAAGCAATCAAAAAGCTTGACGATTTTGCGGGAGCAAACGAGGCTCAAATGACTTTTGCAATTAAGCTGTCGGGTCTTCTTCCGGGCGATCTTTCCAGCCTTCTTTTCGGTGCTATGGGAATTTCATATAAAAATTATATGTTAGGCTCTTTTCTCGGCACTCTTCCTCTTGCCGTTGTTTATTCTTTCTTCGGCTATGCTTTAAAAAACATAGGAGAACGCCCGTGGGTCGTTGCAATCCCCGTTGCAGTTATAATAGTTTTCACGCTTATCGCAAGCCTTATAACCAAAAAGCTTGTTACAAAAACAAAATCCCAAAACCTTTCCAAGTGAGGTGCACATTATGAAACAACTGCTGAAAAAAATTATCAACCCAAAAACCAAACGCAAAATTATGGCCTTTTTCAACAAATTTTGGAAAAGCATCTGTTGCCTCATTCCTCTGCGCAACACCGTCCTCTTTTACACTATCCGTGCTGACGGCAAGCTTCTCGGTAACAGCGAAACGCTTTACAATGCTCTTGACACCAAGAAGGTCATCTTTGCGCATATGCTCCCCCATTCAAAAAAGATTTTACCGCGCCTTTATTTCCATCTTCTGACCTGCAAGGTTATTGTAACCGATGACTATCTTAAGTATATGCGAACAACGAAGCTTCGAAAAGGTCAGAAGCTGATACAGATATGGCACGCTTGCGGCTCATTTAAGAAGTTTGGTCTTGATGTCCCCTCCCGTCTCACACGCGCGGAGGAAATCGGCACACACTCCCAGTATAACGCCGTCTGCGTTACGGCAGACGGTTGCAAAAAGCATTATGCGGCCGCATTCGGCATTGATGAAGATGTCTGCGTAGCTCTCGGTTCTCCCCGAACAGATGAAATTATAAACAACCCTGAAAAGCTTCGTGAAAACATTTATTCAAAATACCCCAAGCTCAAAGGGAAGAAAATATACCTCTACTGTCCGACATTCCGCGAGGAAAAGGGAAAGCAGACCAAGTATGACCCAAAGATAGATTGGGACCGTCTGAGCGAATCTCTTGACGATGATGAGGTATTTATTATTCGTCGCCATCCTATCATGAAATATCAGTTCACTCAGAAGGAATATCCGAACATTCTTGATCTCAGCAACGATTCAACCCTCGAGCTTACGGCAATCAGTAAGGTTATCATAACCGACTATTCTTCAGTTATCTATGACGCTTGCCTCCTCGGAGTTTCATGCGTTTTCTATTGCCCGGATTATAAAAACTATGAACGCGGATTTTATCTCAATTTCCCCGATGACCTCCCGGGCGAGATGATAACCGACGCCGCTGACCTTCTTACAGCATCAAGAAACGCAGCCGCTTCACCCGATACCGAAAAGGTTGAGAACTTCAAGAAAGAGCAGCTCAGTGCTTGCGACGGACATTCAACGGAAAGAATCGCAAATCAGATTAAAGAATGGCTTAAATAAAGAAAATCTCTGAAGCTTCAAAACTTCAGAGATTATTTTTTTACAGTTTAAGCCTGAGTCTTAAGAACAGCTTTGCGCCGAATTGAATAAGGCGGTCAGGGAAAAACCTGAACTTCGGCGAGCGTTTAAGAACCGTTGCAACCTTGAGAATACCTGCCGGCAGCTCCTCATCTCCACGGAAATGAAGAACGAGCTTTCCTTTCGGCTTTTCCTTGCGTTTAACAACCTCAAACAGCGGCATCGACTGCTTATAAAGTTCATCCATAAAGCGTTCCGTCGGCTTTCTTATGACGATACTCATAAAGGGCTTTGCAAGAATCTCTTCTCTTGAGAAAATTATAGGCTTGCCGAGGTCCTTTGTTTCACGGGCGCATTTCGCTTTGGTTGCGTCCGTCATTTTTGAGAAAAGCATCTCGCATCTTTGACCGACAAGCGAAATAGACTCTTCGTCCTCAGCCTTCCACATCATACGGTAAAATTCATTCATAAGAGCAAGGAAATCCTTAAAAAGCATCTCCTGGATATAATCATCCTTAATTTCAGGATCATCTTCAAACGAATTTTCCAATATATCGTAAATATAATCCATTGACTTTGAAAACTCGGATACGAGCATAGCATTAACTCTGTGCGTAACCGATTCATTGTGTCTTCGATATCTGAAAAGAGCATCTTCAACGCCTGTGATTTTAGGTTTAAGGGTATGCACGAACTGCATAAAGAACGCGCCATCCTCACTGTATTTCATCGGTGGGAAACGGATTCCGCTCTTTTTAAGCAGGTCAGCTCTGTAAACCTTATTGCTTACGAGGAAATTTCTGAGAAGCCTTTTATCGTAGCAATTAATTCTGGGTTGTCTGATTAACTGATCAACGAGATAATTATACTGAACAAATCCGTTATCGCTGAAGCTCTGCACCCTGTAAATTGCAAGGTCAGCATCAGTCTCCTTCATCGCTTCATAAATGTGTTCAAGCGTATCCTTGCCGATAAGGTCATCACTGTCGATAAATATAATATACTCGCCTCGAGCAAGCTCAATTCCGTTATTTCTTGCAGCGGAAACACCGGCATTTTCCTGATTCACAGGAACAATGCAGGGATATTTTTTTGCATACTCCTCAACAATCTGCTGAGTTGAGTCTGTTGAACCGTCATTAACAACTATGATTTCAATATCATTTTCAGTCTGCTCAAGCAAGCAATCAAGCGTTTCGGCAATATATCTTTCTCCATTATAAGCAGGCATAATAATCGAAAACTTCATATTCTCACCTATTTTCCCAGTATGAATGAATCAAAATTTATTTTTTAAACATAATCTTGAAGCTGTCGTAATCATCGTTTTCCCTATTGAAATCATATTGATCTGCAGCATCTTCGTTGTTTACAACATCCAGAAAAACTTCATAGTTTGAACAGGTATTATACATTTCATCAGAAACGGAGAAATATATAACCGCGTTTACTTCCTGCAAAGGTTTTATTGTTCCGTAAAAGCTGGTTCCGTCAGTTTTCTCGCTTTCAGCCTTTCCGGATATTTCATATTTTCCGTCAGCCTTGAGCAAACACTTGCTGATGTTTTCAAAATCAACTTCCTTAGAAGAAACATTTTTTATTTTCGCACGGATAACAAAATATTTCTGCCCTTCCTCATCAGTATAATATGTATATCTATCCGTTGTGTTTGAAGGACGGATTTCTTCGCACCATTCTGATTTGAGAAGAGTTATCTCAAACATACTTCCGACTGTGATTTTTTTGTTAAGCTCAGCGCTTTTTACATTAACGCCATTGTTTACCTTTTCGCTTTCCGAATCAACATCGACAGAACCGCCGATTTCAAATGTCAAATTGTTTACAATCTCTTCCTGTATACGCTTTTTAATAATCTCACGGTCAATCAATACAGTTGATATAACAACAACAGCAGTATAAACAATAACCACTACAGCAATTATAAGAGGTTTTATCCATTTTTTCTTAGGAGCCACGGGCAACATCTGCGGCTGCGAAGAAGCCGGCACCGATGCTTGCGTCTGAGGCTGATTACAATTCTCTTGCTCCTGCATATTTATTATCCCTCACCTTTAAAACCATCCGCACTGAACATAACTGGCCCGCCCGAAGGGATTCGAACCCCCGGTCTTCAGAATCGGAATCTGCTGCATTATCCAACTGTGCTACGGGCGGACATTTTCGGCAACAACGCTCTGTTACCTTCAACTTTGAATTATATCACAAAAATTTTCCATCATCAATAACCTTGTGTAAAAAAAACAAAATAAAATACATGAAATCCTGAGAGTTATTACACCCTCAGGATTTCAGTTCGACTAAGTTTTTAAACAAACAGCGCACAGCCTTGCTTTTTGAACTGTTCGATCTTCTTTTCAAGCAAATCAGTATCGCATTTAAAAATATCGGCAAGGCAATCCATACAATAGAATTCCGTTGAACCTCTGTTGATAAGCTTCTTAGTTAATCCTATTTCATTTGGAGTAAGATACTTTTTGCAGGTTTTACATTCGCTCATTATTTATCAATAACCCTCGCTCTGTAAACCTCACAGCAATGCGGTTCAAGCTCTTCAAGAATCGTTCCGTTTGTAACGATTTTCTTTTCACCTGTCCATACACTTGTCAATTCAAGAGTTTTACCTGTGCATTCTCCAAGACCGATTGAATCAAGCGTTGCAAAAATACGAATATTTCTGTCACGAAAATTAAAAGCACCGATAGCAAGGTCACCGTTTGCAAGAAAGCGTACCATAAACGGTTCATCAACGGGATAATAGTCATAAAGAGGCTCGTCGCCCGTACGGTTTTTGTTGAAATGTCTGTCTCCGTTGACAAAGAAGGGTTGTCTGTATGCCTCGTCCTGGTCAATGTCTATAAGCATTTTATTTTTGAGTATAGCCATAGCGTCCTCGTCTGCTTTTCTTAAATCACAGCCGATAATAAGAGGAGAACCCATCATTGCCCAGAACGCAAAATGTGTTTTATACTCTTCAACAGAACAGCCCGTGATTCCGACATTGCCCTCGCCCTTCATTCCGACAACGAGCATATCCATATCGTTATAACAGCCGTTACCGTTATACTCCGGCACCTTAAGCTGATCCTGAGCAAGGCGTTTTATCGACTCCCACGAATCAACTATATCGCCCGTAGAGCGCCAGGAATGAGCGCCCGTCTCTTTTATCCAGGTCTTTGTGTTTTCAGCACCCCAAGAGCAGGCTGCAAAAACGATATCCCTGCCGCAATTTGCAAGCGCAAGAGACATTCTCTTATAAAGGAAATGACCGAATGTTGAATGAGGATGGAAGCAGAAGTCATATTTCAGATAATCCACACCCCACTCTGCAAAGCAACGCGCATCCGTAAATTCGTGGTCATAGCTGCCAGGATATCTTGCACAGGTAAGAGTGCCTGCGCAGGAATACATACCGAACTTCAGCCCCTTTGAATGAACATAATCAGCAACATATTTCATACCGTGAGGGAACTTTTCGGGGTCGGGAACAATCTCGCCTTTTTCGTTTCTTTCGCGAAGGCTCCAGCAGTCATCGATAATAACATATTCGTAGCCGCAGTCCTTAAGTCCGCTTTCAACAATGAAATCAGCCGTTTCCATAACGACCTTTTCGTTTATATTCTCCGCAAATGTGTTCCATGAATTCCAGCCCATCGGCGGTCTTGTGATAATCATAAAATCATCTCCTTTAATTGGTAATTCAATTATATCCCCTGTTTTTTTGAGTGTCAATGGTTTTGCAATGTAATCTTGCCGTTAACTTTAGTTTAAGACAGTAATAATTTGGTATCACGGATTGATAATCCTGCTTCTACACAAATTCGGGTTTGTAGGGATGATATGATTTTTGCACAGTCTACCTCTGCGTTCGTAGTATTCGACGCCTTGCGACGAACCGATAATTTATGTTGTTTTACGACTTTATCGTGATCTTTATTAGAGTCATCCTGAGCAAAGCGAAGGAGATC